>JBFWTJ010000167.1:0-8663 GCA_050247895.1 Acidimicrobiia bacterium
GACCTGCTCAAGAACGCCAACATCGCCGCGGGTGGCGTGCTGCCCATGTGCCAGGACACCGGCACCGCCATCGTCATGGGCAAGAAGGGCGAGCTGGTCCTCACCGGCGGGGGCGACGAGGAGGCCCTCAGCCGCGGCGTGTTCGAGACCTACCAGACCTCGAACCTGCGGTTCTCCCAGATGGCGCCGCTCAACATGTGGGACGAGAAGAACACCGGCAACAACCTGCCGGCACAGATCGAGCTGTACGCCACGCCCGGCGACGCCTACAAGTTCCTGTTCATGGCCAAGGGCGGCGGCTCGGCCAACAAGAGCTACCTGTTCCAGGAGACCAAGGCGCTGCTCAACCCCTCGTCGCTGATGCGCTGGCTCGACGAGAAGCTGCGCACCCTGGGCACCGCGGCCTGCCCGCCGTACCACCTGGCCATCGTCATCGGCGGCACCTCGGCCGAGTACGCCCTCAAGACGGCCAAGTACGCCTCGGCCCGCTACCTCGACGCGCTCCCCCTGGCCGGCTCCGAGCTCGGGCACGGGTTCCGCGACATCGAGCTCGAGGCCCAGGTCCTGGCCCTCACCCAGCAGTTCGGCATCGGCGCCCAGTTCGGCGGCAAGTACTTCTGCCACGACGTGCGGGTCGTGCGCCTGCCCCGCCACGGCGCCTCGTGCCCGGTGGCCATCGCCGTGTCGTGCTCGGCCGACCGCCAGGCGCTGGGCAAGATCACCCGGGACGGCATCTTCGTCGAGCAGCTCGAGGAGGACCCGGCCCACCACCTGCCCGAGACCACCACGGCCGACCTGGACGGCGACGTCGTGCAGGTCGACCTGAACCGGCCGATGGCCGAGATCCGGGCCCAGCTCTCCCAGCTCCCGGTCAAGACCCGGCTGTCGCTCACCGGACCGATGGTCGTGGCCCGCGACATCGCCCACGCCAAGATCAAGGAGCGCCTCGACGCCGGCGGCGGGATGCCCGACTACCTGCGCGACCACTGCGTCTACTACGCCGGGCCGGCCAAGACCCCCCAGGGCATGGCGTCGGGCTCGTTCGGCCCCACCACCGCCGGGCGGATGGACGCCTACGTCGACCAGTTCCAGGCCGCCGGCGGATCGCTGGTGATGCTGGCCAAGGGCAACCGCAGCCGGCAGGTCACCGACGCGTGCCAGCGCCACGGCGGCTTCTACCTGGGCTCGATCGGCGGCCCGGCGGCCCGCCTGGCCCAGGACTGCATCCGCAAGGTCGAGGTGCTCGAGTACCCCGAGCTGGGCATGGAGGCGGTCTGGCGGATCGAGGTCGAGGACTTCCCGGCCTTCGTGGTCGTCGACGACAAGGGCAACGACTTCTTCGACCTGGTGAGCACGCCCGTCACCCTGCGCTGACCCCCGGCCGTTTCCGTTCCGCCGCGTCGCGGAACCGGTTGCGCGTGGTCGCTCCGCCACTTACGGTGCCGCCGTCCCGGCAGGGCCTGGGCATCCCGGCAGCGACGAGGTGGCGGGCGCATCCACCAGCCAGGAGGAACCATGCGCAAGGTCACCGCCACGTTGACCGCGTTCGGCCTCGGGTTGGCACTCGCCGGTCCCCTCGGGGGGCCGGCCGGCGCCGCACCACCCGACCGACCCGTCGACCGCGCCGGCAGCCGACCGGCGGCCCACGGCCAACCCGAGCACGTCCCGGGCGCGCCCGGCGAAGAAGGCCACGAGGGCCACGACGGCCACGAGCTGCCCAACCCCTTGGAGGACAAGCGGCGCGAGATGCGCGAGCAGGCCATCACCCAGCTGATCGCCGGCGAAGCGGTCGTCGAGCGGGTCAACGGCAGCGAGGTGGTCAGGATGGGATCGACCGAGGGCAGCGCCCCCGGTCCCCTCACCAGCCGCAGCGGCGGGCACGGCCCGGCCGGGCGGGTCGCCCCCCGGAGCCAGTACGTGGAGCTGGCCAACGAGCGGACCGACCGCGTCTTCACGCTCCTGGTCGAGTTCGGCGACGAGCGCCACCCCGACTACCCCGACGTCGACACCGATCCGGCCACGCCGGGCCCGTCCACCTTCGAGGGCCCGGTCCACAACGCCATCCCCGAACCCGACCGCAGGGTCGACAACACCACGGTCTGGGAGCCCGACTTCAGCCAGGCGTACTTCCAGGAGCTCTACTTCGGCACCGGGCGGGGCGTCGAGTCGCTGCGGACCTACTACGAGCGCCAGTCGTCGGGCCGGTACTCCGTCGACGGCACCGTGACCGACTGGGTCCGGGTCCCCTACAACGAGGCCCGGTACGGCCGCAGCGACGGCTACCCGTGCGCCGAGAAGGTCTGCACCAACGTGTGGGACCTGGTCGACGACGGCATGGACCGATGGGCCGAGGACCGCGCCGCGGCCGGCCTCACACCCGACCAGGTCGCCGCCGAGCTGGCCACCTTCGACGTCTACGACCGCTACGACCACGACGGCGACGGCGACTTCAACGAGCCCGACGGCTACGTCGACCACCTCCAGATCGTCCACGCCGGCGGCGACCAGGCCGACGGCGACCCCTACCAGGGCGAGGACGCCATCTGGAGCCACCGCTGGTACGCCTACGCCAGCGACGCCGGCCTGACCGGCCCGGCCGACAACCTCCTCGGGGGCGTCGAGGCCGGCGACACCGGGATCTGGGTCGGCGACTACACCATCCAGCCCGAGAACGGCGGCCTGTCGACCATCGCCCACGAGTACGGCCACGACCTCGGCCTGCCCGACCACTACGACACCACCGGCGGCCAGAACGGCGTCGAGTGGTGGACCCTCATGGCCCAGAGCCGGCTCGCCGGCGAGGGCGAGGCGATCGGGACCCGGGCCGGCGACATGTCGGCGTGGGACAAGCTCCAGCTCGGTTGGCTCGACTACGAGGTCGTCCCGGCCGGCCAGACCCGCACGCTCGAGCTCGGCCCCCACGAGTTCAACAGCGACCTGCCCCAGGGCCTCGTGGTCGTCCTGCCGCCCAAGGAGGTCACCACCGACCACGGCAGCCCCGCGGCCGGCACGGCGATGTGGTGGTCGGGCAAGGGCGACGACCTGGCCAACACCCTGACCCGGCACCTCGACCTGTCGGGCGCGTCGAGCGCGCAGCTCGACCTCGTGGCCCGCTACGAGATCGAGTCCGGCTACGACGATCTCTACGTCCAGGTGTCCGCCGACGGCGGCGCGACCTGGGAGAGCCTGGACGGCACGGCCGGGGGCGAGCCCTTCGACCGCGACGGGAGCGACCGGCCGGCGCTGTCCCGCTCCACCGAGGGCGCCTGGGTCGACGTCACGGTCCCGCTCGACGCCTACGCCGGGCAGGCCGTCGACCTGCGGTTCCTCTACCGGACCGACGGCGGCCTGGCCCTGGAGGGCTTCTTCGCCGACGAGATCGTGGTGCGCGCCGACGGGGTGCCTGTGGTCACCAGCGGCGCCGAGACCGGCGACGAGGGCTGGGCCCTCGACGGGTTCGTCGCCACCACCGGCATCGAGACGGCCCAGTTCCCCCACCACTACCTGGCCTCGCACCGGACCCCGGTCTCCTACGACCGGTACCTGGCCACCGGGCCCTACAACTTCGGGTTCCCCGACCGGCCCGACTGGGTCGAGCACTTCGCCTACGAACCGGGCCTGCTGGTCTCGTACTGGGACACCTCCCAGCTCGACAACAACACCAGCCAGCACCCGGGCGAGGGCCTGGTCCTGCCCGTCGACGCCCACCCCCGGCCCATCTACAACCTGGCCGGTGCGCCCTGGCGGTCGAGGATCCAGGTCTACGACGCGCCCTTCTCGCTGACCCGGCCCCGGTCGTTCACCCTCCACGTGGACGGGATCGCCAGCTACCTGCGGGGCGGGGCGGCCGAACCGCGCTTCGACGACACCCGTCCCCACTGGTTCGCCGAGGTCCCCGAGATGGGCGTGAAGCTCCCGGCGACCGGCACGACCATCGAGGTCCTGTCGGTCACCGGCACCCGGACGGTGGTCCAGGTCTCGACCACCTGACCCCGTCCGGTCGGGGCCCGGGCACTCGCCCACCCGGGCCCCGACCTCGGGGGCGGTCCGGTCGGCCACGCGGCACCGGGCGCCGCGCCGTCGTCAGGCCAGCTCGACCAGGTCGAGGTACCCGTCGTCGAAGTGGTCGATCGTGCCGTCGGGCATGAGCAGGACCCGGTCGGGGGCCAGCTCGCGCACGAAGGCCACGTCGTGGCTGACCAGCACGATGGTGCCCGGCCACTCCCGCAGCGCGGCGCCCACCGCGTCGCGCGAGCCCGGGTCGAGGTTGTTGGTCGGCTCGTCCAGCAGCAGCACGTTGTGCCGTCCCGCCACCAGGATGGCCAGGGCCAGCTTGGTCTTCTCCCCGCCCGAGAGCGTGCCGGCGTCCTGGTGGGCCTTGTCGCCGGTCAGGCCCAGGCCGCCGGCGATCGAGCGGAGCTGGGGGTCGGTCGCCCCGGGGACCTCGCCCCGCAGGTGGTCCAGGATCGACCGGCCCGGGGTGATCCCCTCGTGCTCCTGGGCGTAGTAGCCGGGCACGACCTGGTGGCCCCAGGCGAAGGTCCCCGCCGCCGGCGAGGTCGTGCCGGCCAGGATGCGCAGCAGGCTGGTCTTGCCCGCGCCGTTCAGGCCCATGACCAGCAGCCGCTCCCCCCGCCCCACGTCGAAGCGCACGTCGTCGAAGACCTCGAGCGCGCCGTAGCGCTGGGCCAGGCCCTCGACGGTCAGCACGGTACGCCCGGCCGGAGGCGGGTCGGGGAACCGCACGTGCACCGAGCGCTGCGCGGTGGGCGCGTCGACCTTGCCCCGGCGGAGGCGGGCCACCCGGGTGTCCAGCGTCTGGGCCTTGCGGGCCATGGCCTCGGTGGAGTGGCGGAGCTTGTCGGCCAGGGTGCGCAGGCGGGCGATCTCAGCGTCCTGGCGCTCGGCCAGCTTGGCCTGCCGGGCCTCGTCGAGGGCCCGGGCCCGGACGTACTCGGAGTAGGTCCCCTTGTACTCGACCAGGTCGCCGACCACGTCGTCGCCCGGTCGATCCAGGTGCAGGACCCGGGTGATCGCCTCGTCGAGCAGGTCGAGGTCGTGGCTGATGACGAGCAGCGCGCCCTTGTACTGGCGCAGGAACGAGAGCAGCCAGGCCCGGGCATCGGTGTCGAGGTGGTTGGTCGGCTCGTCGAGCAGCAGCAGGTCGCTGCCCGCGAACAGGATCCGGGCGATCTCGACCCGCCGGCGCTGGCCGCCCGACAGGGCGCCGACGGGCTGGTCCAGCCGGTCGGGGTCCAGCCCGAGCCCCGCGGCGAGGCGACGGACCTCGGCGTCGGCCGCGTAGCCGCCCTCGTGGCGGAACCGGTCCTCGGCCCGGGTGAAGCGAGCCACCGCGTCCGCCGTCGGATCGTCCTCCATGCGCCGGCGCAGGTGCTCGAGGCGGGCCGCGGCGACATCCAGCCCGCGGCCCGACAGGACGTGGGCCAGGGCCAACCGGTCGTCGGGCACGCCCTCCAGGCGCGGGTCCTGCGGGAGGTAGCCCAGGCCCCCGCTGCGGTGCACGATCCCGCTGAACGGCTCGGCCGCACCACCCAGCACCTTGAGCAGGCTCGTCTTGCCGGCACCGTTGCGCCCGACGATGCCGACCTTGTCACGGGACCGCAGGCTGAAGCTGGCCCCCTCGAGCACGACGGAGCCGCCCACCTCGACCGACAGCTCACGGACCTGCAGCACCGGTCCAGCCTCGCAGGCCGGCCCGCCGCGCCACGAACGGGTTGGTCGCGCCCGGGGCCGGCGCGCCACGAACGGGCGACCTCGTCCCGGCCCGCAGGACCGTCCCGACGCGCGCCGCCGGGTCGCGCGTCGTCGGCCGGCTCGCGCTAGCGCGCCGTCCAGCCGCCGTCGACGGGGAGCGTCACGCCGGTGACGTAGCTGCTGGCGTCGCCGGCCAGGAACAGCAGGGCCCCGTCCAGCTCGTGCTCCTCGCCCTCGCGGGCCATCGGGCACTCGTGGCGGATGAAGCCGATCCCGGCATCGTCGGCCAGCATCCCCTCGGTCATCTCCGAGGCGAACCACCCGGGAGCCAGCGCGTTGACCCGCACCCCCTTGCGGGCCCACTGGCAGCCGAGCTCCCGGGTGAGGTTGACCACCGCGCCCTTCGACGCCACGTAGGACGCCTGCTTCACCGGCGCCGACGCCACCAGGCCCAGCATCGAGGTGATGTTCACGATCGAGCCGTGCCCGGCCTCGATCATGTGGCGGGCCGCGAGCTGGGACAGGTGGAACAACGAGTTCAGGTTGACCTCGACCACGTTGCGGAAGTGGTCCAGCGGCTCGTCCTCGGCCGGCATCGGGTTGGCGATGCCGGCGTTGTTGACCAGCACGTCGAGGCGCCCGTGCAGGCCGAAGGCGGCCTCGACCAGCGCTTCGCAGTCCGAGGCCACCGTCACGTCGCAGCGCACGGCGACCAGCCGCTCGCCCAGCTCCTCGTGCAGCGCCTCGAGGCGCTCCACCCGTCGGGCCGCGGCCACCACCGTGGCGCCGGCCGCGTGCAGCACCCGGGCGAAGCGGGCGCCCAGCCCGCTGGAGGCTCCGGTCACCACGGCCGTGCGGTCGTCCAGGCGGAAGGGGGCGGAGGGATCGATGGCCAGCACGGGCGCGCAGCGTAGGGCGTTGACGACCTCGGGCACCCGGCCGCCGCCGCGGCCTCGACCGTCCCGCCCACCCGTGGACCCCTTGGCCGACCGCCCGGGCCGTGAAGTGCTACGAAACGTGTCGGGAGGTCGAGGGATGAAGGTTCGCATCGGCGTCGGCTTGGGCACGCGAGGGGACCTGGACGCGGCGCGGTTCGCGCAGGCCGTTGACGGCCTGGAGGCCTTCGGCTTCGACTCGCTGTGGCTCTCCGAGCGGATCAGCGGCGACATGCCCGACCCCGTCGTCGCGCTCGGCGTCGCCGCGGGGCGCACCACCCGGCTCAAGCTCGGCTTCTCCGTGCTGGTCCTGCCCGGGCGCAACCCGATGCTGCTGACCAAGCAGCTCGTCACCCTCGACCGGCTCTCGGGCGGCCGGTTGCTGCCGGCCTTCGGCCTCGGCGTGGTGGAGCCGGCCGAGCAGCAGGCCTTCGGCATCCGCCGGGGCGACCGGTCCGCCGTCTTCGACGAGCTGATGCCGGTCGTGCGGGCCCTGTGGGCCGGCGAGGTGGTCGACCACGACGGCACCTTCACCTTCGAGCGGGCCCGGGTCGGCCCCCGCCCGGTCCGCCCGGCACTCGAGGTCTGGCTCGGGGGCATCGCCAACAGCGAGATGCGCCGCTGCGCCCGCCACGGCGACGGCTGGCTGCCCAGCATGTGCCTGCCCCGCGACGTGGCCAAGGGCATCGACGTCATCAGGACCGAGGCCGCCGCGCTGGGCCGGCGCATCGAGCCCGACCACTACGGGGCCATCGTCACCTACGTCGAGGGCCCGATCCCCGACGACCTGGTGCGCTCGGTCAACCGCCGGCGGCCCGACCTCGAGCCCGAGGAGCTCGTCGTCCAGGGCCTGCCCGCGCTGCGACGCCGCATCCAGGACTTCGTCGGTGCCGGGGCGACCAAGTTCGTCGTGGTGCCGGCGACCGAGCCGGCCGACTGGACCGCCCACCTCGGCGAGCTGGCCGAGGCCGTCCTCCCCCTCCAGGACTAGCCCGCCGGCCACGGGCCGGACCCCGTCCGGGAGCGACCGTCAGGCGCCGGATGGCTCGGCGACGACCTCCACGTGGTCGGCCAGGGCGCGCACGTCGGCACCCACGCCGCTGCCCGCACCCCGCCGCGTGGCGTTGAGCGCCGCCGCCGCGGCCCCGATCTGCAGGGCGCGGCGGGGCTCGTCGCCCCCGGCCAGCGCGGCGGCCACCGCGCCGGTGAGCGAGTCGCCCACGCCCCGGTCGTCGGTGGTCAGCAGCACCGGGCCGGTCACCCGGAAGAGGCGGCCGCCGAGGGAGGCCAGGGTGGAGCGGCCCCCGCTGCGGGTCACGATCACCGACGCCGCGCCCCGCGCCTGCAACCGCTCGATGCCGGCCCGGACCTCGGCGTCGTCGCCGCCGTCGGCCAGCCGCTCCCGGCACAGCTCCTCGTCGCTGACCTTGACCAGGTCCGGACCGCCCCGCAGCAGCGCGCCCAGCGGCGGGCCCGACAGGTCGGCCACGACCGTGCACCCCAGTCCCTTGAGCTCGACGGTCAGCCGCTCGTAGAGCTCGTCGGGGACCAGGCCCCCGTCGGCCGGGCCGCCCAGCACCGCCACCGTGGCGTCCAACGACGACGTCACCATGGCGCCGTACAGGTCGTCGGTGGCGTGCCGGTCGAGCGGGGCGCCGCGCACCTGGGCCACCTCGGTCCGGTCCCCGTCGCGCCGGTCGTGCACGTAGACGCCGTTGGCCCCCTCGGTGCCCACGACCCGCACGGCGGCGAAGGGCCCGGAGCCGAGCAGCGCCCCCACCGCCGTGCCCGCCTCGCCCCCGAGCGTGGCCACCACCGTGGTGGCCACGTCGAGCTCGGCCAGCATCCGGGCGATCCAGTAGGCCTGGCCGCCCACGTGCACGTGGGCCTCGTCGGAGCCGTCCGGCCGGGCCTCGAAGGTCACCGCCAGGCCGAGGTCGGGAGCCAGCACCGCGGCCGACACCGCCGGGCGTTCCGTCATGGCGCACCGGTTCCCCCCGCAGGGCCCGGCCG
>JBFWTJ010000168.1:0-8655 GCA_050247895.1 Acidimicrobiia bacterium
GATCTAGGCCCTGCCCCGAGCACTCGAAGAACTCCGTGCCCTCTGTCCTTCGCTCGTGTTGCGCGAGACCCAGCTCTCGGTCCGCGCCATCAAGATCCACACCCGGATCACCAACGACGCAGAGCAATGGTCGGGCCAAGCGACGCAACCCTACGAAGAGGAGAAGATCCCCTGACCCACCGGCAACCGGGTCATCGCGAAGGGAACACCAGCGATCACCGATCGCCGACCTGAAGCTGATGACGGGCAGCGATGAGCCCTACGAGATCGTGATCGACCCGGGCTCGGGTGATGTGCCATTCGTCGGTCGGGCAGATCGACGCCACCGGCCACCGATCCCCTTGGAGCCACGGCAGAGCAAGGAAGGGCCATGGCTGGGATCTCGTATCCGCTTCGGCGGCGCGCACCTATTGGGAGCCGACCAAACCCCTCCACCCGCCGACCGAGGTGGAACGACCGGCGGAGCTGCTCGACGCCACCGATGTGCTCGGAAGGCGGATCGTCGACACTCGTCTCCAGCCGCGCATCACCGTTGGCACCGAGAACGCCGCGGCCGCGTTCGAGGTCATGAGCCGATGGGCCATCGACCCCCGCTGGCTCATCTACCTGCCACCGACCATGGCCCCAACGGCGACCTCGGCACGCCCCGACCTCCTCGAACACCCGGCGGAGGCGTTCGCCGCCTACCGGCGCGACGGCATCGCCCAGGTGATCTGCGAGGAGAAGCACATGGGTTCGCGCGCGGTCGTCATCGTGTGCCGGGACACCGAGGTCGCCTCCCGCCGCTTCAAGATCGATGATCCGGCCGCCGGGACCGTGTACACGCGGACGGGTCGAGCCTTCTTCTCTGACCCGGCCTGGCAGGCCAAGGTCGTCGACCGCGTCCGCGCCGCGGTCACCGCGGCGGGCCTGTGGGACGATCTCGACACCGACTGGATCGCCCTCGACACCGAACTGCTTCCTTGGTCAGCCAAGGCTGAAGAGTTGCTGCGGACCCAGTACGCCGCGGTCGGCGCGGCCGGGCGAGCCATGACCGCCGCCGCGGGCGATCTGCTCACCACCGCGATCAACCGAGGCGTCGACGTCGGTGATCTCGCTCATCGGACGGGCGAGCGGGCCCTCGCCCTCGATCGGTTCACCTCCGCCTACCGCCGGCACTGCTGGACCGTCGGCGAACCCGACGACCTCCAGGTCGCTCCGTTCGTCGTTCTCGCATCCGAAGGCGCCCTTCGCGCCGAGCAGGACCACGAGTGGCACCTCTCCATCACCGAGCGGTCTCCGCTGCCGGCGACGGCTTCATCCGACCCACCCGGCACCTCGCGGTCGATCTCACTGACCCCGAGAGCGAGGCCGCAGGCGTCGCCTGGTGGGAACAGCTCGTCGAGTCCGGAGGCGAGGGCATGGTCGTCAAGCCCCGCGACGCCATCGTCACCGGCAAGCGTGGCCTCATCCAGCCCGGGATCAAGTGCCGCGGGCCCGAGTACCTCCGGATCATCTACGGCCCCGAGTACCTCGTGGCCGCCAACCTCGAACGCCTTCGGGACCGTGGCCTTGGCAAGAAGCGATCCCTGGCCCAGCGTGAGTTCGCCCTCGGTATCGAAGCCCTCGAGCGCTTCGTCGCCGGCGAACCGCTCCACCGAGTCCACGAATGCGCCTTCGCCGTCCTGGCCATGGAGAGCGAACCCGTCGACCCCCGCCTCTGACCGGTGTCCGGCTACGGCCGCGCGGCGAGGACGTTGGGCACGGCCGGGTCGGCCTCGTGAACAGCGGCCAGCTCAGGGACCATCCATCGCAGGAGCTCGACCAACTGGTCCCACACGCGCCGGTGGGCGGGCACGACGGGCCGCGGCGGCGTACCAGCCGGCGCACCGGATCCGCTCGTCTCCTTTGATCCGGCCGCGACAGCGGCCGCGGCAGCGACCCGGCACTGGCCGAAGCCGAGACCGAAGCCGAAGCCGAAGCCGAGGCCGAACGGATCGACGGGCAGCCGCCTCCCCCGGTGGACACCGCCCGAGCGGGGGAATCGTGACCGGCCGGGCCAGGTTGCTCATCGCATGACGCTCGACATCGGGACGTACGGGGTGTGGCGTGGAGCCGGGCAGACCGACGCGGCGTTCGCCGCCGAGGTCGAGCGGCTCGGGTATGGCGCGCTGTGGTTGGGTGGGTCGCCCGACGGCCGACTCGGCCTGGTCGACGAGCTGCTCGCCGCGACAGGCTCGCTGAAGGTGGCGACCGGCATCGTCAACGTCTGGAAGGACCCCGCCGAGGTCGTCGCCGAGTCGTTCGCCCGGATCGAGGCGGCGTTCCCCGGTCGCTTCCTGCTCGGCATCGGCATCGGCCACCCCGAGGCGATCGGCGGCTACTCCCGTCCGTACGCCACGCTCGTCGGCTACCTCGACGCGCTGGCCCGGCACGGCGTGCCGTCCGAGCGGATCGTGCTGGCGGCGCTCGGCGACAAGGTGCTGCGACTGGCCGCCGACCGCACCGCCGGGGCGCACCCCTACCTGGTCACCCCGGCCCACACGGCCCATGCCCGGGAGGTGCTCGGCGAAGGCGTGCTGCTGGCCCCCGAGCACAAGGTCGTGGTCGGCGACGCTCCGGGGCCGACGGTCGAGAGCCGAGCGCTCGGCCGGCTGCGCGTGGCCAAGCCCTACCTCGAGCTCGTCAACTACCTGGCCAACCTCCGCCGGCTGGGGTGGAGCGAGGCCGACCTGGCCGACGGCGGCAGCGACGCGCTGATCGACGCGCTCGTCGCCCAGGGTGGTCCCGACGTCGTGGCCGCCGGTGTGCGCGCCCACGTCGAGGCAGGCGCCGACCACGTCGCCGTCCAGGCCCTCGGCGACGACGCCCTCGGTCAGCTCGCCGCGCTCGCCCCCGCGCTCGGCCTCCCCGTCGGATAGCGCCCGGCACCCGTCCGGCGGCGGCGCGTCCGGCGGCGGCGCGGTCGGCTGTGGTGACGAGCGGTGCCTACGACCACCGGCGCCGGCGGGTGACCCTGCTTCGACGACGTGGTGGCCCACGCCGGCCAGGGCGGCGTCGCGGCGGGAGACCGGAACCGGCTCTCATATTCCTTGACAAGAATGTGATGAGACCGTACGTTCGGCGCCATGGTCGACGGCCCTCCGATCACCCGGCCACGTCCGGCGTGAGCGCCGTGCCCGCCGTGGTCGACGCGGCGGCGTTCGCCGCGCTGGGCGAGCCGAACCGCCTGCGGATCGTCGAGCTGCTGCGCGGCGGCCCGCTGACGGTCGGCGAGATCGTCGAGAACCTGGGCCTCCGCCAGCCCCAGGTGTCCAAGCACCTCCGGGTCCTCGGCGACTCCCGGATCGTCTCGGTGGAGGCGAGGCACCGGCACCGGAGCTACCGCCTGCGGCCCGAGCAGTTCGTCGCCGTCGCGCACTGGGTCGACTCGTTCGAGCAGCTGTGGGTGGCGCGCCTGGACTCGCTCGGCGCGTTCCTCCACACGCTCCACACCGAAAGGCACCACGATGGCCAGCAGACCGACCGATGACGCCGCGGTGCGGGACAAGATCGCTGCGCTGCCCGCGTTCAACGACGTCGCAGCTCGCCTCCACGAGCTGATCCTCGAAGCCGCCCCCAGCCTCCAGCCCCGCCTCTGGTACCAGATGCCCGGCTACGCGACCTCGAAGAGGGATCCCGTGCTGTGCTTCTTCCGGGTCGACGGCGACGAGTACCTGACGCTCGGCCTCAGCGAGCACGCCCACCACGAGCCCGATCCGGACGCCGGCCACCAGCTGATGGCCTCGGCCTGGTTCCTCACCGGGCTCGACGAGCCGACCGAGGCCCGCATCGCGGAGATCGTCCGCCGCGCCGTCGCGTGAACCACGAGGAACCGACGCCATGCCGCTCTTCAGGAAGACCAAGCGACTCGACTTCGAGCGCTCCTACGACGCACCGCTGGACCGCGTGTGGCAGGCGTGGACCGACCCCGGCCTGCTGCGCCGTTGGTGGGGACCCGAGCACACCACCGTCACCGACTGCGAGATCGACCTGCGCGTCGGGGGCGACATCCGAGTCGTGATGGAGGCGGGCGAGGGGATGGGCAAGTACCAGGGCACGCGCTGGCCCATGGCCGGCACCTTCACCGTGGTCGACCCCGAGGCGCTCCTCGGCTACGACGCCCGATCCTGGACCGAGGGCGAGGAGGCGAACACGACGATCGAGCACGCCAACGAGGTCACCTTCGCCCGGGTCGGCGGTGCCACCCGGGTGCGCCTCACCGTCACCATCACCAGGATCGGGCCCAAGGCCAAGATGGCCGCCTTCGGCATGAAGTGGGGCTACAAGGCCCAGCTCGACTCGCTCGGCGAGCTCCTCGCCACCACCACCTGAGCCGCCGCGGCGAGCTACGACCGGGCGAAGCGGATCAGCGGGCCGAGGTCGTGGTCGTCAGCGGCGCGGAGCGCGTCGACGTACCCGGACCGATCGACGCCTCCGGCGACCCGTAGCCCGATGCCCGACCACGTGAAGTCGGGCCGCTGGAGCGCTCGGGCGAGCAGGGTGGCGACCTGGCGGGACCAGCGCCCGTTGCCGCTGGCGAACGGATGGACGACCACCAGTCGATGGTGCAGCCGCAGGGCGACCTCGTCGGCCGCCGTTCCGTGGTCGCTGTCGTCAGGGTGCAGGAGTGCACCGACCTGGACCAGGGTGTCGGCGACGGCGTTGCGCACGTCTACGCCGATCTCCCAGTGGTCCGACCCCGTGAGGTTCCCGAACTGCTTCTGGGTCCGGCGGTAGTCGCCGGCCCAGGTCCACACGTCGCCGTACATCCGGCGGTGCAGTCGCCTGAGGGCGGCCTCGTCCAGGACGCGCTCGGTCGTCCAGGACCGGTCGTTGACCCACCGGGTCGCCTTGATGATGTTCTCCTGCTCCACGCGGTCGAGGTCCGATCGGGTGGCGACCCACGTCGGCTTGAGCCCGTCGAGGTCGGCGTCGGCGAGCGGTGTCGCGCCGCCCGGCTCAGCGTCATCCACGTTTCCGATCCCAGAGCCGCCGAGACCCGAGCAGCGACGTCGCGTACTCCTCGACCGTCGCAAGATCGATGCCGACGCGTTGGTCCTCGAGCGCCATCGTCACGTCGACCGCACCGAGCTCGTGTGCTGCCACGGAGCGGGCGCGCTGGTGGAGGGTGGCGGTCAGGGACTCCTTCGGCACGAGGGCGTACACGAGGGTGCAACCGAGTGCGTCGGCGGCCTTGGCGAGGGAGTTGAGCCGGATGGTCCCGGCGGCCTCGGAGGCCTCAAGCTTCGATGCGGCCGACTGGGTGATCTCGAGACGATCGGCGAGCTGCTCGGTCGTCATGCCGAGCGCGTCGCGGATGGCGCGCACCCAGCCCCGGGGCGGACGCGCCAGGTCGAGCCGGCGGACGGCTGCGAGGCGCTGGTCGAGATGAGTGGCCACTGCTGTCGACACGTGGTTCTCCCGTAGTCAGAACGACTGGGGAAGGCTATCGTCAAGTAGTTCTAGATACTTAGTGACATAGTTAGAAGTCGTTACATCTACTTCAGAAGGGTGGTGCCCGCCGGGGCGCTCGGCCGGCCGGCGATGCCGCGAAATGCCTGCCGGCAGAGGATCCGCATGTGCTCAGATGCGGCGCTGATCACCCGACGGGCCTTCACGGACCCGGTGTCCGAGGAGGCCGAGCGATGCGAGTGGAACCGTTGCGGGTCGAGTGGATCGAAGCCCTGGTCGAGGGCGACGCCACCTTCGTCGAGCGGTTCGGCATCGCCGTGGCCGAGGGGTGGGCCGGGTTCCCCGAGGTCCTCCCGCACGCCCTCGACGCGGCCCGCAACCACGACGCCGACCCCTGGGGATCGCAACTGTTCTTCGACGACGACGGCGCACTCGTCGGATTCGGTGGGTTCAAGGGGCCGCCGACCGACGGCGAGGTCGAGATCGGCTACGCCATCGCCCCCGCCCGCCAGGGCCGCGGCCTGGCCACCGCGGCGGCCCGAACGCTGATCGACCGCGCCCGGGACCGCGGCGTCGGCTGGGTCGTGGCCCACACGCTCGCCACCCCCAACCCCTCCACCGGCGTGCTCGCGCACTGCGGCTTCGTCCGCACCGCGACCGTGGCGGACCCCGACGGGGGCGTCGACGAGGACGTCTGGCGGTGGGAGCTCGAACTGCGCGACCCGTGACGCGCCCGAACGTCCTCGGGCGGGGCCAGGGCCTCGTGGAGCTGTCGGGACGTCGCGCCGGCACGGGCCGCGGGGCGTCGACCGATCGGCACCGGGTTGCCGCAGGGACCGTGTGATCCTGGGTCGGTGATCTTCGGCGACGACCTCGTCGTGCCCGGGTCGGCGGCCGCCGCGGGCTGGCTCGCGCCGGCGTGCCGCGGTCGGTGGGGCACGGTCGGCGCGCTGGTGCCGAACGACTTCGCCGCCTACGTCCGCATCGACGTCCCCGACGCCGAGGCCGCCGACTGGTGGGACCTCTACCGGTCGTTGTTCGCCATCGTGGCCCGTGCCGGCGAGGCGCACACCTCCACGCCCGACGAGGCGTGGTTCGCCGTGTGGGAGGGCTACGGCTGGGCCACGGCGACCTCGATGTACGCCTGGAGCGGGCCGTCGACACCGGCCACGCGCCGTCGGATCCGCGTCGAGCGTGCCCGCCTCCGGGACCAGGACCGACGCCGCCGCGACGCGATCGCCTCGGGGCTGTCGGTGGTGCCGCGGTTCGAGCTGCCCAACCGCACCTACCACCTCGTGGCCGGGACGGTCGCCGGCGTCGGGTCCCTGCGCGAGCCGGGATCGCCCGAACGCTGGCAGCGGCCGGACCTGTGGTGGCCGGCGGACCGCCGGTGGTTCGTCGCCACCGACGTCGACCTCTGGTCGGTCCACGTCGGCGGCACCTCCGAGCTCGCCGTCGACCTCGCCGCAATGGTGCCGACGGGCGTCGAGCACGTCACCCTCGACACCGAGCTCGCCGCCGAGGACTGAGGGAGACCCTGGCAGGGCCTGCATGGAAGTCCCCGTCGCCCACACGATCACCATGGTGTCTCCCCAGTCAGGGCGTTGGCGAGGCGTCGCGAGCGCCTCGACAGGGTCCGTGGTCACGGGCGAACGAAGCAAAGGCGCTTGAGACCGGCGTCCTTTCACGACGGTGGTGGTCGCACCAAGGTCTTGACTCCAAGCCTTCCTGGCGATCTTCGCGAGAACTTCGTCGAGGCTGTCGAATCGGGTAGAGCAGCACGACGTCTCGGTGTGCGGCGAACGCCGTGCACCGGACACAGCCCGAGGAGGCCCCCGATGAAGTACATGCTCCTGCTCCGCCACGCGCCCGGCACCGGCCCGGCCGAGGGCACGCCCGAGTTCGACGACGAGATGGCCCGCTGGGGCGAGCTGATGGGCGAGCTCGGCGCTTCAGGCGGCCTGGTCGCCGCCCACGGCCTCGACACCGAGGCCACTGCCACCACCGTGCGCACCCGCGGCGACGAGACGATCGTGACCGACGGGCCCTTCGCCGAGACGAAGGAGTCCTTCTTCAGCTACATCATCATCGACGTCGCCGACCTCGACGCCGCCCTCGCCTGGGCGAAGCGGATGCCCAACGCGACCTACGGGTCCGTCGAGGTCCGCCCCCTGTCGACCCACGAGCAGGACTGAACCTGTCGGCCTCACCTGCGTCCGACCGCGACGCCGCCCACCGGGCCATCGAGCGGGCCTACCGCGACGACTGGACGGCGCTGTTGGCCACGCTCGCCGGCCAGGTGGGCGGCGACGTCGGGCTGGCCGAGGAGGCCGTCGCCGAGGCGTTCGCCGCCGCGACGGCCGAGTGGCCCGATCGTGGCGTCCCGTCACGGCCCGCCGGCTGGTTGACGACCGTCGCCCGCCGGCGGGCGATCGACGCCATCCGGCGTGACCGGACGCGGACCCGCCGCCAAGCCGCGCTCGAGCACCTGGAAGCCCTCGTGCGCGCCGACGAGGGCATGCCACCGGTCGACGAGCACGGCCACGACCGCAGCGGCGTCGCCGACGACCGGTTGCGGCTGCTGTTCACGTGCTGCCATCCGGCCCTCGCGCTCGACGCGCGGGTGGCGCTCACGCTGAGGACCGTGGGCGGCCTGGAGGTGCCCGAGGTCGCCCGGGCCTTCCTGACCACCGAGACGACCATGTACCAGCGGCTCGTGCGGGCGAAGCGCAAGATCAAGGCCGCCGGCATCCCGTACCGGGTGCCGGCCGACGACGAGCTGGCCGACCGGCTCGACGGCGTGCTCCACGTCGTCCACCTCGTCTACACCGAGGGCCACGTGGCCACGACCGCCGACTCGCTCGTGCGGGCCGACCTGTGCGAGGAGGCGATCCGGCTCGCCCGCCTCGTCGTGGAGCTGCTCCCGGCGCACGCCGAGGCGCACGGCCTGCTCGCCCTCCTCCTGCTCACCGATGCCCGCCGGCCGGCCCGCACCGGTGCAGACGGCGTGCCGGTCAGCCTCGAGGACCAGGACCGTGCCCGGTGGGACCGCGACGCGATCGCCGAGGGGGCCGCGGTGCTCGACCACGCCCTCGCCCGGGGAGCCCCCGGCCCGTTCCAGGGGCAGGCGGCGGGGGCCGCCCTGCACGCCGTGGCACCGTAGTGGGAGTCCCCCGTATGGCCCCCGAGCGCCGCGCACTACGGGGAGCTGGAGCGGCGCGC
>JBFWTJ010000169.1:0-8544 GCA_050247895.1 Acidimicrobiia bacterium
TCGACGGGCGACCCGCCGCCTCGCCGTGGTCGCCCCGGGTGGCGACCTTCCTCGCCGTCGAGGCCCTCAGCGCCATCGGCTCCTGGGCCACCCTCATCACGGTCTGGGGCTACGCCGCCTACGAGTACGACGCCACCGCCGCGGAGGTGTCGTACTTCGGTCTCGCCTTCGCCATCCCCGCCGTCGTCCTCGGGCCCCTGGTCGGCACGATCATCGACCGGATCGGACCGCGGGCGACCCTGGCGGTGGCCAAGGTCGTCGGCGTCGTCGCCGCCCTGGCCCTGCTGACCGCGGACGACTTCCGCAGCCTGGCCCTGCTCAGCGCCCTCCACGGGGCTGCGTCGGCCTTCTCGCTCCCCGCGCTCCAGTCCATGCCGCCGCGGCTGGTCGGCGACGACCACCTGGCCCGGACCAACGCGCTCGTCTCGCTGACCGACGAGCTGGCCATCGTCCTGGGCCCCGCCGCGGCCGGCATCGGCATCGCCGCCTTCGGGTTCAAGGGCGCCTTCCTGTTCGACGCCTGCACGTACGCCCTCGGACTGGTCGTCCTGCCCCTCGTCCGCCTGCACGAGCCCCAGGGCAAGGTCGACACCGACCCGCCGGTCCGCCTGCGCGACGCGCTCGAGGGGTGGCGGTTGATCGCGCGCACCGACCTGCTCCGCCGGACCGTGGCCTGCACCTTCGCCGTGCACCTGCTCTACGGCCTCGCCCTGCTGGCCGAGCCCCTCTACGTGCGGGACGTCCTGCACCGCTCCGAGGACGTGTTCGCCGCGCTCCAGACGTCCTTCGGGATCTTCCTGGTCGCCGGCGGGCTGATCGCCGCCCGGCTGGGCGATCGCCTGGCGTCGTTCGGCTGGGTCGCCCTCGGCGTCGCCGCGTCCGGCGCCTCGGCGCTCCTCTACCTGAGCACGCCCTCGATCGTGGTGGCCGTCGTCGGCGTCGCCCTGTGGGGCGTCGCCACCGCGGTGATCTCGGGCCCGTCGCGGACCCTGCTCCAGCGGGGGAGCCCCGAGGCGGCCCACGGCCGGGTCATCTCGGCCGACTTCGTCGCGGCCAACGGCGCCGAGCTCCTCGGGATCGCCTTCGCCGGCGTGCTCATCGGCCGGTTCGGGGTCCCCTGGGCCGTGGCCCTGCTCGCCGCCCCGATCGGCGCCGCCACGCTGGCCCTGGCGGTCGGCGAGCGCCGTCAGCGATCGGCCGGACCGGCTCGGGCCCGTTCGAGCCGCTCGGCCGGGTCCTGGCCGTAGTAGTCGCGCAGCAGGTCGTAGAGCTCGGGCCGCTCGTCGCGCAGCGCTGCCGGGCGGCAGAAGAACGTCTCGGTCGCCACCGCGAACAGCTCGCCCGGACCCGTCGCGGCGTAGTCGCGCAGCGGTCCGGCGACCCCGGCTCGCACCCGGCGCAGCTCCCGGGTGCAGACCCGGACCCAGCGCCGCCGGGTCGGCTCGTCGGGCAGGGGAGGGGTGCCGTCGACCAGGCCGTCGAGCATGTCCAGGGCGTGGGCCATCTCGTGGAGGACGACGTCTTGCCCCGCGGCCGGGTGGCGGGCGTTGCGGCGCACCTCGGGCCACGACAGCAGGATCGGTCCCCGGTCGTTGGCCTGGCCGACGATGGGGTGGGGGCCGCGGGTGACCGTCCCCGTCGCCGGGCCGGGCCGGGTCCCGCGCATGTCCATGGTCCCGCCGTGGACCACGATCGGGTCGGCGTGGCGCAGCAGGTCGAGGTCGAGGCCCAGCACCAGCAGGGCGGCCTGGGCCGACACCACCGTGCGCACCGTGTCGTCGAGGGCGAAGCCCCGGGCCGCCTCCCAGCGACGGGTCGCCGCGAACGCCGCCATCAGCTCGCCGAGGCGGGCCCGCTCGGCGTCGTCGAGGAGCCGCCAGTGGGCGACAGAGCGGTCGACCACGGTGGCCCAGTCCGCCGGGAGGGTGGCGCCGCGGCCGCGGCGGCGTCGGAACAGCACGCGGCCATGGTCGCACCCCGCGGCCGGGCCGCGGTCGCTCGGTAGCCTTCGGGGCGATGGCGTCGCACGACCCGGTCCGCCAGGCCAAGCGCGTCCGCCGTCTGGCCGAGGAGCTCGCCGACGAGGGCCTCGACCTGGACCCCGAGGCGACGCCCGACGGCCTGGTCCTGTCCGAGATCGACCGCGCCCTGCACCCCCCGGTCCACGAGCGCCGGGTGGCGGGCACCGGCACCATCGTCGAGCCGGTCACCGACCCGGGGACCTGGTCGCCCCGCACCGAGCTCGAGGTCAATCGGGGCCCGGTGGGCGAGCAGCCCCTGGAGGCGCTGCGCCGCTTCGCCGACGGCCTGTCGAGCTGGCTCATCCGCCGGGTCGACGGCCGAGACGAGTGGCTGGTGTTCGACCGGCCGGCCGGCTCGGAGCGCGACCTGGTCGTGCTGGCCGACGTGTTCGGCGCGTCGATCGTCCAGCGCCACCCGTCGGGGGCCATCCGGGTCGTGGGCCGCTTCGGGGTGCTGCGCTGGGAGGGCCTCGAGTGGCACCACGAGCCGCCCGTCGCCTCGTGGATCGACGCCGTGGGGACCTGCCAGGCGTCCCACGACCGCAGCGAGGTCGTCCAGGCCCTGCTGGAGTTCGCCGTGCACGACCTGGGCTCCCGGGGGATCGGCGCCACCCTCGTCTACCGGCCCGGCGACGGGCCCGAGGCGACGATCCAGGACCGGCTCCCGGCCCCGCCGCCGCTGAGCATCCTGCGGCCGTTGAGCCTCGCCCCCCTGCGCCACGCCCTGGCCCAGGTCGACGGGGCCGCGGTGTTCGACCGCGACGGGGTCCTGAGCCAGATCGGCGTGCGGCTGGTGCCCTCCAGCCGGGCCGAGCGCGACGTGGAGGGCTACCGGGGGATGCGGCACACCTCGGGGGTCCGCTACAGCTACGACGACCCGGCCGCGACGGTGATCGTCGTCAGCGAGGACGGGCCCGTGTCGGTGCTGCGCAACGGCCGGCTCGTGGGCCGCTCGCCCGACGTCGCCGAGGGCTGAGAGGGGTGCGGGCGGGGCCGCGCCCGTCGCCGCGGGACGGTCCGGTCCGGGCCTTGACCGAGGAGCTTCGCGGGCAGACACTGAGGTCGTCAGATCATCATGGTGGAGGTGGTTCCCGTGGTGAGGAGCGACCTGGTCGACGAGCGTTCACCGCCTCGTTGAGAGGTCTCGCACTCGATGTGCGAGCAACAGGCATGCGAACCGTGCACCGAGCGGCCAGACGCACAGAGCACGGACGACGACGACGGGACGGACGGGACCTCGCCGGCTCAGGGACCGGCGGGAGAGGCGAAGGCCGGCCTGCCCGAGCCCGCGGATCGTCGCCGCGCTCTGCTGAGACGAACCGAGGGTACGCACCGGTCTGCGGGGACATGCCCTACAACACGAGGGAGAGGGTGGCTGCGGGGCCCACGGCCCCGCAGCGCCGCGTCCGGGGGGGGGTGCCCGGGGATCAGACCGCCTCGGCCACGAAGTCCGGTCGGGGCCGCTCGCCGAGCGACCCGGTGGCCACGTCGCCGTAGAACACGGCACCGACCACGGCCAGGTCGGTGGCCCGCTCGAAGTGGACCCGCACCGCGGCCCGGGCCTCCGACACGGCCAGCCCGGCCTCCCAGCGGGCCACCAGCGTGTCGTAGAAGGCCTCGGCGAAGGTGGCCGCGGTGTGGTCCCGGACCGGCCACGAGAAGCCGAGGTACGCGGCGCAGCCCGCGCCCAGCGCGGCCGCGGGCAGGCCCCGGTCCCGGGTCGCCACCAGGCCCCGGCCGGCCGCGACGCGCGCCGACGTGCACGACGTGTTGACGACCACCGCCGGCGGCTTGGCCCACGGCAGGTCCGACAGCGCGTCGCCGTCGAGCCAGGTGTCGGCCAGCTTGAAGCCCGCGCTCGACGGCATGTCCTCGTCGAAGCGCCCGTGGCCGGCGAGGTGCAGCACGTCGAACTCCCGGTCCCGCACGCGGCCCCGCAGCCCGGCCAGGGTGGCCCGGCCCCCGACGAGGGTCGACACCTCGACCTCGATCCCGGCCCGGGTGCCGGCCAGGCCGGTGAGCTGGTCCACCTCCCGGCGCGTCGCGGCGAGGTCCTTGGCCGGTGCGACGACCAGGATCCGCACCGCGGGCGACTCGACCCGCGGGTCGCGCCCGGCCCGGGGTCGCGCCGTCGAGGACACCAGGCGGCCCATCGGCGTGGTCGTCACCGCGGGGCCCTCCCCGTCGACGCCGGTCAGCAGCTCCCAGGGCACCGCGGCCAGCGTCTCGTCCACGCCGACCAGCAGCGCGGTGGGATCCAGGTCGGCCAGCAGGCCCGCGCCCTGGGTGCCCAGCACCCGGGACCGCAGGAGCCGGCCCAGCCGGTCGACGGTGGTCCGGGCCCCGGCCGCGGTGAGCCCCTGGCCCGCGCTCCACCGGTGCAGGTCGGCCACGCCGTCGCGCAGGCGGGACAGGTCCGCGGCCGACAGCGCGGCCGACCGCTGCCAGGCGATGCCCGCGCCCTCGCGCAGGACGCGCACGTCCAGGCCGACGCCACCCGCGCCCCGGGTGCGGGGCCGGCGGGCGATCCAGAGGTGGACGGTCCGGGGCAGGGCCACGCCGCCCCCGCCCGGTGCGCCGCTGAAGACGCCGATCACGACGGCACCGGCGTGAAGGCCCGCCGCCGCTTGAGGCGGGCCCGGCCCTCGAGCTGGGGGACCTGCGAGTAGCCGGCCAGGGCCAGGTCGGCCCGGACCCGGGCGTGGAGCCGCTGCCAGGAGATCCGGCCCCGGGCGGCCCGGATCTGGCGCAGGGCGAAGGTCGACATCGCTCCGCCCCAGACGCCGTCGATCAGGTCGTCGGCCGACTCCTCGTCGTCGCGGCAGCCGGTGAGCAGGATCTCGGTCATCGACCGCTCGGTGCGCGGCGAGGGCCGCTTGCGGGCCCGCAGCACGTCGATCTCCGGTCGACCGATCCGGGCCGGGGGCAGGGTCCGGGGCCGGCGGGTCCCGGGCTCCTCCCCGCCGGGCAGGTCGCGGGTCGCGGTGCCCGAGTAGCAGGAGTCGAGGACCACGGCCACGGTGGCACCGGTGGGCACGGTGTCGAGCAGCACCCGCAGCTCGTCGTCGAGGATCACCTCGTCGCGGGTGTCCCACGGGCAGATGGCCTCGTCGTAGACCTCGTCCCCGCCCTCCTCGCCGGCCACGTAGGTGCCGTGACCGGCGTAGGTGAACACGCCGACGTCACCCGGTCCCAACCCGTCGACCAGCCGCTCGATGCCGCCGAGCACCGCGGCCCGGGTCGCCTTGCGGTCGGTCAGGACGGTCACCTCGCCCTCGTCGAAGCCGGCCAGCTCGACCAGGACCCGGGCCCAGCCCCGGGCGTCGTTCACCGCGCCCCGCAGATCCGCGTCCTGCAGGGGGTAGTCGTCGATCCCCACGCACAGCGCTCGCCTCATCCCGCCCTCCTCAGCGACCACCCGCGACCCGCCGCGGCGGATCGAGATCCCTGAGCGCAGGGATGTCGGGGTGCAATAGCTTTGCGCCTGGCGCGGGCGTGGGTGGACACGAAGGAGGCGGGCGGGTGGACGGCAAGCGTCTCTACCTCATGGGCGGGTTCGAGCTGCGCGACCGCGATGGCACGCTGGTCGACCTGCCGGCTGCGTCGCAACGGGTGCTGGCCTTCCTGGCGCTCCAGGAGCGCCAGGTCAGCCGGAGCATCCTGGCCGGCACCCTGTGGCCCGAGACCAACGAGTCGCGGGCCGGGGCCAACCTGCGCAGCGCGCTGTGGCGGCTCCGCCAACCGGGCACCGAGCTCGTCCGCACGACCTCGACGCACCTGTCGCTCGAGGCCGACGTGTGGGTCGACGTGCGCGAGAGCGCGCTGGCCGCGCGGGCCCTCATCGAGGGCTCGGGCGACGGGGCGGCGACGCCCGACCACCGCCAGTTCGGCGGCGAGCTGCTGCCCGACCTGTGGGACGCCTGGCTGGTCGTCGAGCGGGAACGCCTGCGCCAGCTCCACCTGCACGCCCTCGAGCAGCTCAGCGAGGTCCTCGCCGGGCGGGGTCGCCACGCCCAGTCGGTGCTGGCCGCCATGGCCGCGGTCGAGATGGACCCGCTGCGCGAGTCGGCCAACCGGGTGCTGATCCAGGCCTACCTGGCCGAGGGCAACCGGGTGGAGGCCATCCGCCGGTTCGACGCGTACCGGACGATCCTGCACGACGAGCTCCGCCTCCTGCCGTCGGCCGAGCTGATCCGCCTCGTCGGCGTCGACGCGCCGGTGATGCCGGGGTGACGTCGCCGCCGTCATCGTGACGGCATGCCCGGGGGAGAGGCCGGTTCGGGAGGCCACGAGGTCGAGCGCACCGCGGTCTGGCACGTGACGGCCACCGCGGGGGGTCCCGGCGAGCCGGTGCGGTTCCGCATCGAGGCCACCCTCGACGTGGGGAGCGGCCACCGGGCCGCGTCGGGGTCCGACGACCCCGAGGCCGTCCTGGCCTCGCTGCGGGTCTGGCTGGCCCGGGTCGCCGAACGCCGGCGCACCGCCTGACGGGCCGCGGCCGTCGCCGGCGGGCGCGCAGACCCCGGCCGCGGCGGCGGGGCGGCGAGGGGGCCGAGGGGTGGGACGGCTCACGAGTCGGGCCGCACGATCCGGCCGAGGTCGAGGCGGCCGACGTCGATGCGGGTGAAGGGCTCGGGATCCGGTTCCCGCCGGATCGGGATGATCCACTCGGGCTCGACGACGAGCCGGCCGGGGTCGACGAAGATCGAGCCGCTCGACACGTGGAGCCACACCTGGGTGCCGGGGGTGATGACCGAGCCGGCCGCCGGGTCGGTCCGGGTGACGAGCCCCTCGGCGAAGGACCGTGAGGTCTCGGCCACCGTCCCCACGACCTCGATGCCGTCCTGGGCCAGGACGCGCATGGCCAGCCGCTGGTCCGAGCCGCTGACGTCGCGGAGCTGGACGCCGAGCGTGAGGCGCACCCGCGTCTCGGGCGACACGACCGCGCCCTCGGCCGGGGACTGGTCGACCACGGCGCGGACCAGCGCGCCGCCCGGGTCGTGGGGGGCGAAGAGGTCCTCGATCGCCACGTCGGACAGCCCGACCGAGCGCAGGACCTCGCGGGCTCGTCCCTCGGACAGCCCGAGCACCGAGGGCACCCGGATCATCGCCGCGGCCGGCCGGAGCAGCACCCGGCGGAACTTGGGCACCGAGGTGCCCGCCGGCGGGTCGGTGGCCGCGATGTTGCCCGCCGGCACCGAGCTGCTCGGCAGCGGGGCACCGATCTCGGGGGTGAGCTGGGCCGCGGTGAGTGCCTTGGTGGCCTCGGCCGGCGTGCGGCCCACGACGTCGGGCACCGTGACGTTCTGGGCGGCGCGGAGCCACAGCGACACGGTGGAGCCGCGGGGCGCCCGCTCGCCCGCGGCCGGTTGCTGGCGCCGGACCGCGCCCTCGGCGATCGTCGGGGGGTCGTTCGGGCCCGGCTCGCTGGCCTGGACCCGTCCGGCCAGCCCCTGGCGGGCCAGCGCGTCGACCGCAGCCTGGGGGAGCAGGCCGACCAGGTCCGGGACCTCGACCCGGGCCGGCACGGCGACCCCGATGCGCACCCGCCGGTCGGCGGGCACGGCCGCGCCCTTCACGGGATCCTGGCTGACCACGATCCCGGCCGGGCCGGTCGACTCGACCTCGCCCTCGACCGCGGTCAGGCCCGCGTCCTCCAGGCGCCGGACGGCGTCGTCGCGCGACGCGCCGACCAGCCCGGGCACGCCGTCGACGACCACGATCGACACCTCGGTCCCCACCGCGACCAGGCTGTCGGGCTCCGGGTCCTGGCCCACGATCCGGCCCGGCTCGCCCTCGCCGACGACCAGCTCGATCGGTCCCAGGTCGAGGGACCGGGCCGCGAGCGCCTCCTGAGCCGCCGGGCTGTCGAACCCGCCCAGGTGCGGGACGCGCACCTGGGACGCGGCGGCGACCACGATGTCGACCCGCAGGCCCGCGGGCAGGACCCGTCCGGGCGCGGGCTCCTGGCCGACGACGGTGCCGGGCGCCTCCTCGCCGGCGCGGGTCGTGACCCGGCCCAGGCGCAGCCCCGCGCCGCCGAGCACGGCCAGCGCGGCGGGCTGGTCGAGGCCGGCCAGGTCGGGCACGGGGATCGACTCGCCGACCGACACGTCGAGCTCGACGACGCCGTGGAGCGGGACGCGCTCGCCGGCCGTGGGCCGCTGGGCCACCACCCGGCCGACCTCGGCCACGTCGTCGAGCGGGGTCACCGTGCCCACCGACAGCCCCGGCGGCCCGTCGCGGTCGAGCGCGGCCATGACCGCCCGCCCGGCCGCGTCGACCAGCCGGGCCGCCTCGTCCACGTCGAGGCCGGTCACCTCGGGCACCTCGACCCACGCCGGGACGGCGACGGTCAGCTCGAGCTCGACGTCGAGCGGCGCGGTCGTGTCGGGGGCCGGTCGCTGGAACACGACCGTGCCCCGGGTCGCCCCCGAGACCCGCTCCGTCCAGGCGATCTCGTCGCCGAACCCGGCCCGGCGCAGCTCGACCTCGGCCCCGAAGGGGGTGCGGCCCAGCACAG
>JBFWTJ010000170.1:0-8529 GCA_050247895.1 Acidimicrobiia bacterium
GGGTGTCCGAGACGATCACGGGGTGGATGTTCCCGGTGAAGGCCCAGTGGTCACCGGCGTTGGTCGGGGTTCCCATCTCGACCGGGCCTGTGCCGTCGATCGACCAGGCCAGCTCACCCGGACCGAGCGCCGGCACGCCGACGACGATCGTCTGCTCGTCGGCCGCAGGCGTCGCTCCTTCCACCGCGAGGGTGACCGGCGAGGAGGCCACCGATCCGGCGGCGTTGGTGGCGACGGCCCGGTACTGGGTGCCGTCCAGGGCAGCGGTCGCCGCGACGGTCAGCGTCGGCGAGTCGGCGCCGGGGACGTCGTAGAACCGCAGTGCACCCGGCTCCCGGGACTGCCACCGGACCGTCGGCGCCGGATCGCCGGTGGCGACCACGGTGAAGGTCGCCGTCCCCGATGCCTGGCCCGGCGCTAGCGCCACCGTGGCGTCGACCGGCTGGGTCGGGAGCTCCGGCGCGTAGCCGACGAAGGTGAAGCGCCGCAGGTCGGCGACGGTGTTGCTGGCGGCGTGGTGCTGCTGGGCGTCGTAGAAGCTGCCGTCGAAGTAGGCGAGCCCCGCCCCCGGCCGGTAGGCGAACGAGTGCTTGTTGCCGGAGGGGTCGTAGAGGAACAGCCCGGCGTTGTTCTTGATGGCCAGCACCCCCCTGTCCGGGTCGAGGGACAGGAAGCGGTTCCCGGTCGATGCCAGATCGACCGACGGGCGGGCCTCGGCGACCACCCAGGCCCCGTCGACCCAGCGCACGATGCGGTTCTCGTAGGCGACGCTGCCGTCCTCACCCACGTAGGCCTGGAACGCCAGCGTGTCGCCGTCCAGCTGGGCGAAGGAGTGGACCCCCGACGACCCCGGCACCTCGCTCACCGCGGGCGAAGGGCCCGACAGGTCGACGAACGTCGTCGGGGGCATGAACAGGTTGCCCCGCCCGTCGATGAAGGTCCGGGTCACCCGCTCGGGGCGGAACGCCGTCGGGGTCAGGCGCACCCTCGTCCACTCGCCGGCGGCGTCGAAGGTCACCGAGTCGAGTCGGGGGTCGTCGCCCGACGTGGGGATCAGGTAGCGGTCGCCGGCGGTGTCGTAGACCGCCGAGGACGTGAGCTGGACCGGGGCCACCAGGTTGGCCAGCGCCTCGTAGTCCGAGCCGTTCCAGGCCAACCGCCGGATCAACGCCGACGAGTGGGCGAGGTGCAACGTCGAGGTGGTCGTGTCGAAGTGGATGAAGTCCGAGCTGGAGGGCTGGTAGTCGAGGTCGTACGACCCCAGCGTCTCGAGTGTCACCGGGTCGAGGGCGAGCACCTGCCCCGGGACCCCACCGACGGCGGCGGGGTCGAGGACGTACGCGTGCAGGACCCCGGAGCCGGGGTCGGGGAAGATCCTCACGACGGCGGTGGTCCGCGACGGGAAGAGCCTGACGGTCTCCTGGTAGACGGGCGCGCCGGGCACGGCCCAGGTCTCGACGTAGTCGGGTGCGCCGCCGGGCCCGTCGTAGCCGAACGTGACCGGGTCGAAGGCTGCGCCCGAGGCGTAGTAGCCGATGAAGATGGGGGCCCCGACCTCGGTGAGGCGGCTGGGGATGGCGCTCCAGGTCGTCGTGGTGCCGGTGACCACCGGGGTCACCTGTTCCGAGAGCAGGGTCACCAGCTCGGTGTCCGGGAAGTCGCCGAACTGGCCGGTGCCGAGGTCACGGCTGACGACGTCCAGGTAGACCGACGTCTGCTGCGACGAGATGACGACCCGCGGGTCCGAGACGGTCATGTCGAGCAGACCGGCGTGGCCGTAGAAGTGGACCTCCCCGGCGAACTGGATCTCGACGGCGCGAGTCGCCGGGTCGTAGGTGCCGCTCTCGATCGGGAAGTGGAAGGTCCCGTCGGGGTTGAGCGTGGCCGGGGCGCGGACGGTGGTACCGGCAGCGCCGATGTAGTTGCGCCAGGAGCCCCGGATGCCCCAGTCGAGTCCCGCACCGCTGGTGATCGCCACGGGTGAGGTCGGCTCGGCTTCCTGGGCGGCGGTGGGGGTGGCCAGGAGCGCGGTGACCGCGACGACGGCGACCAACAGGCCGACGAGGCGCTTGCGGCCGGTTGGTTCGTGGGTCCTCATGGCTTCAGTCCTTCGGATTCGGTCGAGGTCGTTCGAGTCGGCTGGGGCTCCGGGCCCGGCGGCGCCCACGGGCGTTCGCCGGGCCCGGCGTGCCGGGTGGTCAGCTGAGTGCGGTGAGGGTGAGGGTCGTGGTGTAGGTGCCCGGGGGTGTGGCGATCGGGACCTGGAGGTCGAGGTGGGCGCCGAGGGTGGCGGTGCCCTGGTCGTGGCCGGTGTCGGCGGCGGCCAGGGTCGAGGCCACGGTCAGGCCGTTGCCGCCGGTGAAGCCCGAGGCGACGGGGTCGCCGGGGGTTGCGCCTGCGCCGGGGGAGGTGACCTGGGGGGTCCAGCCGAGGTGCTTGCCGGCGAGTCCGCCGGTGAAGTCGCCGACCTGGCCGGATAGGGACCAGGGCTGGCCTCCGGTCCGGGTGTCGGTGACCACGATGGGGTGGATGTTCCCGGTGAAGGCCCAGTGGTCTCCGGCGTTGGCCGGTGTTCCGAGGTCGATCGGGCCGGTTCCGTCGATCGACCAGGCGAACTCGCCCGGGCCGGGTTCGGGGACCTCCACGGTGAGGGTCTGCGCCTTGCTGTCCGGCCCCGGACCGACGGGCACGGTGGAGCTCACCTCCACGAGGCGACCCCACACGCCGATGTCGGCGCCGGCCTCCCGCCACGTCGCGAGGGCGGTGGTCCCGTCGACGAGCGAGACGTGCACGTTGCTCGGGGCCACGGCCCGGGACGTGACCACGACCTCGTCGCCGGTGGGGCCGGTGGCGGCGACCACCCGGGACCGGATGCCGAAGGCGCCGGAGGCGGCGTCGTTCTGGATCCAGGACACGACGACCCTGCCGTCGCCCAGGGTCGAGGCCACCGGGAAGCCCTGGTTGCCGGCCAGGGCGGTGTTGACGACGAAGTCGTCGCCGGCCGGCGTCCCGTCGAGGTCGAAGAACCTCGCCCGGATGTCGTTGCCGGTGGCGCCGTCGTTGGACGAGTAGGCGACGGCGAACCCGCCGGGCACGCCGACGACGTCGGGGTTCCGCTGGGCGCCGGCCGTGGTGCTGTTGACCTGGAGGTCGGGGGTGCCGACGACGGCGCCCGTGGCGTCGTAGCGGGTGGCCCGGATGCCCCAGTCGTCGGTGTCGGGGCCGGTGGCGTCGTTGGAGAACCAGGCGATGACGAAGCCCCCGTCGTCCAGCGCGCCGATCGAGGGCGAGACCTGGAGGCCGGTGCTGATGGCGTTCACGGCGAAGTCCTCGCCGGTCGGGGTGCCGTCGGCGGCCAGCAGCCGGGCCCGGACGCCGATGCTGCCGTCGGCTTCCTCGTAGCGGTAGGCGACCACGACCTGCCCGTCGGCGAGGGTGGCGGCGGCCGGTTCGGTGCGGGGGCCCCTCGTGGTGGTGTTGACGATGACGTCGGGTCCGGTCGGGACGCCCTCGGGGGTGAAGGCGCGGGCCCGGATCCCGTGGCCGCTGGTCAGCGGGTCGACCCCGTCGTTGGACGTGAACACGGCGAGGAAGCCGCCGGAGGCCAGCGGGGTCAGCACCGGGGTCTGCTGGTTGCCCGCCACCGTCGACTCGACGCGGAAGGAGGCACCGAGCGGGGTGCCCGAGGCGCTGAACCGCTGGGCCCGGACGGTGGGGTCGGTCGGCGGGGCGAAGGTGTTGTCGGCGGCCGACCAGGCCACGACGACCGAGCCGTCGGCGAGGGTGGCGCTGTGGGGTTCGTTGAGCGGGCTGACGTCGGGGTCGTCGGTGCCGATGGCGAAGGGCTCGCCGCCGTCGCCCACGTCGGCGCCGGCCGGTGCGGGCAGGGCGAACGTGGTGGCCGCGAGCCCGGCGACGACGGCCGCGGTGAGGGCCTGCCGGCGACGGGATCGGTGACGCTCGGAGGCGTCGGTGGTGTCGTCCATCTCTGAGGTCCTTTGGGTGAGGCAGCCGGGCGCCGGGGTCGGCGCGCCAGGGCGTGCAGGGCAGGCCGGACCGTCGGGTGACGGCCCGGCCTGCGGGGTGGTCAGCTGAGTGCGGTGAGGGTGAGGGTCGTGGTGTAGGTGCCCGGGGGTGTGGCGATCGGGACCTGGAGGTCGAGGTGGGCGCCGAGGGTGGCGGTGCCCTGGGCGTGGCCGGTGTCGGCGGCGGCCAGGGTCGAGGCCACGGTCAGGCCGTTGCCGCCGGTGAAGCCCGAGGCGACGGGGTCGCCGGGGGTTGCGCCTGCGCCGGGGGAGGTGACCTGGGGGGTCCAGCCGAGGTGCTTGCCGGCGAGTCCGCCGGTGAAGTCGCCGACCTGGCCGGATAGGGACCAGGGCTGGCCTCCGGTCCGGGTGTCGGTGACCACGATGGGGTGGATGTTCCCGGTGAAGGCCCAGTGGTCTCCGGCGTTGGCCGGTGTTCCGAGGTCGATCGGGCCGGTTCCGTCGATCGACCAGGCGAACTCGCCCGGGCCGGGTTCGGGGACCTCCACGGTGAGGGTCTGCGCCTTGCTGTCCGGCCCCGGACCGACGGGCACGGCCTGGTACACGGCGAAGTGCTGGTCGACCGGCTGACCGGAGGGGAGCCCGAGCGCCACCCAGACGCTGCCGTCGCGGGCGATGCCGGCACCCACCACGTTGCCCTCGGTCTCGATGTCGTCGTGGACCTGGGCGGGGACCGGCGTCAGCCGGGTGGCGTCGGCGTCGAACAGGTCGACCTCGCCCCCGAGCTGGGCCACGACCACCCGGCCGGCGCCGAAGCCGATCCGGGTGTCGACGTCGGCCGCGCCGAAGCGCCCGACCGTGCTCGACACGGCCAGGGTGTCGCCGTCGACCACGACGAGACGGCCGAGCTGGCCGTCGCCGGATGCGTCGACGCGGCCGGTGACGTAGAGGTCGCCGCTGGCCGGGTCGATGTCGACGCGGTGGGCCGCCGCCGTGCCGGCGGGCAGGTCGGCGCCGTTGACCGGCACCGATGCGGTGACCGTGCGGGTGGCGACGTCGAGGGCGACGATGTGGGCCGCCGCGGTGGCGTCGGGCCCGGCGTAGGCCAGCAGGTACAGCGTCTCGTCGTCGAGCGAGCGCACCGCGTTGGCGAACCGGCTGACACCGGCGGGCAGCCCCTCGAGGGCGGTGAGGTCGATGACGTCGCTGGCCGGGATGGCCGAGGAGCCCGACGCCCGCCACGCCACCTCGTCGTAGACGCCGATGAGCCCCTCGTTGCCGAAGAAGACCCAGATCTGGTCGTCGCCGGTGAACTGCAGCCCGGTCTTGGTGAGGGCGCCGGCGACCGGCGTGATGCTCCGGCCCTTCACCAGGTTCCCGGTGGCGAGATCGAAGACCCGCACCGTCCCGCCGCCGCCCAGCGTGCTGAACAGCTCGGTGCCGTTGGGGTGGAAGCCCCAGCGGCCCTCGAAGGTGTCGAGGGCGGTCGTCTGCCACTGCCAACCGGTGTACTGGCCGGTGGTCAGGTCGACCGACCGGGTCCGTCCGGCCCCGCCGACGTAGGCGATGTCGTGCTCCTGGTCCCACAGCACCGACTGCACCCGGGGGACGCTCTCGCCCTCCGGGGCCAGGAGCGAGTGCTGGGCGGCCAGGTCGAGGCGTACGGGTGCGTCCGCTTCGTCGGCGGCCGAGGGCAGGGCCGGGCCGAAGCCGGCGGTGAGGCCGGCGACGGCGAGGGTGGCGGCCAGGGCTCGTCTGGCTCGGTGCCAGCGGCTGTGGTGCCGCCGATCGTGATCCGCCCGCTTGGTGGTCATCTAGCGTTCCTTTGCTCTGTCGCGTCCGGCGCCGCTGGCGCCTCGAGAGGGTGTGACGGGGTTGCGGCCGGGCCCCGGGCCTGGGGCCCGGCCGCGTTCGGTCAACGGCTCAGGTGAGCGCGGTGATCGTGAGGGTGGCGCTGTAGCTGCCGGCCGGGGTCTCGACCGGCAGGCGCAGGTCGAGGCCGGCACCCAGCGACGCCGTGCCCGAGGCGTGGCCACCGGGCGACGCGGCCAGGACCGACGGGACGCTCAGGCCGGTCGTCCCGCCCTCGGCGAGCGAGGAGGCGACGTCGCCACCGGCCACGGCACCCGCACCCGGGCTGAGGACCTCGGGGCTCCAGCCGAGGTGGCTGCCCGAGATGCCGCCGGTGAAGTCCGACACCTGGCCCGAGATCGACCAGGCCGGCCCGCCGGCGCGGGTGTCGGTCAGCGAGATCGGGTCGATGGCGCCGCCGGCCTGCAGGAACGTGCCCTGGTTGGTCGTCGTGCCCAGGTCGACCGCGCCGTCGCCGTTGATCGACCAGACGAGCTCGCCCGGCTCGGTCACCTCGGGCACGGTCGCCGTGATGGTCTGCGTGCCCTCCTCGGGATCGGGGTCCGGGTCGGGATCGGGGTCGCCGCCGCCGTCGGTCGTGTAGCTGATCGACAGGGCGGACGGGGCCTTCTTCGGGTCGGCCGCGCCGCCGCTGCTGTACCAGTAGCTGGTCAGCCCGGTCAGGTAGTGGAAGTCGACGAAGCTGGCCGGCCACGAACCCCAGCCCGGGTTGACCCGGTTCTGCGGGGTGCCACCCGACTCGGCCGGCGGCTCGTACTCGACGCCCTCGTAGTCGGGCGTGACGGTGAAGCCCGTCGCGCCGGCGTCCACGCCGGACAGGTCGGCCACAACGATCCCGGCCACCGGGTCGAGCGGGACCTTCACGTTCGGGTTCTCCATCGACGAGCCGTAGCCGAACAGGGTGGCCACGAGCTGCCCGTCACCGTCGGCGTCGACGGTCAGCACCGGGTTCTCGATGGTGAACGGGACGAGCCCGCCGTAGAAGTTGATCGACAGGCGGCCGGTGAACGACAGGGTCGCCGCGCCGGTGTCGGGGTCGACCGTGCCGGTGCCGCCGCTCCAGCGGACCGTCTGGTTGCCCTGGCCCGCCGCAGCGCCCTCGCACTTGTTGGCCCACGTCGGGGCGGCGCCGTTCTTGAGGACGCTCACGTTCCCGTCGGTGGTCAGGTACTGGGCCTGGGTGCCGTCCGAGACGCCGGCCGACAGGTAGTTGCACCCGCCGAACGGAGGCGCGGACTGGCCGACCTCGTTGCTGATGCCCCACTCGATGGTGGCGTCGGTCACCGCGAGCGGCTCGGCCGAGGCCGGGGCGACGCTCGAGAGCAGCGCGCCGGCTGCCATCGCCGTCGCCGTGGCCAGGGCCGCCACGCGGCGCGGGCGGCCTCGGGCCGTCCGCTGGTCGGTTGTTCGCATGCTTCCTCCTGGGGAGTCGCTCGGTTTGCTGGTTGTTGTTCGGGATCAGGTGCCGCCGGGTGCGGCGGCGGAGGCGGTGCGTCGCCGGTGGCGACGGGTCAGGACGGCGCCGGCGCCGACGGCCAGGGCCACCCCGGCCAGGGCCACGCCGGCCACGAGGGGGCCGTTGCCCCCGCCGGTGGACCGGACGTCGGACACGCCCAGGGCCCGGGTCTCGCCGTCGGCCAGCGACGTGGACGTCGAGGTCGACGACCCGGCGCCGGCCGCGGCCGGGTCGGCGGTGGTGTCGGTCGTGTCGGCGGGGGTGCCGGCGTCGGGGACCGTGGTGCCGGTCGGATCGGTGGGGCCCGGCGTGGCCGGGACGGTGGCCGGGGCCTGGGTGGTCGTGGCGCCCGGCGACGGGGCCCGGGTGGTCGGCGTGCTCGGCGCCACCGGGGCGGGCGCGGGGGTCGAGGGGACCGGCGGCGGGATCGTCACCGGGGCGGCGGGGCCGGCGAAGCTGATCGGCGTGAACTTCTCGTTGGTGGCCGAGGTCTTGCCGTGGGCGCCGATGGTGAACACGCCGCACTGGACCTGGCGGCAGTCGACCGTCCGCTGCTCGCCGGTCACCGGGTAGACGTAGGTGAAGGTCGACCCGTAGATGCGCAGCTGGGTCGTCCAGTTGCCCTGGTCGTCCATGTGGTAGTCGGTCGCCTCGCCGGACTCGCCGTTGGGCGTGAACGACACGAGCCGCATCGTCCCGTTGCCGGGGTCCCGGGTGCCCGGGTCGCCGCCGCTGCCCGGGTAGGCGTAGGTGACGCCGAACGTGCCGTCGTTGCTGGTCGAGTTCTTGATGCTCGGCCCGAACGCGGCGGGGTTCGCCACCCAGCCGAAGAACACGTAGACGCCGCCGAAGACCGGCGTGCCCGGGGCGTGGGGCGGCACCAGGTAGTCGAGGCCGGTCACCGTCACGTCCGTGACGCGGTCGGCCGCCGCGGTGGTGACCGACACCTGGAGGACCGGGTTGCCACCGCCCTGGCCGGCACCGGCAGAGGGGGCTGCCGGGCCGGCCAGGGCGACCAGCGACATCACCAGGGCGACCCCGGCGGCGAGGCCGGTGCGCCGGGCGCGGGGCGGGCGGGCGGGTGCGGTCGGGGTTCGGGTCACGGTTCGTCTCCTCGGGTCGCCACGTCCCGGCCCGCCGGGTGGTCGCGCCGGGCCGGGTCCGGCGCCGCGCTCGGGGGAGCCAGGGCCAGGGGGGCACGGCGGGGCACGAGCA
>JBFWTJ010000171.1:0-8458 GCA_050247895.1 Acidimicrobiia bacterium
CTTGCAGTTCGGCACGATCTTGGAGAACAGGAGCTGCTGGAACGGGTCGTCGTTCTTGTTGCCCTCGTGCTCCAGCTGGAGGTGGATCATCCGGCGCACGTCGACGCCCAGGCGCTCCCAGACCTCCTGCTGGAGGAACCGGTCCCGCATGCGGACCGCGGCCTCGAAGGCGAACTCCTGGCGCTCGCGCATCTCGGCGTCGCTCAACCCGGCGTAGAACTCCCGCAGCGACAGGACGCCGAAGGCCACGTGGCGGGCCTCGTCGCTCATCACGTAGCGCAGGAGCTGCTTGAGCAGCGGCTCGGTCGAGATCTGGTGCATGAAGCCGAAGGCGGCCAGGGCCAGGCCCTCGACCATGATCTGCATGCCCAGGTAGGTCATGTCCCATCGGCTGTCCCCGATGATGTCGTCGAGCAGCATCCGCAGGTGGGCGTTGATCGGGTAGTGGCCCGTGAGCTTGGTGTCCAGGTACCGGGCGAACACCTCGACGTGGCGGGCCTCGTCCATGACCTGGGTCGACGCGTAGTACTTGGCGTCGACCCACGGGACCGTCTCGACGATCTTGGCCGTGCAGACCAGGGCCCCTTGCTCGCCGTGCATGAACTGCGACAGCGTCCAGTTCTGGACCTCGATGCGCAACCGGGTCCAGTCGTCGTCGGTCCAGTTGGCCAGGGGCTCGCCCTTCTCCTGGGCGGCGAGGAACACCGGGTCGGTGGCCGGGTCGCGCGGGGCGTTGGCGAAGACCTTCTCCAGGTCGACGTCGATGTCCCAGGGCAGGTCCGTCTCGCCGTTCCACTGCGAGGTCTTGGCCTTCTCGTAGAGCCGGTTCAGCGCCGGCCGGGCGCCCTTCTCGTAGTCCCAGGTGAAGATGGCCTCGGCGTTGTCGGCCACGGCGTGGATCGTGGCGCCGACGTCCTCGTCGGTGATGGCCAGGATCGCCTCGACGTCGTTGACGTCCTCACGGCCGATCAGCTCTTCGTTGCTCGTCATCGCGGGCCTCCTGGGGCCTCGGGTGGGCTGACGGGTGCGGGTTGCGGGTGGGGCAGGACGGCATCCACGTCGAGGGCGTCGACCAGGCGCCGCACCAGGTCCTCCCACGGGACGGGCTTGGGCAGGGCGATCCCCGCCGCCTGCATGACCATCGTCCCGAAGCCCACGGCGTGGCAGAACCGGACCAGGGCCTCGGTGTCGAGCGTGGGATCGACCGCGCCGCTCTCCTTGGCCGCCTCGACCAGGTCGGCGAGGCGGTCGGCCCGCCAGTCGACGCGCTCGCCCACAAGGCGGCGGACCTCGGGATCGCGGCGGGCGGCCACGAAGGCCTCGAGCAGCAGGGCCTGGCCGGTCGGCGGCTCGTCGACGACCAGGTGCGAGCCCACCGTGGTCAGGATGTCGGTGACCCGGCCCTCGAAGCGGTGCTCGTTGAACAGCACCTCCAGCTCGCGATCGGTGTGGGCCTCGATGGCGGCCAGCAGCAGTTCGGCCTTGCCCCGGAACCGGCTGTAGATGGCCCCGGTCGTGTAGCCGGCCCGCCGGGCGATCTCGGCCACGCCGGCACCGTCGTAGCCCTTCTCGGAGAACACCTCGGCCGCCGCGGCGAGGAGCCGGTCCCGCACCTCGTCGCCGGGCTGCGCATCGGGCACCCGGTCACGATAACGCTCGTTATCCCACTTGTCGAGGGCACGTCCGCACGACGCGTCGTGCCCTCGCAGCGCCGCGCGCTCAGGCGCCCTGGGACGTCTCGACCAGCCGGTCGAGCACCCCGGCCGCAGCACCCGAGTCGACCGCCTCCGCCGCGGCCACCAGGCCCGCGGCCACGTCCTCGACCAGGCCCGCCACCACCAGGCCCGCCGCGGCGTTGAGCAGCACGATGTCGCGCGGCGCGCCGGGCTTGCCGGCCAGCACCGCCCGGGCGATCTCGGCGTTGACCTCGGGCGTCCCGCCGACCAGGTCCTCCCGCCGCGCCGTGGGCAGGCCCAGGCCGGCCGGGTCCAGCTCGTAGGCCTCGATCGCGCCGTCGCGCAGCTCGAGGACCTGCGACGGCCCGGTCGTGGTCAGCTCGTCGAGGCCGTCCCCCCCGTGCACCACCATCGCCCGCACCGCCCCGTTGGCGGCCAGCACGCCCAGCATCCGCTCGGCCATGGACAGGTCGGCCACGCCGATCAGGTAGCGCCGGACCCGGCCCGGGTTCGACAGCGGGCCGAGGAAGTTGAACACCGTGGGGATGCCGATCTCGCGCCGCGGCGGACCGGCGTGGCGCATGGCCGGGTGGAAGCGGGGGGCGAAGCAGAAGCCCATCCCGGCCTCGGCCACGCACCGGGCCACGCCCGCGGGGTCCAGGTCGATGACCACGCCCAGGGCCTCGAGCAGGTCGGCCGCCCCGCACGACGACGACGCGGCCCGGCCGCCGTGCTTGCACACCGTCCCACCGGCGCCGGCCACCACCAGCGCCGACAGGGTCGAGACGTTGATCGTGTGGGCCCGGTCGCCCCCGGTGCCGACCACGTCGATGACCGGCCCGTCGACGTCGATGTCGACCCGCTCGCCGGCGGCCAGCATGGCCGAGACCATCCCGGAGAGCTCCTCCACGGTCTCCCCCTTGAGCCGCAGCGCCACCGCGAACGCGGCGATCTGGGCCGGGGTCGCACCGCCGGAGAGGATCTCGCCCATGGCCGCCGTGGCCACCTCGCGGTCGAGGTCCCGGCGCGCCGTCAGCGCGCCCAGGATCGTCGGCCACCCACCTGTGCCCTCGAAGTCCATGGCCGGACGCTACCGCCGGGCTCCCGGCCCCTCGCCGTCGGGCCCCGGGCCCGGGCCTGGCCTCTCAGGCCGACTTGCGCCGCTGGCGGATGATCCGCCGGCGCTCCCGCTCGGTCGCGCCGCCCCAGACCCCTTCCTTCTCCCGCTTGGTCAGCGCGTACTCCAGGCACGCGTGGCGCACCGGGCACAGCCCGCAGACCGCCTTCGCCGCGCCGGCCTCTTCGTCGACGTCGGGGTAGAAGATCTGGGGATCCAGCCCACGGCACGCGGCGTGCTGGTTCCAGGCGAGGTTCGTGCGGGGGGTGTGCATCGGTCGTCGTGTCAGGGGGGTCGAACCAACCGGTACGAGGTCTCCCGGGAGTCTCCGCTCCCGGGCGGGGGTGGCGCAAACCCGAACGTCCCCCGGATCAACCCCGCAGGTCCGACAGCAGCTCGGCCACCGTCTCGGGGCCCAGCAGCGCCTCCTGCTGGTAGGCGGGGTGGTCGACGACCAGGGCGACGGGGCCCGCGGCCAGCGCCTCGACCTCGGTGGGGTCCAGGTCGAAGTGCACGTAGTGGACCGCGGCGGTGATCTCGTCCCGGGTGAGCTGCTCGGCGTGGTCCGGATCGGGCCGGCAGCGCACGTCGCGGGCCTCGGGCCCCGACCCGAGGCGCAACAGCACGGCCTGCTCGATCCCCACCAGCTTGGGCAGCCACTCGCGCAGCTCGTCCTGGGAGGTCAGCTCCAGGAACAGCGTGGCGCACAGCGACCCGAGCTCGGGGATGAGCGGGTTGTAGACGTCCAGCTCGGTCTGGATCCCCTCGTCGCTGATGATCTTCTCGGCCCGGGCCATCTCCTGGATCTGGAACCTGATGGTGTCCCGGTTCTCGAACACCAGCGTGGTGAACGGCCCGACGCCGACCCGGCGGCGCTTCTTCAGGGCGATCACCCGGGTGCGGAACTCGACCCGCTCCCGCTCGTAGGCCCGCAGGTCGGCGATGTCGTCGAGGGTCAGCTTGGTCATGGCTCCTCATCCTGGGGGATCCCGTAGGCCCGGGCCACCACCGAGATCGGGTGGAGCGGGACGCGCCCGGTCTCCTGGACGATCCCGCCGTTGGCCAGGTGGCAGTCGCCGGCCACGACCTCGCTGCCGGTGCGCTCGATGGCCGCGGCCATCTTGCGGGCCACCTGGCGGGAGGCGTCGAAGTTCTCCGCCCGGTAGCCCCAGGTGCCGTCGATGCCCGAGCACTCGGCCACCACGGTGATCTTGGCGCCGGTCAGCTTCATCAGGTCGCGGCTCTTGAGGCCGACGTTCTGGGCCCGCAGGTGGCAGGGCGCGTGGTATGTGACGGTCGCGGGGACCTCACCGGTGAACTCGGTGTCGAGCGCGGTGCCCTCGGCCTTGTGCACCTTCATCAGGTACTCGGCCGCGTCGTAGGTGTGTCGGGCGACCAGCTCGGCGTCGGCACCGCCGACGTAGTCGCGGTAGTCGTGCTTGAGCACGTAGCCGCAGGTGGGCTGGGGCACCACGACGGCCGGGTCGTCGCCCCGGGCCTGCGCGGCCCGGATGGCGTCGGCCAGCACGGCGACGTTGCGGGTGCCCTGGGCCCGGAACTCCTCGACGTCGCCGGCGTGGAGCCAGGGTGCCCCGCAGCACCGCTGCCCGGCGGGCAGCTCGCACTCGATGCCGTTGCGCTCCATGACCCGGACCAGGTCGCGGCCGACCTCGGGGGCCTGGTACTCGACCAGGCACGTCGGGAACAGGATGGCGGTCCCCTGCTTGCGCTCGAAGCGCAGGGCGGCCCGCCGCTTCCACCAGGTGGAGAAGCGGGTGCGGGCATAGGGGGGCAGGACCCGCTGGGCGGCGATCCCGGTCACCTTCTCCATGAGGCCGCGGACCCGGCCGCCCGGCGTGCCGATGACCCGGTTGGCCAGGGGCGCGGCGGTGACGGCCACCCGACCGGCCAGGTCGGTCCGGCCCAGGGCCTGGTCGGCGAGCCGGGCCGGCAGGGGGCGGTGGCGGTTGCGGTGCAGGACCTGCTTGGCCCGCAGCATGAGCCGGGGGAAGTCGAGCTCCCACTCGCTCTGGCCCGGGATGTACGGGCAGTTCACGTAGCAGAGCTTGCAGTTGAAGCACTCGTCGACGACCTGGTCCTGCTCGGCGCGGGTCATCCGGGCCGAGTCCTGGTCGTCGTGGCGGTCGATGGCCTCGAACAGGGTCGGGAACGACGAGCAGAACTTGAAGCACAGCCGGCAGCCGTGGCAGAGGTCGTAGACGCGCACCATCTCCTGGCGCAGGTCGGTCTCGTCGAAGTACTGGGGGTGGAACGGGTCGTAGGTCGTGGTCAAGCGGGCTCCCGGAGGCGTGTCGGCAGGGGACGGGACGCAAGAGGGGGGCCGGTCGCAGGACCGGCCCCCCTCGCTGATCGGCCAGGGTCGGCCAGGGGCAGCCCCCGGCCCACGGATCAGGAGACCGAGTCGAGGCCCTGGGAGAAGCGGCCGGCGTGGGACTTCTCGGCCCGGGCCAGGGTCTCCAGCCACTCGGCGATCTCGTCGAAGCCCTCGTCGCGCGCCGTCTTGGCGAAGCCGGGGTACATCTCGGTGTACTCGTAGGTCTCGCCGGCGATGGCCGACTTGAGGTTGTCCTCGGTCGAGCCGACGGGCTCGTCGGTCACCGGGTCGCCGGCCTCGGCCAGGAAGTCGAAGTGCCCGAAGGCGTGGCCGGTCTCGCCCTCGGCCACCGAGCGGAACAGCGCGGCGACGTCCGGGTAGCCCTCGACGTCGGCCTTCTGGGCGAAGTAGAGGTAGCGGCGGTTGGCCTGGCTCTCGCCGGCGAACGCCTCCTTGAGGTTCTCCTGGGTCTTGCTGCCCTTGATCTCAGCCATGCGCGTGCGCGCCTCCTGTGTGTTGGTGGGGTGCAGGGTTGATCTCGTCGACGTCGGCGCGGCAGCTCCGGCAGCGCCCACGGAAGACGATCTCGGTGGCGGTCACCCGGAAGCCGAAGCGGTTGTCGGCCGGCAGGGCGACGCCGGGGAACTCGGCGTGCAGGTCGACCACCTGGCCGCAGCCCTCGCAGACCAGGTGGTGGTGCGGCTCCAGGTTGGGGTCGAAGCGGGTCGACCCGGTGCCCAGGTCGAGCGGGTGGAGCTCGCCCATGGCGGCCAGGTCGTTGAGCGTCTGGTAGACGGTGCGCAACGAGATGGTCGGCATGTCGGCGCTCACCTCGGCGTAGACCGACTCGGCGGTCGGGTGGACCTTCGAGTCGGCCAGGACCCGGAAGATGCGCTGGCGCTGCGGGGTGACCTTGCGTCCCCGGGCCCGGAACAGGGCCGTCAGCTCCTCGGCGCTCCGCACGGACCGCACCCTACAACTCCACCTGGTTGTTAGCAACGATTGTTGGTTGGGCCGACGGTGGGTGCCCCACCACCGGCGGTAGCGTGACCGACCCATGTCGCTCGGCACCTTCGACCGCCCGCGCGCCCTGCGGGCCCTGGCCGCGACCGAGCTCGACGTCCTGGTGGTGGGCGGGGGCATCACCGGCGTCGGCGTGGCCCTCGACGCCGCCAGCCGCGGGCTGCGCACCGGCCTCGTCGAGCGGGACGACTTCTCCAGCGGCACGTCCTCGCGCAGCTCCAAGCTCGTCCACGGCGGGCTCCGCTACCTCCAGAACGGCGAGGTCCGCCTCGTCTACGAAGCCCTCCACGAACGCCAGCGGCTGCTGCGCAACGCTCCCCACCTGGTCACGCTCCTGCCCTTCCTGATCCCGGTGACCGGGCGCGGCGGCGTGGTCGACCGCCGGCTGGCCCGTGCCCTGGGCTCGGCCATGTGGATGTACGACCTCACCGGCGGCGCCCGCATCGGGCGGCTCCACCGACGCCTGCGGGCCGACGAGGCGCGGGACCTCATCCCCACCCTGCCCGGCGAGGGCCTGCGCGCCGCGTACCTGTACCACGACGCCGCGGCCGACGACGCCCGGCTCACCACCACCGTGGCCCGCACCGCCGCCCTCGACCACGGCGCCCTCGTGGCCAACCACGCCGCGGTCGTCGAGCTGTCCCGGACCGACGGCCGGATCAGCGGTGCGCTCGTCGAGGCCGACGGCCGGCGGTTCGAGGTGCGGGCCCGGGCCGTGGTCAACGCCACCGGCGTGTGGGCCGACGAGGTGCGCGCCCTGGGTGGCGGGACCACGGTCCCCTCCATCCGGCCGGCCAAGGGCGTCCACGTCGTGGTCCCCTGGGACCTGGTCCGCAACCGGGTCGCCGCCGTGGTCCCCGTGCCCGGCGACGCGCGCACGGTCTTCGTCATCCCCTGGCTGCCCCAGGGCGACGGCACCTTCGCCCTGACCTACGTGGGCACCACCGACACCGACCACGACGGACCCCTCGAGGACCCCCGCTGCACCCCGGCCGACGTCGAGTACCTGCTCGGCGCCCTCAACGCCACCCGCCGGGACGGCGAGCGCCCGGTGCGGCCCGACGACGTGACCGCCACCTGGGCCGGCCTGCGGCCCCTCGTGCGCACCGAGGGCACCGGCCGCACCGCCGACCTGTCCCGCCGCCACCACATCGACACCGCCGAGGACGGCCTGGTGACGGTCACCGGCGGGAAGCTCACCACCTACCGCGAGATGGCCGAGCAGGTCGTCGACAGCGTGGTCGGCGACCTGCTCGGATCCCTGGCCGGGCGGCCCTTGCGCCGGTGCCGGACCCGCGACCTCCCCCTGCGTGGGGCCCGGGGCTGGGACGAGATGGCCGCCGAGGACCCCCACCTGGCCCACCGCTACGGCACCGAGGCCCGCGTCGTGCGGGCCATGGTCGAGCGCGACCCGGCCCTGGGCCGGCCCCTGGTCGAGGGGCTCCCCTACCTGCGGGCCGAGGCCGTCTTCGCCGTGCGCCACGAGATGGCCCTCGACCTCGACGACGTGCTGGCCCGGCGGACCCGGGCCCGGGTCCAGGACCTGGCCGCCACCCGGGCCGCCCTCGACGACGTGGCCGAGCTGCTCGCCGCCGAGCGGAGCTGGTCGCCCGGACGGACCCGCGCCGAGGCCGACGCCTACCGCGCCGCCCTCGAGGCCGACGAGGCGCCCGCGAGCTGAGCGAGCCGGCCGCGGCCCCCGGGCCGGCGCGGCCGCGCCGGTTAGCTTTGCCGGGCCCGGGTCGCCCGACCGCCGCCCAGCCCCAGGGGGATCGCCGCCGCATGACCATCCTCGTGCTCGACGTCGGCACCAGCGGCCTCAAGGCCGCCGCGGTGCGGCCCGACGCCACCGTCGCCGCCGAGCGCCGCGTGGAGCTGCTGCCCGACACGCCGTTCCCCGGCCTGGTCGAGTTCGACGCCCGCCGCATGGCCGACGCCTGCCGCGCCGTGGCCGACGCCGTACTGGCCGAGGTCGGCCCGGTCGACGCGGTCGGCATCACCAACCAGCGGGCCTCCACGGTCGTGTGGGACCCCGCCACCGGCGAGCCCGTCGGCCCCGCCCTGGGCTGGCAGGACCTGCGCACGGTGGGCACGTGCCTGGCCCTCCAGGCCGAGGGCATCCGCGTCGGTCCCAACGCCACCGCGACCAAGGCCGCCCACCTGCTCGACGAGCACGACCCCGATCGGTCCCGGGGCCTGCGGGTCGGCACGGTCGAGAGCTGGCTCACCTGGGTCCTCTCCGAGGGCGAGGCCCACGTCACCGACGCGTCCAACGCCGGGGTGACCGGCCTGTCCCGCCACGACCGC
>JBFWTJ010000172.1:0-8342 GCA_050247895.1 Acidimicrobiia bacterium
AACGTGGTCGAGGCCTCGACCACGCCCGTCCCCCGGGACTCCCGGTCGACCAGCGCAGTGGACCAGCAACCGGGGCAGACCGGGCGAGGCGGGTGGTGGTGGAGCCCGCACGACGTGCAGGCCCGGATCAGGAGCCGGCGGGCCAGCAGCCCGGCGTACCAGCGCTCGTTGTCGTGGTCGATGCGCAGGCCGGGGTAGGCGGCGATCAGCTCGCCCACGTCGGCGGCCTCGTCCGGCTCGGCCTCGACGGCCCCGGGGGCCCGCGGCCCGGGAACGGACGACCCGGGTGTCACCCCGGCCCACCCAGGTGGTGGGCGGCCAGCAGGAACAGGCCCTGGGTCAGGGGCAGCTTCCCCAGCGGGCAACCGGGGCCCCCGGGCGGCAGGGAGGTCCGGCCGCTGGTGCCGTCCGGCTCCACCAGGCGGGCCACCGCGGCCAGGGCGCGCCGTGCCACGTCGAGCCGGTCGGCGCCCACCAGCCCGAGCCGGCCGGCCAGGGCCAGGGCGTAGGCGATCAGCAGCGTGCCGGAGGACTCCAGCGGTGACCCGGGGTCGTCGAGGACGTCGTGGAACAGGCCGGTGGCGTCCTGGCGGGCGACCACGGCGGTGAGCAGGCCGGCCAGCACGTCGCCGGCACGACCGGCCTCGGCGTGCCCGGGCAGGGCCTCGACGACCTCGGCCAGGGCGGCGACGTGCCAGCCGGTGCCCCGGGACCAGAAGCAGCCGTCCGGGTAGGAGTCGGGCCGTTCGAGCCAGAGGTGGCGGACCAGGCCGGTCCGGTGGTCGACGAGGTGCTCCTCGACGTGGCGGAGCTGCCGGTGGGCCTCGTCCGCGTAGGTCGCCTCGCCGGTCAGGGCGCCGAGGCGGGCCAGGAACCCCATGGGGTACACGGAGTCGATCCACAGCTCGGGCCGGGCCGCGTTCATCATCAGGAAGCCGGCCGCGCCCCGGGGGCCGGCGAGGATGGCGTCGGCCTGGCGGACCGCGGCGGCCAGGTAGCGGTCCTCGCCGGTGCGCTCGTGCAGGTCGAGCAGCGGCGTCCCGAAGTAGCCGGTCGACAGGGCCGTCCGCCGGAAGTCGCGGGTGGCGCTGACCGTGGAGGTGTCGAACCCGTCGAAGCGGGTCACGCCGACCCCGCCGTAGCAGAGCCGGCCGTCGCTGGTCTGGGCGTCGACGGCCTCGTCGAGCCAGCGGCGCGCCGTGGACCCGGCCTCGGGGTGGTCCGAGCGGAGCAGGGCGGTGGCGCACACGGCCCGCTGCCAGAAGTCGTCCCCGGTCGGCAGCCCCCGCACGGATCCCTCGACGCGCTCGACGAGCGAGCGAAGTCCTGCGTCCCCCTCGGAGCCCCTCACGGGCTCAGAGCGTATAACTCGCTAGTGAGTTTTGTGAATTCAGCGGGCGCCGGGGTCCTCGCCGTCCAGCGACAGCTCGTCGTCGGGGGCGAGCTGGACCACCTGGTGCTCGCCGAGGCTCTCGGCGGCCAGGTGGCGGGCGTTGCTCAGGTGGCGGGCCCACAGCAGCGAGGCCAGCTCGCCGTCGTGGGTCCGCAGCGCCTGGAGCAGGGCCTCGTGGTCGCGGATGGTCCGGTCCTCCGCACCCTTGCGCCGCTCCACGTCGAGGACCCTCATCGTCTTGCGGTGGTGGGCGTCCATGATCTCGCTGAGCACCTTGCCGATGAGGGCCACCGTCCGGCTCGACGACAGCTCCAGCAGCGCGTGGTGGAACTCGGTGGCCACCCCGGCGAACTCGACCGGGTCCTCCACCAGCGCGGCGTTCCGGGCGTGGATCGCCTCGAGCACGCCGAGCTCCTCCTCGGTCGCGTCGTCGGCCAGGCGCCGGACCGCGGCCGGCTCCAGCATGGCCCGCGCCTCGAAGACGTCGTCGACGGTGACCCCCTGGAGCTGGAGCACCATCGACACGTAGCGCGCCGCGTCGTCGGCGTCGGGCAGCTTCACCCGGGGACCCCCGCCCGCGCCCCTCTTCACCACGACGAGGCGCTCGGCCTCGAGCATCCGCACGCTCTCGCGGATGGTCGGCCGGGACACCCCGTAGATCTCCATGAGCTGGCCCTCGTTGGGCAGCGCCGTGCCCTCCTTGAGCTCGCCGGACAGGATGCGGGCGCGCAGGTCGCTGCAGACCATCGCCGCGGCCTTGGGGATCGTGATGCGACGACGGTCGCCGGGATCGGTCACCACCGGGAGTCTCCCACCGCCCTGTCGGTGACCGTGGACATGGGCCGGCCGGGCAACGCGCTCACGACCCCGACGCGAGGTCGAGCTCGTGCACGGCACGCAGCGGGATCGTGGCCAGCATGCCCCCGTCCACGGGGAGCACGACGCCGGTGATCCAGCGGGACTCGTCGCCGACCAGGAAGGCCACGGCCTGCGCCACGTCGGCACCGGTCCCCTCGATCCCCAGCGGGGACAGGCGCCTGCGCACCTCGCGGATCCGCTCCCCGCCGGCGACCCGTGCCGCCATCGGCGTGTGCATGTGGCCGGGGACGACCAGGTTGCAGCGGATCCCGTCGGGACCGTGGGCCACCGCGACCTCCCGGGTCAGCCCGAGCAGGCCGGCCTTGGACACGGCGTAGGCGAACGAGGCGCCCAGCCCGCGCAGGCCCAGGCTCGACCCGATGTTGACCACCGAGCCGCCACCGCCACGGACCATCCAGGGGATGGCGTGGCGGCACATCCGCACCGGCGTGGCCAGGTTCAGCTCGATGGTGCGGGCCCACTGCGCCTCGCTGGTGTCGACCACGGTGCCCGGCGAGGTGACCGCCAGGTTGTTCACCACGGCGTCGATGCGGCCGAAGGCCTCGACGGCCTCGGCCACGACCCGCTCGCAGGCGTCCTGCTCGCCGAGGTCCACCACCACCGGGCGCGCCCCGCCCCGGCCGGCGGCGGCGATCCGCCCGGTCGTGCGGGCCGCGCTCTCGGCGTCCACGTCCACGACCACGACCTGTGCCCCTCGCGCCGCCAGCTCCTCGGCGATCGCGGCACCCGACCCCCCGCCGGCCGGCCCGGCACCGGCTCCGGTGACGATCGCCACCTTCCCGTCGAGGGACATGCCGGCACGGTACTAGAGATAGCTAGTGAATTTATCGATTCAGACGGGTTTGGTCGGGAAATGCGCAGGAAGGCCGCCTCATCCCGCTGGACAGGCATCGGCCACGCCGAGCACGACGGCCGGGGCGTCCGCCGACGGGTCGGGCAGGTACCCGGCGACCCGGCCCAGCGCCGCAGCGGGCCCCGAGTTGACGATCGTGGCCCCCGGCGCCGCACCCGGCGCCAGGTCGAACGAGCTGACCGTGAGCCCCGCCTCCCGGCGCGTCGCGTCGGGCGACAGCCGGGTGCCGTCGGCAAGCAGGATCCCGAGGTCGTCGGCCGCCGCCTGTCGGGGCCGGCGCCACCACACCTCCAGGCGGGCCACGGCGTCGGACCCCTCGAAGGGAACCGGCACCCGGCCTCCCCTGGCCACCACGAGCTCGTCGTAGGGGTTCTTGTCGACCACCCTGCCGACCTCGTCGGACGGGTCCTGCCGGTAGCGGGCGGCCAGCGGCAGGTCGAACCAGGCCACCAGCCCGGGCTGGGCCCGCAGCACCAGGGTCGCCGCGCCCCGCCGGACGGCCAGGTCGCACAGCGCCGGACGGCCGCGGGCGAAGGCCCCGTTCACCTCCTCCTCCCGGTTCGCCTCCGACCACCCCGTCGCCGCGCCCACGTCGAACCCGGCCTTGACCGGCCCCGGCCGGTTCATCCACAGCACCGTCCGGCCGGTCGCGAACCACAGCATCGTGGCGTCGCGCTCGGGCACCAGCACCGGTGCGCCCTGGCCGCGCGCCGCGCTCCACACCTCGGACCAGGCCGGGCCCGAGTAGTCCTGCGCGGCGAAGGCCGCCCGGGGCCAGACGCCGTCCACGAAGGACCGGGTCGCGGCCAACGTCGGCACCGACGTCGCCACCGCGAGCACGGCCAGCGCCACCGGGGCCACCGGGGCCAGGGCCCGGGCCGACGGGCGGCGGACCCGCTCCGCCAGCGACATGCTGCCCTCGACGGCCAGGCCGGCCACCGGCAGGGTGGCGAAGTAGAGGGCCCGGCGCAGGGCCAGCACGTCGCCGCCGGCCGCCAGCGCGCCCAGCATCATCGCCACGGCCAGGCCCGCCCACCAGGCGAGGAACCCCACCCGGCCGCCCCGTCGCCGCAGCACCGCCACCAGGCCGACGGCGGCGACGGGCAGCACGATGCCGAAGGCCCGGGCGAAGGTCGACGGCGTCGCCGGGACGTCGGCCCGCCCCGAGTACCCGGCCAGGTCGACGCCCCACCGCGCCACCCACCAGGCCCGGGGCACCCACCACCACGCCGAGGACAGCGCGGCGGCCACGGCCAGCACCACCCCGTCGCGACGGAGCCCGCGGACGCCCAGCCCCGAGGTGGCCAGCGCCAGCAGGCACAGCCCCCCGGCCAGCGCGCCGACCTGGAGCTGGACCGCCACGGCCAGGCCCACGACGACCCCGGCCACCACCGGCCGGCGGCGCAGCGCGGCGGCCACCGCGACCATCAGGGCCATCATCGCCACGTCACGCGGGTAGAGCGGCCAGAACACGTGGCCGGCGAGGTTCGGCGCGTCGACCCAGCGCTGGCCGTGGGGCAGGCCGATGCCGGCCGATCCGACCACCAGGCCGGCGAAGCCGAGCTGCGCCCACCGCCGGCCGGGCCACAGCGCCGCGGCCAGCACCGCGGCCGCCGCGACCCACAGCGCCGGCTCGCACCACGACACCACCGACAGGACGACCTCGTGGTCGAGGCCGAGGCCGCCGGCCAGCGCCCAGGCGATCGGGAACAGGCCGCCGTAGTAGGAGGGGAGGCCCTCGTAGGGACCGCTGCCGTTCAGGTCGCCGGGGCTCATCGACAGGGCGACGGCCCGGTGGTAGGCGAGGTCCCCGAGGAACACGTCGGTCGTCCGCCCGGGCAGGCCCGACACGACCACCGCGGCGAGGGCCAGGACCAGCCAGGGCCAGAGGTCCACCCACGGACCTGCTCGCCCCCGCCTCCCCTGCCGGGGACCTGCCTGCGACGTGGGGCTGTCGACCGTGCTCATGGACCTCGCGGGCGCTCCGACCGGGCCGGACCCTAGCCCTCACGCCCGCCGACGGCGGGCGATGCCGGACCGCCCGATGCCGGACCGCCCGATGCGGGGGAACCGCCCGGGACGGGCGACCTCGCCCCCGCCTCAGCCGGTGCGGCGGGTCCGGGCCAGGGCGACGCCACCGGTGGCCAGGCCCGCGGCGCCGACCACCAGCCCGGCGATGGCCAGGCCCGTGCCGTCGCCGTCGCCGCCGTCGCTCGTCGAGCCCGTCACGTCCGCCGCGACCTCGGTCACCTCGGGCTCGTCGGCCGGCTCTTGCTCCTCGGCGCCCTCGGACTCGTGGTCCGCACCCTCGCCCTCGCCACCCTCGTCGCCGTGGCCGGACCCGCCCTCGGCCGCGGTGACCGTGACGAAGGGAGCCGGGCTCTCGGGCTCCTCGCCGGTGCCGTCGTACTCCTGGATCCAGTCGTTGGACCCCTCCGCGCACGTCTGGATCGTCTTGAAGAACAGGCGCTCCCCCACCGCGTCCGGTGCCGTGAAGTTGACGGTGAACGTGTCCCGGACGCCGTTGGGCAGCTCGTTGCCCGGCTGGGCGGTGAAGGTGATCACCGAGACGCGCTCGGTGACGGGGTCACCGTGGCCCGAGGTCACCGGCTCGGCCAACTGCTCCTTCTCGGTGGTGACGGTCCAACCCGGGTGGGCGAAGGGCGACGCGTTCACGATCCCCTCGGGGACCTGCACCGCGACCTCGACCGTGGGCGACTCGCCGCACCCGTGGCCCACGGTGAGGCCCAGGGCGACGGTCGAGCCGGCCGCGACCTCCTTCTGGCTCGTCCCGATGTGCGCCGATGCCGGGCCTGCGACGAGGACCCCGAGGGCGAGGGCCGCGCCGGCCACGGTGGCAGATCGGGCGAGGAGAGAAGGCGTCGCGGTGGTCATGGGGTTCCTCCTTGGGGTCGGTCGGGCGCGCCGGTCCAGCCCCGTCGCCCGCCCGCGGCGCACGACCGCCCGGGCGGCGCCGGTGGCGGCGACACGCGCAGTGCTTGTCGCTCGGGACGAGCCTCCGGTTCCCGAGCTCCTCGCAGACCGTCCCGCGCTCCGACCGAGGAGATCCCCGGGAACCGGGCGACCTCGGAGGTCGACCTAGTCGACGTGTGGACATCCCGATGCTGAGGCGAGCGCTGCCCGCCCTGGCGGTCGTCGCGGCGGTGCTGGCCGTGACCGCGGCCGCCTTCCTGCGCCGTGACGCGGGCGACGGCCCGGGCCGAGGAGGGGGCGATCCCTACGAGGCGCTCGACCTCGCCGGCACGGTCCTGGCCGAGCCCTGGTCCCGCCCGTCGTTCACCCTCACGACCACCGACGGCCGGCCGTTCGACTTCGCGGCGGAGACGGCGGGGCGCCTCACGCTGCTGTTCTTCGGCTACACGTCGTGCCCCGACGTGTGCCCGATCCACCTGGCCACCCTGGCCGGCGCCCTGGACCGGCCCGGCGTGCCCCGGCCGGTCGTGGTGTTCGTCGGCATCGACCCGGCCCGCGACACGCCCGACGCCGTGCGCACCTTCCTCGACCGCTTCGACCCGGCCTTCGTCGGGCTGGTCGGCACGCCCGACGATCTCGAGGCGGCGCAGCAGGCGACGGGGGTGCCGGTCGCCTTCGCCGAACCTGCCGACGACGACGGCGGGTACCTCGTGGGCCACGCCAGCCAGGTCGTGGCCTACACGCCCGACGACCTGGCCCACGTCGTCTACCCGTTCGGGGTCCGCCGGCAGGACTGGGTCCGCGACCTCCCGCGGCTGTCGGACCTCGACTGGCCGGACGCCGAGGGTGGGTGAGCGCCTCGGGCGGGCCGCGGCGATCCTGGTCGCCTCGATGCTGGCCGCACCGGCCCTCGCCTCGTGCGGCGGCTCGACCCCACCGGAGCCGCGGGTCGCGGTCGTCGAGGCGTTCACGATCCCCGGCGAGGGGGAGCTGGCCGTCTACCTGTCCCTGTCCAACACGGGTGGGCGGGACGAGATCGTGGGCGCGGCCCTGGTCGGGCCCGACGCCGGGCGGGCCGACCGGATCACCCTGCACGCCGCCGTGGAGCGCGACGGCCTGTCGATCATGCAGCCGGCGGCGTCCATCGAGGTGACGGCCGACGCGGTCACCGGCCTGGACCCCGGCCGGGCCCACCTGATGCTCGAGGGCCTCGACGGACCGGTCGGGATGGGCGACGAGCTGCAGCTGGAGATCCGGTTCCGGCGGTCGGCCGCGCTCCGGGCGACCGTGCAGGTGGTCACCGCCGACGAGGCCCTCGAGCGGATCGAGGCCGGCGACGGGTCCGGGAGCGGGCCCCGATGACCTGGTGGTGCGCGGCGACCCGGCTCCCCTGGTCCTGGGCGCCGCGGGCCTACCCGGGCGTGTGGCTCTTCGTCGCCGCCCTCGCGCTCGGCGGGTGGACGGTGGCACGGCGGTCGGGGCTGCACCCGACCCGGCGGCAGCGACTGTCCTGGTGGGGTGGGCTCGCCGCCCTCTGGGTCGCGTCGGACTGGCCGGTCGGCACGCTGGGCTCGGGCTACCTGGCGTCGGCCCACATGTTGCAGTACCTGCTCTACACGTTCGTGGCCGCCCCGCTGCTCCTGCTCGCGGTGCCCGAGCCGCTGGCCGACGCGCTCGTCGCCCGGGCCGGGATCGGCCGGGTGGCCCGGGCGCTGGCCCGGCCGGTCGTCGCCGGCGCGGTCGTCAACGTCGTGCTGGTCGTCACCCACGCCCCGATCACCGTCGACGCCCTGCGAGCGGACCAGCTCGGGTCGTTCCTGCTCGACGTGGCCTGGCTCGCCGGCGGGCTGGTCCTGTGGCTCCCGGTCTGCGGTCCCGTCCCGGCCCTGCGCCCGTCGTACCCGGCCCGCGGGATCTACCTGTTCCTCGCCGCCGGGCTGATCCCGATGGTGCCCGGCGGGTTCCTCACCTTCGCCGACTTCCCGCTGTACCGGATCTACGAGCTGGCCCCCCGGGTGGGCTCGATCGACCCGACCGCCGACCAGCAGCTCGCCGGCGTGCTCATGAAGGTCGGCAACGTCCCCCTGATCTGGCCGGTGATCGGCGCCATGTTCTGGCGCTGGAGCCAGCAGGAGACCTCGGGGTCCAGGACCGGGATCGGGTCAGGTCGGTCGCAGGCGCCACGGGCGCAGGGCCCCGGAGCAGCACCGTGAGGGCGGGTCGCACCTCTCGGCGACGAGGCCGTGTCCCGTCGGTCGACCGGGACCTCGACGACCGGGCGGC
>JBFWTJ010000173.1:0-8322 GCA_050247895.1 Acidimicrobiia bacterium
AGCCGTCCTCGACCTCGACGTGCACACGCAGCCCGGTCACGTCGACCCGCAGGGCCACCAGGCCGCCGGCGTGGCGCAGGGCGTTGGTGGCTAGCTCGCTGGTGGCCAGGACGGCGTCGTCCGCCAGCTCGCTCGCCACGCCCTCCCGCTGGAGGACCCCCGAGACGAACCGCCGCGCGCCACCGGCATCGGAAGCGCTTCCCGTGACGTCGCGCCATTCCTCGATGCCTGCCGACGCTACCGGTCCGACCTCCCGTGGGGGCGACGGCACGGGTTCGCCCGGGCCGGGGGCCCGGTCCTAACCTCGCCCGTGCATGGCCAGCACCGTCCGATCCCGCCCGCGGACGCGCGTCGCCGCGTACGTGGCGCTGACCAAGCCGCAGATCGTCGAGCTGCTGCTGGTCACCACGGTGCCCACCATGATCGTGGCCGAGCAGGGCATCCCGTCGCTCTGGCTGATGTTCAACACCGTGCTCGGCGGTGCCCTGGCTGCGGGTGGGGCAAACGCCGTGAACATGTACGTCGACCGCGACATCGACCGGGTGATGGCTCGCACCCAGGGCCGCCCGCTGGTCACCGGCGAGATCGCGCCAGCCAACGCCCTGCGGTTCGCGGTGGCGCTCGAGGTCGTCGCCTTCGCCCACCTCTGGATCACCGTCAACCTGCTCAGCGCGGTGCTCGCCGTCGCCGCGTGCCTCTTCTACGTGTTCGTCTACACGCTGTGGCTCAAGCGGACGTCGAGCCGCAACATCGTCATCGGCGGCGCCGCCGGCGCGGTCCCGGTGCTCATCGGCTGGAGCGCGGTGACCGGCGGCCTCGACTGGCCCCCGCTGATCCTGTTCGCCGTCATCTTCTACTGGACGCCCCCGCACTTCTGGGCCCTGGCCATCCGCTACCGCGACGACTACGCCAAGGTGGACGTCCCGATGCTCCCCTCGGTGACCAGCATCCGGCGGACCTCGCTGCGGATCCTCGGCTACACGCTGCTGCTGTGGGCGCTCACGGTGGCGTTCTCGCCGGTGGCCGGCATGGGCCGCCTCTACCTGGGCGCGTCCGTCGTGCTCGGCGCGGTGTTCACCGCGCTGGCCGTGCGGCTGGCCCGGGCCCCCGAGCCCGACCACGACGTCCACGCCGGCCTGGTGGGGCCGGGCGAGCTGGCCGTGCGGGCCGATGCCATGCGCCTCTTCGCGTGGTCGATCACCTACATCACGCTGCTCTTCGGGGCCATGGCCGCCGACCAGCTGGTGCGCTCCGGATGGTGACCGCGCTCGCGCCCCGGCCGTTCCACCCGTCGCGAGGGTGGTTTTCGGGCCGCGAAGGGCCCGTGACTAGATTGCCCGACGACGTGCCGCTGAACCGCCGACCCCTGCCGCAGGTGCCTCGATGACCGTCACCGAGTCCGCGCCCGCCGACGCCGCGTCGTCGGCCCCGGCGCCGTCGCCCGCCCGCCCGACCGGCCTCGCCGGGATCTTCGGCTCGGACGACCACAAGGTCGCCGGCCGGGTCTGGATCGTGGTCGCCCTGGTCGGGGCCCTGGCCGCCGGGATCGCCGAGCTGATCGTGTCGATCGAGCGGGTCGACACCAGCGGCATCGACGTCCTCGACGCCGACTGGATCGCCCGGGTCTTCACCTTCGGCGAGGTCGGCGGAGTGCTCCTCTTCCTCCTGCCCCTCACGATCGGCATCGCCACCTACGTCGTGCCGCTGCAGATCGGGGCACCCGGCATCGCCTTCCCCCGGTTGTCGACCGCCGCGGTGTGGGCCCACGTGGTGGGCGCCGGGGTCCTGGTCGGCGGCTACCTGACCGACGGCGGGCCCTACGGCCCCGACCTCGACGGCGTCGAGCTCTACCTCGTGGGCCTCGGCGTGGTCGTGGTGGCCCAGGTCCTGGCCTGGATCTGCATCGGGACGACCGTGGTGACCCTGCGGGCGCCCGGCGTCCGGCTCACCCGGGTGCCGCTCTTCAGCTGGTCGGCGCTGGTCGCCTCGGCGGTGTGGCTGCTGACCCTGCCGGTGGTCGGCACCCTGGTGCTGGTGGCGTTCCTGTCGGTCCGCTTCGACCAGGACCTGCTCGCCGGCGGGCCCTACGGCGCCGTCTCCTGGCTGTTCGCCCAGCCCGCCGTCTACGCCCTGGCCATCCCGGTCCTGGGCCTGCTGGGCGAGGTCGTCCCGGTCTTCGCCGGCACGCGGCCCCGCCAGCACCGGGTCGCGCTGGGCCTGGTCGGTGCCTTCGGGGCCCTGTCCCTCGGGGCGTGGGCGCTGCCGGGCCTGACCGTCGAGGCCGATCCCTTCGCCTACGAGGTCCCCTGGGTCGCGGTGAGCTTCGCCGTGATCCTCCCGGTCCTCGGGCTCCTGGGCCTGTCGGCCGACACCTTGCGCCGGGGCAAGCCCCGGCTGTCGAGCCCCCTCCTCTTCGCCGTCGCCGCGGTGCTGGCCCTGCTGCTGGCCGTCGTGGCCGGCGCGGTGCAGGCCGTCGAGCCGATCGAGACGCTGGTCGACGGCGAGGGCACGGCGCTGTTCGGCACGACCTGGACCACCGGCATCCTGCACCTGGTCGGGGCGGCCGCCCTCCTCGCCCTGCTCGGCGCGGCCACGTACTGGGCACCCAAGATCATCGGGCGGACGCTGGCCGAGGGCGCGGCACGGCTCGTGGCCCTGGTCCTGCTGGCCGGCGCGCTGGTGCTCGCGGTGCCCGAGCTGGTCGCCGGCCTGCTCGGCCAACCGGCGGGCCTGGGCGAGGTGCCCGACAACGTCGACACCGTCGAGGCGCTGGCCGCGGTGTCGGTCGCCGGGGTCGCCCTCCTGCTGGTCGGCCTGGTGGTCTGGATCCTGCTCGTGGTCAAGGCCCTGGTCGGGCGTGACCTCCCCGGCGACGACCCGTGGGGCGGCCACACCCTGGAGTGGGCCACCTCGTCGCCGCCCCCGCCCGGGAACTTCGCCTCCCTCCCGGTCGTGACCTCCGAGGCACCCCTCTACGACGCCCGCCACCGCGAGGAGGTCGACGCCTGATGACCGCGGTCACGCTCGACGCCGTCCCCGCCGCGCCGTCCGAGCGCCCCCGGGTGCTGCTCTACGGCGCGGCCTTCGCCGCGGGCGCCTCGACGCTCGCCGTGCTGGCGCTGGTCGCCACCTACCTGCGGCACCGGGCCGACGTGCTCGGCGCCGGCGAGCTGCTCTTCCCGGAGGGCACGGTCCTGCCCCTCACCCCGGGGACGATGAACCTGGTGACCCTGGGGATGTCCCTGGTCACCGCGAGCTGGATCGTGTGGGCCCTGCGCAACCAGGACCGGGTCCACGCCTACCTGGCCCTGGGCCTCACCGGCCTGCTGGGCGTGGCGTCCATCGTCGAGACCTTCTACCTCTACCAGCAGACGTCGATGCCGGTCCGCAGCGGGGTCGGGGTGCTCTTCTACGCCGTGACCGGCGGCCACATGGCCATGTCGGTCCTCGGCCTGCTGTTCCTGGCCGTCATGGGCCTGCAGGCCTTCGGCGGCCAGCTCACCGGGCGCGATGCCGAGGGCATGAGCGCCGCCATCCTCTACTGGTACGCGACCGTCGGCGTCTACGTCGTCGTCTGGTACGCCGTCTACATCACCAAGTAGGACGGGTCGGGATGATCACCACCAGCGCGAAGTGGTACCTCGGGATCGGCACGCTGGCCTTCGTGCTGGCGGCGGTCTACGGGTGGACCACCGGCGGCGACCTCCTCGGCCCGCTCACCCTGGGCTACAAGGGCGGCGTCGGCGACCACCTCGGCTACGGGGTCCTCGTGGCGATCGCCACGGTCGCCGCCGGGCTGGGCGTGCTGGCCGTGGCCACCCGTGACGCCGATCCCGACGCGGTGGCCCAGCTGGCCGGCGTCGAGCCCGCGCCGGCCACCTCGCGCACCGCCGCGAGCTACTGGCCCATCGTCGGGGTGTTCGGCGTCGGGCTGGTCGCGGTGGGCCTGGTCGTGAGCAACGTGCTGTTCGTCGCCGGCCTCGCGGTGTGCGCCGCCGTGCTCGTCGAGTGGGCCGTGCTGGCCTGGTCGGACCGGGCCACGGGCGACCCGGTGGTCAACCGGGCCCTGCGCGACCGGCTGCTCAGCCCGCTCGAGGTGCCCCTGGCCGGCGTGCTGAGCATCGGCATCGTGGTCGTCGGGTTCTCACGGGTCTTCCTGACCTCGTCGAAGCTGGGTGCGGTCTGGGTCGCCTGCGCGCTCGCCGCGGTGGTGTTCGTGGTCGGTGCGCTCCTCGCCACCCGGCCGAAGGTCTCCCCGAACCTGGTCGCCGGCCTGCTGGTCGTCGGCGCGGTGGCCACGATCGCGGGGGGCATCGCCGCCGGCTCGCGAGGCGAGCGGCACTTCCACTCCATCGCGGAGGAGCGGGCCGAGGAGGGCGCCGAGCCCCACGTGCGGCTGCACTTCCCCGGCGCGGCCGGGATGGGCGAGGACAACGATCGCGACGAGGCCCCCACCCCGCCGACGACCGTCGCCGAGGAGGGCGGCAGCTGATGGACCGACGAGACCTCCCCGATCGCCCCCGGCGCGCCGGCCGTTGGCTGGCGCTGGCGCTGCCGCTGGTCCTGCTCGTCGCCGGCTGCGCCAGCGACGCCCCGCTCGACACCCTCGATCCCAAGGGGCCCGCGGCCCGCAAGATCGACCAGCTCGTCGACCCGGTGTTCCTCGTGGCCGGCGTGGTCTTCCTCTTCGTCCAGTTCGGCTGCCTGTTCCTGGCCTGGAAGTTCCGCCGGCGCCAGGGCGACGACGAGCTCCCCGAGCAGGTCCACGGCAACTTCCGGCTGGAGATCGGCTGGACCATCCTGCCCACCGTCGTCCTGGCCTTCGTCGGCTTCTTCACCATGGTCACGATCCTCGACCTGTCCGACAAGGAGGCGTCGGCGTTCGAGGCCAACGACCTGGCCGAGGGCGAGGTGATCCGCTACGTCGACGACCCGGCCGGCGCGCTGGAGGTCGACGTGATCGGCAACCAGTGGTGGTGGGAGTACCGCTACGACGTGGACGGCGACGGCGTCGCCGACATCGTGACGGCCAACGACCTGGTGATCCCGGCCGGCTACCCGGTCAACCTGTCGATCACCTCCCGGGACGTCATCCACTCGTTCTGGATCCCGAACCTGAACGGCAAGAAGGACGCCGTGCCGGGCCGGGTCCACGAGCTGACCCTCGAGGCCGACGAGCCGGGCGTCTTCGCCGGCCAGTGCACCGAGTTCTGCGGGCTGTCCCACGCCTACATGCGGATGCGGGCCGTGGCGCTGAGCCCGGCCGACTTCGACGCCTGGGTCGACAACCAGATGGAGCCGGCCGAGGACCCCGAGGAGGGGACGCTCGCCGCCACCGGCCAGGAGCTCTTCAACGCCACCTGCTCGCGGTGCCACCTGGTCAGCGGCGGCAACGACGACCTGTACCCGGGCGAGGCCGAGCAGGTGTCGGGCGCGGCGCCGAACCTCACCCACTTCGCCTCCCGCGGCGTGTTCGCCGGGGCGATCTACGAGCTGTGGGAGGACCAGGACGGCAACGGCGTCGTCGACGTGGACGAGATCGGCGGCAAGCTCAACGTCGCCGACCTGGCGGCCTGGCTGCGCGACCCGCCGGCCGAGAAGCCCATGTTCGCACCGACCCGCGGCATGCCGAACCTCGACCTGACGCCCGAAGCGATCGAGGCCCTGATCGCCTACCTCGAGACGCTGGACTAGGAGACGATCCGGATGGCAATCGTCGAGCGCCCGACAGAGACCCTCAGCCTCCCGCCGGGCCAAGCCGTCGCCAAGAACCCGCTCGGGGTCTTCGCCCGTCCCAAGGCGACGACCGGCTGGCGGTCCTGGGTCACCACCGTCGATCACAAGCGGATCGGCATCATGTACGGCGCCACCGCCCTGTTCTTCTTCCTCGTGGGTGGCGTCGAGGCCCTGATCATCCGGGCCCAGCTGGCCGTGCCGGGCAACGCCCTGATCTCGGCCGACCTCTACAACCAGCTCTTCACCATGCACGGCGTCACCATGGTGTTCCTCGTGGTGATGCCGTTGGGCGCGGCGTTCATGAACTACCTGATCCCGTTGCAGATCGGGGCCCGGGACGTCGCCTTCCCACGGTTGAACGCCCTGTCCTACTGGACGTACCTCTTCGGCGGCATCTTCCTCAACACCTCCTGGTTCCTGGGCGGTGGCGCCGACGGTGGCTGGTTCAACTACGCGCCGAACAGCGGCGTCGTCTTCTCGCCCAGCCACGGCATCGACTTCTACGCCCTGGGCCTGCAGATCGCGGGCATCGCGTCCCTGATCGGTGCGGTCAACCTGATCGTCACCGTGCTCAACATGCGGGCGCCGGGCATGACCCTGATGAAGATGCCGGTCTTCACCTGGATGTCGTTGGTCACCCAGGTGCTGCTGCTCTTCGCACTGCCCGTCATCTCGGTGGCCCTGTTCCTGCTCACCTTCGACCGGCTGTTCGACGCCAACTTCTTCAACGTCGCCCAGGGCGCCGATCCGCTGCTGTGGGAGCACCTGTTCTGGATCTTCGGGCACCCGGAGGTCTACATCATGATCCTCCCGGCCTTCGGCATGGCCTCGGAGATCATCCCGGTCTTCAGCCGGAAGCCGATCTTCGGCTACCCGTTCATGGTGTTCTCGGGCATCGCCATCGGGTTCATGGGCTGGGGCGTGTGGGCCCACCACATGTTCGCCTCGGGCATGGGCCCGATCTCGGTCGCCGCGTTCTCGATGTCGACGATGTTCATCGCCGTCCCCACCGGCGTGAAGATCCTCAACTGGATGGCGACGATGTGGGGCGGGAAGCTCACCTTCACCACACCGATGCTGTTCTCGATCGGCATGGTCGCGATGTTCACCATCGGTGGCCTCTCGGGCGTCACGCACGCCGTCGCGCCGGCCGACACCCAGCAGACCGACACCTACTACATCGTCGCCCACTTCCACTACGTGCTCTTCGGCGGCGCGCTGATGGTGTTCCTCGGCGGCTTCTACTTCTGGTGGCCGAAGGTCTTCGGCTACTTCCTGAACGACCGCGTCGGGAAGCTCAACTTCTGGTTGATCCTCATCGGGTTCAACCTGACGTTCGGCCCGATGCACATCCTGGGCCTCCAGGGCATGAGCCGCCGGACGCACAGCTACGCCAAGGGCTACGGCTTCGAGCTGTGGAACCTGGTCGAGACGATCGGCGCGTTCATCATCGCGGCCAGCATGCTCGTGCTCTTCTACAACATCTGGTCGTCGTGGCGGGCCTCCAAGGACATGCCCCCGCCCGGGCCCGACCCGTGGGACAGCCGCAGCCTGGAGTGGATGATCCCGTCGCCCACGCCGACCCACAACTTCGACGACATCCCCGTCGTCACCCACTTCGACGAGTTCTGGCACCGCAAGTACCAGGAGGACGAGGACGGGCGCCTGGTGCGGGTGGCCGAGGCCGAGGACATCGCCTTCCCGGGCGATGGCAGCCGAGCCCACCTCCCGAGCCCGTCGTACTGGCCGCTGGTGCTCGCCTTCGGGTTCCCCTTCATCGCCTGGGGCCTCATCTTCAACCTCGGCATCACCGTGTTCGGCGTCATCGTCACGGTGACCGGCTTCGTCGGCTGGATGCTCGAGCCGGCCGACGACCCCGACGCGGCCCACGGCCACGGCCACGACGACCACCCCGACGGCGGCGAGGCGGCGGTGGAGCCGGAGGCCGCGCTGGCCACGACCGCCCCGGAGGCCACCGATGGCTGAGACCGCCACCACGCCCCACGCCCCGGCGGCCCACGGGCCCAGCCACGCCACCTCCACCGGGCTGTCGAACGAGAAGCTGGCCATGTGGGCCTTCCTCGGCTCGGACTGCCTGCTGTTCGGCGCCCTGATCTCCACCTACCTGCTGCTGCGCCACCGCAGCGTGGACGGGCTCCTCCCCGAGGACATCTTCGACATCCCCTTCACCTCGGTCAGCTCGTTCGTGCTGCTGATGAGCTCGCTGACCATGGCCCTGGCCGTGGGCGCCATCCACAGGGGCGACGTCCGGCGCTCCCAGTCCTGGCTGGTGGTCACCGCCCTGCTGGGCGGCATCTTCATCGCCGGGCAGGTCTACGAGTTCACCAGCTTCGTGCGCGAGGGCCTGGGCTACACGACCAACATCTTCGGCTCGGCCTTCTACACGCTGACCGGCTTCCACGGGGTCCACGTGAGCATCGGCATCATCATGCTGACGGCCCTGGCCATCCAGATGGGCCGGGGCACGGTGGGTCCCGAGCGAGCCGAGACCGTCGAGATCTTCGGCCTGTACTGGCACTTCGTCGACATCGTGTGGATCCTGATCTTCACGGTCGTCTACCTGAT
>JBFWTJ010000174.1:0-8285 GCA_050247895.1 Acidimicrobiia bacterium
CTCCTGTCGTGGTGGTCGTGGCCGTCGCCGCCCTGGCACTGGCGACCGCGGTCGCCGTCGTGTCGGTGCGGGGTGGCCGGGCTCGCCGCCGCGCCGAGCAGGAGCACGTCGGTGCGGGGGGACGGCTGTGAGGGGAGCGGACGCGACCCGAGGAGCCCTCGGTGGCGCGGGCGCCAGCCCGCCCGGCGGGGATGGGTCCGGGGCGCAGCCCCGGGGAGGAGCTGTGAGGGGAGCGGACGCGACCCGAGGAGCCCTCGGTGGCGCGGGCGCCAGCCCGCCCGGCGGGGATGGGTCCGGGGCGCAGCCCCGCCCCCGTTCCCTGGCCGTGGAGGGGCTGGCCGTGGACCTGGGGGGCCGGGCGGTGCTGCGCGACGTGGCGCTGGAGGTGTCGCCGGGCGAGCTCGTGGGGCTGCTGGGCCCCAACGGCGCGGGCAAGACGACGCTGTTGCGCTCGGTCCTGGGCCTGGTGCGGACCCGGGCCGGCCGGGTGGAGGTGGACGGGCGCCGGGGCCGGGCGGCGAGGGCGCGGCTGGGCTACGTCCCCCAGCGCCACGAGTTCGCCTGGGACTTCCCGATCTCGGTCGAGCGGGCCGTGCTGTCGGGCCGGACCGGTCGGCTCGGCCTGCTCCGCCGGCCGGGGGTGGCCGACTGGCGGGCGGTGGGCGAGGCCCTGGAGCGGGTCCATCTGGCCGACCTGCGCCGGCGGCCGGTGGGCGAGCTGTCGGGCGGTCAGCGCCAGCGGGTGCTGGTGGCCCGGGCCCTGGCCGTGGCCCCCGCGGTCCTGTTGCTCGACGAGCCCTTCACCGGGCTCGACGTGCCGACCCAGGAGCTGCTCTCGGACCTCTTCGTGGGCCTGGCCGCCGAGGATCGCGCCGTGCTGATGACCACCCACGACCTGCTCGGCGCGCTGACCACCTGCACCCGCCTCGTGCTGCTCAACGGCACGGTGGTGGCCCAGGGCCCGCCGGACGACCTGCGCGATCGCCAGGTGTGGATGCGCACGTTCGGCGTCGGCGAGGGCAGTCCCCTGCTCAGGATCCTCCAGGTGGCGTGACGTGCCGGTCTCGGAGTTCCTGCGCGACCTGTTCAACCCCGACCTGGCCTTCCTCCCCAAGGCCCTGGCCGTCGCGGTCATGTCGGCCGTCGTCTGCGGCGTGGTGGGCTGCCACGTCGTGCTGCGGGGGATGGCCTTCATCGGCGATGCGGTCGCCCACGCCGTGTTCCCCGGCCTGGCCGTGGCCTTCGTGGTCCAGGGGAGCCTGGTGGTGGGCGGCGCGGTGGCCGGCATCCTCACCGCGGTGCTCGTGGCGCTGTTCTCCCAGGACCGGCGGATCAAGGAGGACTCGGTCATCGGCGTGTTCTTCGTCGGGGCGTTCGCGCTGGGGATCGTGGTGATCTCCCAGGCGCCGGGCTACTCCGGTTCGCTCCAGCAGTTCCTGTTCGGCTCGATCACGGGCATCCCCGACGAGGACCTCTACGTGGTGGCCGTCGCCGGCCTCGGGGTGCTCGGCGTGGCCTTCGCGCTCCACAAGGAGCTGGTCGCGGTCTCCCTGGACCGCGAGATGGCCCGGGCCATGGGCCTGCGGGTCCTGGTTCTGGACCTGGTCCTCTACGTCGCGGTGACCGTCGCGGTGGTCATCTCCCTCCAGACGATCGGCAACGTGCTGGTGCTGGCGCTGCTGGTCACGCCGGCTGCGACGGCCCGGCTGCTCACCGACCGGCTCGGCGCCATGATGCTCCTGTCGCCGCTGGTCGGCAGCGCCGGGGCGACATTGGGCCTCTACCTGTCGTGGAGCTACGACCTGCCGGTCGGGGGGACGATCGTGCTGGTGCTGACCGGCGGGTTCCTCGTGGCGTGGCTCCTCGCGCCGCGCCACGGCCTGGTGGCCCGGTGGCGTGGTCTGCGGGCCCGGTCCGCGTTGCCGGGCCCGCACGCGGTGGGGTGACGCGACAATACAAGATTGAGTCTTACTCTTGTTGACGCTACGGTTCCGGCCATGTCGCGGATCGTCGCCGTGTGCGCACTCCTGCTCGCCAGCTTCGCCGGGGTGTCCGCCGGCGCCCCGGCCCGGGCCGCGGAGGGCCCGCCGGTCGTGCTGGCCCTGGCCGACGGGGAAGAGGGCCTGGCCTGGCGTGCACCGGCCGCCGGGTCGGCTCCGGGCGCGCCGATCGAGCTGGCCGCCCTGCCCTCGACCGAGCTGGGCTGGGACCTGACCGCCCTGGAGCCCTCGGCCTACCGCGGCGACCTCCTCTCGGTCGCGGTGGCCGAGGTCGAGGGCCCGGGTCGCTTCACCGTGACCGCCCTGTCGCCGTTCGGACGGCGCGTGCTGCTGCTCGACCCGGCGGCCGGGCTCGACGAGACGGTCCTCCAGCTGGGGCGGGCCGGGACGTTCCGCTGGGAGGCGGACGTGCCCGGTCGCTACGTGGTGCACCTGACCGCCACCGTGCCCACGCGGGACGGCGTGGCCCGAGCCGACGCCACCTACGTCGTCGAGGTCGGACCCGGTGGTCCGCCCGACTCGGGCGGCGCCGGCTCGTCTCCGGCCGCCGACCCGGCCCCGTCGTCGGGTGCCGGGGCCGGCCCCTCGGGCTCCGGGACGCCGAGCGGGGACGAGGTGCCTCGCTCGTCGGAGGGCGGCACGCTCGGGACGAGCCCCGACGAGCACTCGGACCGCGTGCTGGGGGCGACCTACGTCGCTCCCGCCGCTGGTGCGGTCGCCTCGGTGGCCACCGCCTCGGCGGCCCAGGCCGGCTCGCGGGTGGTCATCGACGAGGGCCACGTCGACATGGGGCCACGGCTGGTCGACGGGGCCTGGCGGGTGCAGCTGAAGGACGACACCGTGTCGCCCCACGTCTGGCGCGACCTGGCAGACGTCGTGCTCCACGCCCACGACGCGGCCCGCCTCGAGGTGCCCGCGGGCGGCACGTACGCGTTCCTCGGCGATCCGGGTGCCACCGTCTACGTCCTGCCCCAGGTCCAGGAGTCGGGCCTGGTCTGGCCAGGCTGGAACACCCAGGACCCCTCGGTCCTCGAAGCCGTCCCGGGCCCGGTGGCCTGGCGGTTGCGGGGCGTGGACGGGCCGGGTCGGTTCGTGCTCTACCTGGCCGGCTCGTTCGGCGACGTCGACGTCCTGTTCGACACGGCCGACCCGCTGCCCCAGGAGCTGTCGATCGGGCGCAACACCCACGTCCACGGCAACTGGGCCTTCACCGCGCCGGGGGTCTACCGGCTCAGCGTGGAGATGGCGGCCACGACCTCGGGCGGGCAGGCGTTGGCCGACACCCGGGTCCTGACGATCGTCGTCGGCGACGGCATCGATCCGACCACCGCCTTCGGTGCCGACGTGCCCGATCCGGGGACCGGGACCTCCACGACGGTCCCGGGTGCGGGCGGGGCGGGCGACGCCACGGTGGCGGGGACCGGCCGGACGACGGCGGGTGGCTCGACGTCGGGGAGGGGCGGGGCCCTGGCCCGGACCGGCGCCGCCGGCCTGGGGGTCGAGGTGGCCTGGGGGGCGTCCCTCGTCGTGGTCGGGCTCGCGCTGGTGGCAGGAAGGCGGCGACTCCTGCACAGGAAACAGATTGAGTCTCATTCTTAGTTTCGACTAGGGTGACGTCCACGACTCCCCAACGAGACGGAGGAAGCATGGAGACCAGACCACTGTCGAGAGCCCTCGGGGCCTCGCTGGCGGCGGCGGTGGGGGCGGCGACGCTGGCCACCCTGACAGCAGTCCCTGCCGGCGCGGCGGTCGAGACCGTGAGCAGCGAGGAGGTGACCTACACCTTCGTGGTCGGCGAGCTCGGCGATCCCGGGGACAAGCTCGTCCTCGACGTCGGGCACACCGACGCCGTCGCACCGGTCTTCGAAGGTGACGAGATCGTCATCAGGACCAAGGACGACACCGACATCTACGACCCCGAGATCGTCTTCCGCGACCCGGCCGACCTGATCTTCCAGGTCAAGCCGGAGGCCGAGGTGGCGGTGCCGGACAACCCCAACTTCACCTTCCTCGGCGCGCCGGGCGATCCGGTGTGGATCCTGCCCCAGACGCAGAACCCGGCCCTGGTGTGGCCGGGCTGGAGCACCGAGCACGGGTCGCTCGCCGGCCAGTTCTCGACGCTGCAGTTCGCCATCACCGACGTGTCGGGGCCGGGCCGGTTCGACCTGTACCAGACCGGCGCGTTCGGCTCGGTGAACCGCATCGCCAGCAGCGACGGGTCGCTGGCCAACGCCTGGACCGTGAACGTGCCCCAGCACGTCCACGCGAGCTGGGCCTTCAGCCAGCCCGGCACCTACGAGATCACCTTCCAGGTGACGGGTGACTGGCTCAACGCGCCCGAGCCCGACCCGGACCCGATCGAGACCGACCTCTCCATCGCCGGCGTGGCCGACCACTACCACCCCGGCGACACGGTGACGCTCACCGCGGTCCAGGACCCACCCACCGGTGAGGACCACTACCACTGGTTCGTGAAGCCGGCCGGGGCCGAGGAGTTCGCCATCGTGGCCGAGGCGAGCGGCGGGACCTACAGCTTCACCGCCACCGAGGACCACGACGGCGCCCAGTACGTGGTCAAGCTCTACGACCACGACCACGCGGTCATCGCCGAGTCGCCGCCGGTCTCGATCCACGTCGAGGACCACGGCGAGGAGCCCGAGCCGCCGGAGCTCTCCCAGACCATCGTGGCCACCCTCGACGAGGAGGCCGGTGCGCTGATCGTCAGCGTGGACCCGGCCGACCGGGAGGTCGTGATGTCGCCGTTCGAGCTGTCGAGCGATGGCGAGCGCTGGGAGTCCACCGGCGACCTGCGGCCGGTCCGCGTGGCCGACACCCGTTCCGGTCGTCCCGGCTGGAACGTCTCGGGCCAGTCCGGGGCCTTCACCTCGGGCGGCGCGAGCGTCGGCGCCGAGCACCTCGGCTGGACGCCGGCCGTGGTGAGCCAGTCCGACGGCCAGGGTGCGACGGCCGGTGACGCGGTCGCGCCGGGCAGCTCGGCCGGCGAGGGCCTCTCGGTCAGCCGCCCGCTGGCCTCGGCCCCGTCCGGTAGCGGGTTCGGCACGGCCGACCTCGGCGGTGGGCTCGAGCTCCACGTGCCGACGTCGACCGATCCCGGCACCTACACCGCGGTCCTGACCCTCACCGCGGTCTGACCCCTGTTCCGGTGGGGGCGGAGGGACACGAGCCTCCGTCCCCACCGACGGGCCCACGCGACACGCCGCGCGCCGTCACCGGTCACGCCGGCGAGACCACCCCACCCGAGGACGAGACGACGCCGAGATGGCCGCTCATCAGACCCAGCCCCCCACGAGCCGAATCCCCCGTGCGGCCGCTCCACCGGTTAGGACCGCCCGGCTGGTCGCGGCCCTCGCGCTGGTCGTCCTGATCCTGCTCGGCGGGATCGCGACCGGCCACCCGGCCGGCGCCCAGGCCGATCCTCCCCCTGCGTCCGCGCCGCTCACCTGGGGAATCCGGCCCTCCAGCGCAGCGGGTCCGGACGGCCGGGACCGGTTCGACTACGAGCTGGTTCCCGGCGACACCCTCGAGGACCACGTCGGCGTGTCGAACTTCACCACCGAGCCCCTCGAGCTCGCCGTCTACGCCACCGACGCCTTCACCACCCGCCAGGGCCACTTCGACCTGCTGCCCGCGGCCGAGGAGCCCTCCGACGTGGGCGCCTGGATCGCCTTCGCCGAGCGGACCGTGGTGGTGCCCCCCCGGTCCCGCCTCGACATCCCCTTCCGCCTGACCGTCCCCGAGCGGGCCACGCCTGGCGACCACGCCGGCGGCATCGTGGCCTCGCTGTCGAGCACCACGACCGACGGCTCCGGCGCGCCCCTCACCGTCGACAACCGGGTCGGCGCCCGCATCTACCTCCGCGTCGGCGGCGATCTCGATCCCGCCGCCACCGTCAACGACGTGTCGGTCGTTCACCACGGCAGCTGGAACCCTGCCGGGACCGGTGGGGCCACCGTCACCTACACCGTCACCAACACCGGCAACGTCCGGCTCGCCGGCGTCCCGACGATCGAGCTGGCCGGGCCCTTCGGCGTCGGTCGCCGCACCGCAACCGGCCCCGAGATCGCCGAGCTCCTGCCGGGCGACGAGCTCGCCTTCGCCGTGCCCCTGGCCTCGGTGGCCCCCCTGGGCCGACTCGCCGCCACCGTCACCCTCACCCCTGAACCGATCGGCGTCGAGGGGGGCATCCCGGTGCCGACCTCCGCGGGGAGCGCCACCACCTGGGCCGTCCCCTGGGCACAGCTCGTCGCGCTCGTCCTGCTCCTCGTCGCCGTGGCGCTCGCCCGCCGGAGCCGGCGGCGGCAGAAGCAGGCCCAGGCCGCCGCCCTCGACGCCGCCCGCGCCGAAGGTCGCCAGGAGGTCCTCGTCCAACGCAAGGCCGACGGCACCGCGGGGGACGCCGAGGTCACGGCCGAGTCCACCGGTGCCCGCGACCACTCGCTCCGACCTTGATCGGCGCCCTCACCCTGACCGTCGTCTCGCTCGACCTGACCTGACCCTGAACGCAGAGGTTTCCGACATGAGAGCTGTTCCGTTGGTGGTGCGTCGCGTGGCGGGGTTCGTCGCGTCGAGCGTGGTGGCCGGTGTCGCGGTGGTGTTGCCGTCGTCGCCGGCGCCTGCCGCAGAGGGCCCTGCTCCGGCGCCGCGGTCGCTGACGGTCATCGCGGACGTCCACACCGATGCGGTGGCGACGTTCCTCGACGGTGGTGAGCTGGTGCTCGGCACGTTGGCAGACTTGCCCGAGCCAGGGACCCGCTACGTGCCCGAGGAGGTGTGGTTCCACGTCGACGACGACTCGCTGACCACGCTGCCGGACGGCTTCGGGTTCATCGGTGAGGCGGGTTCGCCGGTGTGGATCGCCCCGATGGCGAACCCGGGGCCGACGCAGCTGTGGCCGGGGTTCTCGACCGACTCGGTGCCGCTCGGGGCGATCGACGGCGATCAGACCACCTTCGCCCTCGTCGGGGTCGAGGGGCCGGGTGACGTGGAGGTGTACACCAACGACGGGCTCGGTGGGGTGGACCGCCTGTGGTCCTCGGACGAGGCGTTCGGGTCCTTCACGGTCGGGCAGGCCCACCTGCACGCCAACTGGGCGTTCACCGCCCCGGGTACCTACGAGCTCGTCGTCGCCGCCTCGGCGACGATCGACGGCGCCCCGGTCGGCGACACCGCCACCTACACCTTCGTCGTCGGGCCGCTGGCCGGGCCGGTCGCGACGCAGACCTACCTGCAGAACGACGGCGCCGACGTGGTCACGGCCGGCACGCCGGTCGAGCTGTTCGCCTCGGTCCTGCCGTTGGTGGGGGGCTACGTCGAGTTCCGCAGCGGTTCGACGGTGCTCGGTCACCAGGAGGTGTCCGAGTGGGGAGAAGCCCCGTTCGTCACCGACGCGCTGCCGGTCGGCCCGCACTCCATCACCGCCTCGTTCGTGCCCGAGGTGGCGAACGTGGCGAACGGGTCCACCTCGGCTCCGGTCGAGGTGACGGTGACGTCCCCGAGCGGCGTCGAGTTCGCCGTGGTCGGCGTGGAGGGGCCCTACCTTCCCGGCGACACGCTTTCCGTACAGGCGGTCGGCCTGACGTTGGGGTCGGACCAGTGGTTCCGCTGGCAGTGGCGGGCGATCGGAACGGCCGACTTCGACCTCGGCGACCCGACCTCCGATCCCACCTACACCCGCGACCTCTCGGCGTCCGATCACGGGTACGAGGTCGCGGTCGGTGTCTGGCAGTGCGAGGAGTGGGACTCGTACTGCAACTACGAACCCACGTTGATCGCCCGGTCGGCCTGGGTCCCCGTGACGGTCCTGGGCATCGGCGATCCGATCGTCGCCGAGCTGCTCACGTCGGATCACGCGCACCTGGGTGACGAGGCCGCCATCGCCGTGAGCGGGCGCGAGCTGGGCGAGGGCGAGGTCCTGGAGGTGGTCCGGCGCGATGGCCGATACGGCTCGACGTGGTGGAACGACGAGCTGTTCGTCCAGGACGGCGGAGTCGTGCACCTCTACCTGACCGGCGGCGGCGAGTTCGCGGTCCGGGTGCTGAGCGACGGCCTGGTCGTCGCGCAGAGCGAACCGTTCTCGATCACCGTCGACCCCTACGAGGTCCAGATCGCCGGTGTGCAGGGCGTCTACCGGCCCGGCGCGACCCAGCACGCCCAGGCGATCGTGTACCCCGAATCGCCCGACCTCTACAACGAGTGGTCGTACTTCGTGCCTGGTGGGCTGCCCTACGAGATGGTCGAGGAGGGCTACGGGCCGGAGGCGGCGAC
>JBFWTJ010000175.1:0-8261 GCA_050247895.1 Acidimicrobiia bacterium
GGCGCGGGGCGGGCGGGCGGGTGCGGTCGGGGTTCGGGTCACGGTTCGTCTCCTCGGGTCGCCACGTCCCGGCCCGCCGGGTGGTCGCGCCGGGCCGGGTCCGGCGCCGCGCTCGGGGGAGCCAGGTCCAGGTGGGCACGGCGGGGCACGATCAGCGCGGTCCCCGTCTCGGGGTGGCGCAGGACGTCGATGGGGTGCTCGTAGACCTCCGACAGCAGCTCGCCGGTGAACACCTCGGCCGGCGGGCCGGCGGCCCGGACCCGGCCCCGGTCGAGCACGGCGACCACGTCGGCGTAGGCCGCGGCGGGGCCCAGGTCGTGCATGACGACCACGACGGCGTCGCCCCGGGCGGCCCGCCGGCGGGCCAGGGCCAGCATGAGCTCCTGGTGGCGGATGTCGAGCGCCGCGGTCGGCTCGTCGAGCAGCAGGGCCACCGGCTCCTGGGCCAGCACCCGGGCCAGCGCGGCACGGGCCCGCTCGCCGCCCGACAGCGACGTGTAGGTGCGCTCGGAGAAGCGGTCGACGTCGGTCTCGAACAGGGCCGAGGCCACCACGTCGTCGTCCCAGTCCTCGGCCGCGGTGCCGGCCCAGGGGGCCCGGCCCATCCGCACGATCTGGGTCACCGTGAACGGGAACGACACGTCGACCTGCTGGAGCAGCACGCCGCGGCGCACGGCGAGCTCGTCGGGCGACCAGTGGGCGTAGGGGTGCCCGTCGACCGCCACCGTGCCCGCGTCGGGCACCAGGTCGCCGGCCAGCACGGCGAGCAGCGTCGACTTGCCCGCGCCGTTCGGCCCGACCACGGCGAGGACCTGGCCGGCCCGCACGGACAGGTCGACGTCGGCCAGGACCGGGCGGGGCCCGTAGGCGACGGTGACCCCGCGGGCCTCGAGCACCACGGCGCCGTCGAGCGACAGGGCCGGGATCCGCAGCTCCCTCCGGCCGAGCAGGTCCCGGGGCTTCACGCCCAGCCTCCGGCCCGGGCCCGGGTGCGCATGAGCAGCCAGAAGAAGAACGGGCCGCCCACCACCGCGGTGAGCATCCCGATGGGCAGGTCGGCGTAGTCGACCGCGGTGCGGGCCACCACGTCGGCCACCGAGAGGACCAGGGCACCGCCGAGCGCGCTGGCCGGGACCAGGGTGCGGTGGGACGGGCCGATGGCCATGCGGACCAGGTGGGGGACGACCAGCCCGACGAAGGCGATGATGCCGGCGAAGGCCACCGCCGAAGCGACCAGCAGGGTCGTCAGCACGATGGCGGTGAGGCGGAGCCGCTCGACGTCGACGCCGAGGTGGCGGGCGGCCCGCTCGCCCAGGGCCAGCAGGTCCAGGCGCCGGGACAGGGCCAGCGCGCCGGCGGTCCCGGCGACGAACAGGGGTGCCACCACCCGCACCTGCTCCCAGCGGCTGCCGTTGAGCGACCCGAGCTGCCAGAACACGATCTGCTCCCGGGCCGCGGTGTCGCCCAGGAACACCAGGTAGGCGATGATCCCGCCGCACACGGCGTTCACCGCGATGCCCATCAGCACCAGGGTCACGACCTCGGTCCGCCCGCCCCGGCGGGCCAGCACGTAGACGAGCACGGTGGTGACCAGCGCGGTGGCGAAGGCGGCGACGGGGATGGTCATGGCCCCGGCGAAGGTCCAGCCGAACACGATCACCGCGCAGGCGCCGACCCCGGCACCCGACGAGACGCCGATGACGGCGGGCTCGGCCAGCGGGTTGCCGAAGATGCCCTGCATCACGGCCCCGGACGTGCCGAGCGCGGCGCCGACCAGCAGGCCGAGCACGAGCCGGGGGAAGCGGATGTTCCACAGGGCGGCCTCGCCGTTGGGGTGCGACGGCAGGTCGCCCCACCCCAGGCCGACCTTGTGCAGGACCGAGCCGAGCACCTCGCCCGGCGACACGTGGAGCTGGCCCGTGCCCGCCGACACGAGGGAGACGACGACCAGCCCGCCGACCAGGGCGACCAGGAACAGGACCGCCCGGCGGGTCCGGACCGGGGTCAGCACGACGCCCCCCGGGCCGGCCGGGAGGGCCGACATCTGGTCGGGCCGCTCGATCGAGCGGACGGGCCCCGGGTGGGGCGCGCCGGCCGGCGGGGGCGCCACGTCGAGGTTCACGACCGCGCCGTCGCCTCGCCGTAGACGGCCTGGGCCAGGGCCTCGATGGTGGCCGGGAACTGGGGGCCGAAGCTGAGGATCTGGTAGTCGCTCATGTCGACCACGCAGCCCACGGCGCCGGCCGTGGTGTCGGCCACGCCGGGGACCTCGAGCAGGCCGGTGACCCCGCCGACGGACTCGAGGCCCATCGTCATCATCAGGTAGAGGTCGGGCTCGGCCCGGACCAGGCCCTCGGCGTTGAGCGGGCGCATGCCCTCCAGGCCGACCTCGGAGGCCACGTCGACGCCGCCCAGCGCGTCGATCAGGTCGTCGGCACCCGAACCCTCGCCGAACCAGTAGTAGACGCCGGCGTTGCCCCGCATGTAGAGGAAGACCATCCGCAGGCGGTCGGCGGGGTCCTCGGGGGCCAGCTCGGCCACGGTGGCCTCGGCCGCGGCGATCTCCTCGTCGACCCGGTCGGCCAGGGCCGTCCCGAGCTCGGGCACGCCGAGCACGGTGGCCACGGCCTCGATCTGGGGGCCGATCTCGGCCCGGGAGCGCTGGTCGCTCATGATGACCACCGGGATGCCGGCGTCGATGAGCTGGAGCTGCACCTCGAGCGGGCCGATCGAGTAGTCGGTGATGACCAGCGACGGGTCGAGGTCGAGGATGGCCTCGCCGTTGAGGTTGTGCCCGTTGTGGGTGACCAGGGGCAGGTCCCGGAGCGCGGGGATCCCCGTCGACACGTCCCGGCCGACGAGGCGGTCGCCGAAGCCCAGCGCGTAGACGGTGGTGGCCAGGGTGCCGTACGAGTCGAGGGCCAGGATGCGGCTGGTGTCGTCGATCGTGACGGCCTCGCCCCGCAGGTCGGTGTAGGTGACGGGCAGGTCGGGCTCGGGGTCCTCGGCGACGGGGGTGACGGTGGGCTGGGCCTCGGCGGTGGCCGGCCCGTGGCAGACGGGGCGGCCACCGCCGCCCTCGCCGTTGGGGGTGCCCTCGCCCGCCGGGTCGCCGGGGCCGCCGGGGTCGGCGGTGCGGGCGTCGGAGGTCGAGCAGGCGGCCAGCGCGACCAGGGCGGCGAGCACGAGCGCGAGGCCCCGGCGGGCCGGTCGTCCCTTGTTCTTTTCTCGACGGTCTGTCAAGATCTTCGGCATCGGTCGGCCTTGGGGGAGCGACCCGACCCACGTCCCCAGGAACGTGGTCCAGGATTTCCTGTGCCTAGGTGTTAGGCATCCCTGTTAGATAGGAGTAATCCTGCCTGTCATCAGGTCGTCCCGCAAGGTCTTGTCGACGTTCTGTCGAACTTTCGGGCGGCATGCCACCGATCGTCGTGGCCAGGCCACGGTGCGAGGCGGTCCAGGGGTGGCCGGCGCGGTGGTGCGGGTCGATGATGGGGTGATGGCCACCTTCGAGGACTGCCGGCAGCTCACCGCCCACCTGCCCGAGGTCACCGAGACCACCTCGTACGGCACGCCCGCGCTGGCCGTGCGCCGCAAGAGCTTCTGCCGCCTGTGGGGCGAGCGCGAGCACGACCGCGACGACGTGCACGACACCGAGGTCCTCGTGGTCCACTGCGACCCCGACGAGAAGCCGTCGCTCGTCGCCTCCTCGGGCGGGGTCCTGTTCAGCACGCCCCACTACGAGGGCTACGGCGCCATGCTCGTGCGCCTGGCCGACGTCGACCTGGACGACCTGGCCGGCTACCTCGAGGACTCGTACCGGCTCAAGGCCCCGGTCACGATCCTCCGCCGCCTCGACGGGGACGCCTGACCGCCGAGGGAACCCGCCGGGCCGGGCGGCCAACATGAGGTGTGTCGGCCGGCATCGACCAGGATCCGGTCCGGTCCTCCAGCGAACGGCGGCGAGCGCCGGCTACACCGCCATCTCCCTCCCCGGTGGGCGCGTCATCTTCGGCTTCGCCATGGCCCTGATCTCGGGGAGCGCGCTGCCGTACTTCGTCGGGTTCGCCTGGGCCGCGGTCGGCTTCGTCCTGCTGGGGCCGACGAGGTCGCACCTGGCCCGCGACCAGGAGGCGCTCGACCTCCGGGGCTGCCCCCACCGGCTCGTCCCCGCGCTGCGCTCGTCCTCGTCGGCGCCCTGATCCCGCCCGGGAGCCGACGGCGAGGATGCGGCGGTCTGGCCGTCGTGCGAGGGCGCCTGCAATCCTCGGGTGATGGGCGACCTCCTCGCAGACCGACTCGCCGTCGGTGACGTCATCATCAAGTACGCCGACTCCGTCGACGTCCCCGACATGGACCGCTACGCGACCTGCTTCACCGACGACGTGGTGGTCACCGGGTTCACGCCCGAGCCGCTCGAGGGGCTGGCCGTCTACATGCCCTGGGTGACCGCAGCCCGGGCCCGCTACTCGCACACCCACCACCTCATCGGGAACATCCAGGTGGTGCTGGACGGCGACCGGGCCCGGCTGCGCAGCTACGTGCAGGCCACCCACGAGCTGCCCGAGGACCCCGACCACCTGATGGTGCTCTGGGCCGCGTACGACGACGACCTGGTTCGCACTGCCGACGGTTGGCAGATCACCCGCCACCACATCGACCGCCTCGTCGACCGCCGCCGGATCCCCGTCGTCGGCCACCGCTGAACGAAGTCGTACGGGTGGGCTGAGACGGAGGTCTGCGATGGTCACCACGGAGCAAGGGCCGTCCGGTGTCGGCTCGTCGGCGCCGAGGAGAGGAGCATCCGAGCATGCCTGACGGATCGAGACGGGCCGGGCTCTCGGTCGAAGCACTCGAGGCCGTAGCCAACCACCAGGGCGTGGCTTCGGTTCTCGACGCGGACCGCCTGGAGGTCGCGCGGGAGGCCCTCGAGGGGATGCGGGACAGGCTCGACGACCTGCGGTCGCTCGACCTGGCCTACGTCGGGGATGTCATCGAGCCAGCGACGGCCACCGCATGGATCGAGCGGGGGGCCGGGCGTTGACGAACCTCGCCGACCGCACCGCCGTCGAGCTGCTGGCCCTCTACGCGGCCGGAGAGGCGTCTCCGGTTGAGGCCGTGGAGGCGTGCCTCGAGCGGATCGGCGCACGTGATGGAACCCTGAACGCCGTCGTGGCGCTCTTCGCCGAGCGGGCGCTCGAAGAGGGGCGGCAGAGCACCGAACGGTGGATGTCCGGATGCGCCCGCGGGTTCGACGGCGTTCCGTTCGGCGCGAAGGACGTCATCGGGGCGGTGGGCCGTCCCACGACGGGCGGCTCCGCCCTCTACGAGGACTGGCACGCAGACGTCGACTCGACCGCGGTGGCCCGCCTGAGGGCCCAGGGCGGGATCCTGGTCGCGAAGCTGCAGACCTGGGAGTTCGCCTCCGGTGGCCCGGAGAACCAGACCTTCGGCAACCCACGGAACCCTTGGGACCTGCATCGCTCGCCAGGTGGTTCCTCGTCCGGATCGGCCGTCGCTCTGGCCGGCCGGGAGCTTCCGATCGCCCTGGGCACCGACACCGGCGGCTCGATCCGCCGTCCCGCGGCGTTCAACGGAGTCGTCGGGCTGAAGCCGACCTACGGCCGTGTGTCCCGTCACGGTGTCATGGGCCTGTCGTGGACGCTCGACCACGTCGGGCCGATGGCCCGCACGGTGCTCGACGTGGCGACCACCCTGGGGGTGATCGCGGGTCACGACGAGCTCGATCCGACGAGCTCGGTCCGTCCTGTCCCCCACTACGCGTCGGCCTGTGCGTCGGCGGGCGCCGGCCTGCGCATCGGGGTGCCGTCGACCTGGTTCCTGGACCGGGTGCACCCGGCCATCGTCCGGCGGTTCGAGGAGGTCCTCGAGGTCCTGCGCGGTCTCGGCATGTCGCTCCACGAGGTGGACCTCCCCTCGGTCCGCCACAGCGAGGCCATCGCCTGGACGATCCTGGTGGCGGAGGCGTACTCGCTCCTGGAGGAGCACCTCCCGACGATCGCCGACCGGGACGAGCTCGTCCGGCGGAACCTCTCGGTGGCCCCGTTCATCGCGGCGACGGACTACATCAAGGCGTTGCGGGTCCGTGCACTCCTCCAGCGGGACCTCGATCGTGCCTTCGAGGTGTGCGACGTGCTGGTCACGCCGGGCAGCCAGTCCGTGGCTCCCCCGAGCGACACGATGCTCTGCGACGTCGGCGAGCCGGAGCCCGTCCCGTACCTCCAGGCCGGGCCGCGGCTGACGATGCCCTTCAACGTCACGGGGAGTCCGGCCGTGGTCGTGCCGGCCGGGTTGGTCGAGGGTCTTCCCGTTGCCGTGCAGTTCGCCGGTCGGCCGCATGACGACGCCACCGTGCTCGCGGTCGCCGCCGCCTACGAGCGCGAGAGCGCCCACCACCTCGTCGAGCCCCCGTTCGCCGACCGCGAGGCACAGGCGGAGGGGCCAGCACCCGCCCGGTGATCGGGCCCTCGACTCTCGGCCCCTCTGTGACGGTTCGATTCGCCTGCCGGCCTTCGGCCGCACCCGGTCGCCTGGTCCACATACGGCTTCTCCCTGGGTCCTCCACCAGCCCAACGTCGGGTGACGAGCGTCGTCCCGTCGCCGAGGTCGCACATGACGCTTCACCCCTTGGAGGAAGGCTGGACGCCCGTCGATGCCTTCGTCCTGGTCAAGGTCATCGATGGCGACGGCCGTGGGGCGAAGGTCGCGAGCACGGGAAGGCCCCCTGCGATCACCTCCGAGACGGGCGCGGCAGCGTAGGTGTGACGTGTCCGGACGCGTGGGCCGGCGAGCACGTCGTCTGTGGTCCGGTGTCGCAGACGTAGGGGTGCGCCGGTTCCTGTCCTGCGATGATGCTCGGGGCGCGCACGGGCGTTGCCGCACCAGGACCGAGGGCGACGAGATGCCAGGAGAGACCGAGTTCCGTGCTCCCCTCGGCCTCCCCTCGCGACGACGGAGGTATGCGGTGCGGCTGGCGCTCGGCGCGGCTGTCCTGTTGGTCGTGGTGCTGGCCAGCTTGGTCGTCGGGGCGCTGTCGGGACCCAAGGACGGGACGGTGGAGGACGTGCCGCCGCAGGCGATCGCCCACGCCTACTGCACGACGTGGGTGGTGCCGGCCGAGGGGGCCATCGTCCTCGTCGAGGCCGTGGACGGCGCGTCGGTCAAGGCGCTCGTCTCGAGCGCAGGTCAGTCCCTCGGTACCTGGCGGGAATTCGAGGACAAGGGGTTGGCGGCTGTTTGCACGTACGTCCACGCCGGGGTGCGGTCCGTGGTCGCGGTCGCCCCGGGCTTCGGTCCGACGGTGCTCGAGCGGACGAGGCCGAGCGGGCGGTCCACCACCTAGATGACGACTTGATGACTTGTGGCCGGCGCCGGTGATCGGACCCTCTCGTCTTTCGTACGGTTGCCGGCGGTGGCCCCACTCCCTCCCACGCTGGTTCCGGGGATCCTCACCTCGGTGCGGCCACGATGATCTTGGTCGGCACCAGGTACAGGAACGAGCCGCTCCGCTACGCGGGAGTGGGGTGGATCCTCATCTCGCCGCTGCTCATCGCACTGACGGTCACCGCCGAGGGCGTCACCTGGTCGGTCGCCGGCCTCATCGGCTCCTTCGTTGGGCTGAGCGCCGCTGCCGCGTACCAGGTGTGCGTCCTTCCCGAGCTCCGGTTGACGAAGGACGGCGTGCTGGTGGTCAACCCCTTCACCCGGTACGACCTGCCGGCGTCGAGGATCGAGGAGGTCCGCCCCTCCTCGCCCACGCTCGAGGTCGTCCTGGCCGATGCGACCCCGGTGCGCGTCTGGGCCGTCCAGGCGGCCAACATCAACACCGCCCTGGGTCGGCGCGGCCACGTCGACAGGGTGTCGGAAGAGGTCGGCGCGTGGGTCGAGGGTCGGCCGCCGGCAGGTGACGAGGCCGTCCGCGATCCGGCCCGTACCGACCTCAGGTTCGCCGGGGCGCTCGTCGTCGCAGGAGCGCTGCTCGGCGTGATCTTGTACCTGCTGCTGACGTGAGCCTCGATGGTCGACGGGAGGACTCGGGCATGGTCGTGTCGCCCGTGAAGCGTCGCAAGGTCGAGCGCCACGCCACCGGGGCCATCGAGGCCTCAAGGAGCCGGGCCATGGAAGTCGGGGGCCGACCGGCCTGTGATCATTGAGACGATGGACGTCGGACCCGGACCGGTCGTGGTCGTGGCGGCGGGACGAGGACCGGGGTTGCCCGGTGGTCGTGTCCCCCTGCGCGA
>JBFWTJ010000176.1:0-8242 GCA_050247895.1 Acidimicrobiia bacterium
CCGCTCGGCCATGGTGTGGTACTGGCCGACCGACGACGAGGTCCGCGAGTCGCTGCCCGGCTACCGGCCGACCACCGTGGGCCACCCCCGCAAGATCCGCGTGGCCGCGGAGTTGATCCTGCGGGCCCACCAGCCGGTCCTCTACGTCGGCGGCGGCATCCTCAAGGCCCGGGCGGCCGAGGCCCTCCGGGAGCTGGCCGAGCTGTGCGACATCCACGTCGTGACCACGCTCATGGCCCGCGGCGCCTTCCCCGACGACCACCCGCTGTGCCTGGGCATGCCGGGCATGCACGGCAACTACACGGCGATCACCGCCATGCAGCGCGCCGACCTGCTCGTCGCCCTCGGTGCCCGCTTCGACGACCGGGTCACCGGGCGGCTCGACGGGTTCGCCCCCGACGCCGGGATCATCCACGTGGACATCGACCCGGCCGAGCTGGGCAAGGTCCGCCGGCCCGACGTGCCCATCGTGGGCGACTGCCGCCTGGTCATCGAGGAGCTGGTCCGCGCCGTGCGCCACCTGGTCGACGCCGGGGCCGAGTTCCCCGACCGGACGGCCTGGAAGCAGACCATCTCCGGCTGGCAGGAGCGGTTCCCCCTGACCTACGCGCAGTCCGAGCCGGGCGAGGCGCTCAAGCCCCAGTACGTGCTCGAGCGCCTCCAGGCCGCCGCACCCGAGGACACGATCGTGTGCTCGGGCGTGGGCCAGCACCAGATGTGGACCTCGCAGTACTGGAAGTTCCGCCACCCCTACACCTGGATCAACTCCGGTGGCCTGGGCACGATGGGCTTCTCGGTCCCCGCCGCCATCGGGGCCAAGGCCGGCCGGCCCGACCGGATGGTCTGGGCGGTCGACGGTGACGGCTGCTTCCAGATGACCGCCCAGGAGATGGTCACCGCGGCGACCGAGCGGATCCCCATCAAGGTCGCCATCCTCAACAACGCCTACCTGGGCATGGTCCGCCAGTGGCAGGAGATGTTCTACGAGGAGCGCTACTCCGAGGTGTACCTGTCGCCCGACCTGCCCGACTACAAGCTCTGGGCCGAGGCGATGGGCTGCGTGGGGATCCGGGTCGAGTCGCCCGAGGAGGTCGACGCCGCGATCCAGAAGGCCAACGAGATCGACGACCGGCCCGTGGTGGTCGAGTTCCGGACCGACGCTCGGGAGAAGGTCTTCCCGATGGTCCCGGCCGGCCTGTCCAACGACAACGTGCTCGTCGACCCGTCGCAGGGGAAGGACGTCGTTCAGTGAGCAACCTCAGCGCGCTCCCCGGGGCCGACGACGCCCACCACGTCCTGGTCGTCCTGGTCGAGAACAAGGCCGGCGTGCTGGCCCGCGTCTCGGGCCTGTTCGCCCGACGGGGCTACAACATCCACTCGCTGGCCGTCGCCCCGACCGACGACGAGCGGTTCAGCCGGATCACCGTGGTGGTCGACGTCGAGTCGGCCCCCCTCGAGCAGATCACCAAGCAGCTCTTCAAGCTCGTCAACGTGGTCAAGATCACCGAGCTCGATCCGCGTGACGCCGTCGAGCAGGAGCTGATGCTGGTCACCGTGCAGGCCGACGCCGCCACCCGGTCCCAGGTCATCGAGCTGGCCTCGCTCTACGAGGGGCGCATCATCGACGTCGGCCAGTCGAAGCTGACGATCTCGATCGACGGCGAGCCGTCGAGGTTGGACGACGTCGAGGATCTCCTGCGACCGTATGGGATCACGGAGCTGCAGCGCACCGGCCGGGTGGCGCTGCCCAAGTTGGACAAGGGCGGGCCGCGGCTGCGGGCGCTCCAGGGAAAGGTGAGCTGAACCCGATGGCGAACGTGTACTACGAGAAGGACGCCGACCGCTCGCTGATCGCGGGGCGCAAGGTCGCCGTCATCGGCTACGGCTCGCAGGGCCACGCCCACGCGCTCAACCTCAAGGAGTCGGGCATCGACGTGCGGGTGGGCCTGCGGGCCGGGTCGTCGTCGGTGGCCAAGGCCGAGGCGGCCGGGCTGAAGGTGGCGTCGATCGCCGACGCCACGGCCGAGGCCGACCTGGTCATGCTCCTGGGTCCCGACACCGAGCACAAGGCGATCTTCAACGAGCACATCGCGCCCAACCTCGACGACGGCGACGCCCTGTTCGTGGGCCACGGGTTCTCCGTGCGCTTCGGCCAGGTCGTGGCCCCCGCCGCGGTCGACGTGGCCATGGTGGCCCCGAAGGGCCCGGGCCACCTGGTGCGTCGCACCTACACCGAGGGCGGCGGCGTGCCCTGCCTGATCGCGGTGTCCCAGGACGCCACCGGCAAGGCCCGCGACCTGGCCCTGTCCTACGCCGACGCCATCGGCGGTGCCCGGGCCGGCGTGCTCGAGACGACGTTCGAGGAGGAGACCGAGACCGACCTGTTCGGCGAGCAGGTCGTGCTGTGCGGCGGGCTCACCGCCCTGGTCCAGGCCGGGTTCGAGACCCTCGTCGACGCCGGCTACCAGCCAGAGTCGGCCTACTTCGAGTGCCTCCACGAGCTGAAGCTCATCGTCGACCTCATGTACGAGCAGGGGATCGCCGGGATGCGGTACTCGATCTCCGACACGGCCGAGTACGGCGACCTGACGCGGGGCCCGCGCATCGTGAACGACGCGGTGAAGGCCGAGATGCGCAAGGTCCTCGACGAGATCCGGACCGGCAAGTTCGCCGAGGAGTGGATCGCCGAGTCCGAGTCGGGCCGGGCCAACTACAAGGCCCTCCAGGAGCAGGGCAAGGCCCACCAGATCGAGGTCGTGGGCGAGCAGCTCCGGGCCATGATGCCCTGGATCTCCCAGGGCAAGCAGCGGGTCCAGGACATCAGCGGCGGCTGAACGCCCCGGCGGGTGCACCGGCCGGTCGCGACCGGCCCGGTGCACCGACCAGGGCCTCGGACCCATCCGGTCCGGCGCGGTCGCGCGCGCCCGGAGCCGTCACCGGCGCGCTACGGTCCGTCGCCTCGCGGCTCCCGCCCCGCCTCCGGCGCTCCGCTGGGTGGCATTCGCCGACAAGGTTCACCCGTCGTTCAACGGTGTGAAAGGCGGCCTGCTTAGCCTCGCTCGGCATGTCTGGGCTCGACATCGCGGTTCCCGCGCCTCGGTCGATCATCACCGACGACGACTTCGCCGCGATCCAGCGGTGGGCTGACGAGCAGCGCGCCGAGCTGCAACGGCTCGCCGTGGAGCTGCACGGCGTCGCCGGCGGAGCCGAGCAGGGCCCGCCACCGGGGATCGAGCCCACACCGGCCCTGTTCGCGCCGGTCGACGTGATGATCGAGTCGACCATGCGCCAGATCGACGCCGAGACCGAGGCCGTGCGGGTGGCCGCGGCGCGGCTGGTCGACGACGCCGTCCGCGAGGCCACCGAACTCCTCGAGGCGGCCGGCGCCGATCCGGACACGATCCGGCGGGTCACCGCCCGCAACGCCGAGTCGCCGGCCGGCGCCGTGCGGCGCCCACGCCCGGCGGCCGAGCTCTGGCAGGAGATCGAGGCGCGGCGCCCGCAGCCGCCGGCTCCGGACGGGCGCGTCGAACCGGAGGTCGGGGCGGACCGGGCGGCAGCGGACGCCGCGTCGGTCCACTCGGCCGATCCGGTGGCCGAAGGTGGGTCGGTGGTCGAGGCCGGTGCGGCCGCCGTCGTCCGTGGGGTCGTCGAGCCCGGGCCGGGCGGGGAGGAGCACGTCGGCGATCCGGCCGAGGTCCTCGACCTCGACGCCGGGGTGGTGGGGGAGGGAGCGGCCTTCTTCGCCGGCGCGCCGGGCAGCGACGCCAGCCGGGACGTCCACGAGATCTTCTGGGGTGAGGCGCCACCGGATCGCCCGGTCCGCGAGCGGTTGCGCCGGCTCGGGCAGCGGACGTTCCGCTGACGGACCGTCGCCGGTCGTGCCGCAGCGCGCGGTTCGGCGGGCCGGTCCGGGCGCACGGCAAGCGTTCCCGATCGATCTGCATGCCGTTCACGTGAAGTTCAACGGTCGTTGACCGACGACTCGTACGTTCGACCACAGCAGGGCGGAGGTGAGGTTGAAGATGGCAGGCCTCGACGAGGTGCAGTGGAAGATGGCCTACGACCGGGCGAGCATCGACCGGTTCACGGCGGAGGTCGAGTCCGAGCGGACCCGCCTCCTGGGTGAGATCGAGACGGCCAGGGCACGGGCCGAGCAGGCCAAGGTCCAGGCCGCGGCCCGCCGGACCGCCGAGCAGGCCGAGCTTGGCGCGCTCGTGCTGGCCGCACAGGACGAGCTGTCGTCGATCGAGCGCGAGCACCAGGAGGTCGTGGCGGCCATCAGGGCCACGGCCGAGGCCGAGGCGGCCCGGGTGCTCGCCGCGGCCCGGGAGGAGGCTGCGGCCGTGCGGGCCACGGCGGGTTCCCTGGGAAAGCTCGTGAACGTCCCGCCCACCCCGGCTCACCTCGACGCGGACACCGGACGTGATGCCGTCCAGGCCCGGATCGATGCCGGGTGACGTGGCCGTCCTCGACGTGACGGCCGAAGAGCCCACGCCGCCCGCTCCGGCCCTGCCGGTGCTGGCACCGATCACGGTCGCGCCCGACGACGAGGTGGAGGAGATCGTCCGTTCGGCGCGCGCCGGGCTGGCCATGCTGTCGCTCCAGCTCCGCATCGCGGTGAACGACGCCGAGTTGGCCGAGTGCGAGGAGCCGCCGGCGTCGATCGAGCAGGCCCGCCAGCTCCTCCAGGCCAGCCTCGACCGGCACCTGCGCATCCGTCGACGTGAGCTGGCCGAGGAGCTCGAGACGGCTCGCACCGAGGCGGCCGACGCGGTGACCGCGGCCCGGGCCGAGGCCGCGGCGCTCGTGGCCGCCGCTTCCGAGGAGACCCGCGAGCTGCTCCTGGCCGGCTTGCGGCGGCCCGGCGAGGGCCCGAACCTGCGCGTCCTGACCGACGACTCCCTCGGCGACGATCCGTCGCCGGTGCCCTGGCACCAGCCGGACGCCGGCGCGACGGGTCTCCTCACCCAGGGCACACCCGGCCCGGGGAGCGACGAGCAGGGGTCCACCGGCGACGTCGCGTCCGAGGCCGATCCCGCCGCCGACGTCGCTGATGGCCCGGGCCTCCCCGGAGCCGGGCTCGGCGCGGTCGCCGTCGCCGCGGCGGATCTGGCGGCATCGGCCACGGTCCCGCCGGTCGCTCCCGCGGCCGTGTCGCCGGCGTCACCGCTGCCCGGCTTCCCCCTGCCCGCGCCACCGGTTCCCGTGCCCCCGGTGCCGGTCCTGCCGGTGTCGGCCGACGTCCCGGCGGGATCCCTGTCGCCCGCGTCGGCGACCGGTCCGTGGGCACCTCCGCCGCCGCCCGTGCCGGCGTCGGTCGAGATCCCGCCCGTGGTCTCGGCGCCCGCCGAGGCGGCACCCGCGATCCCTGCACACTCGGGGCCGGCCCCGGCGGTCCCGACCGAGACGCCCGCGCCGGGCGAGCCCACCGCGACCGTCCCGCCCGCGGCTTCGGCGGCGGTCGAGCCCGCCCCGACCGTGCCGGCGTCGGCCGAGTCCGTTCCGGCCAGCCCCCCGGAGGTACCGACGCGGCCCGAGGCCGGCGTCGTCGGGCCGGCCGACGATCTGTCGGGCCTGACCGAGCCGGAGCGGGGGGACGACCCCTGGTCGGTCGAGGAGTCCCCCGAGTCGTCAGCGGTCGACGCCGACCACCTCACCGGCGCCTTCACCGTGCTCGACCTGGTCCCGTCGGACGAGGCGGGGGCCGAGCCGATCGCCCTCAACGGCCATGACCACCACTTCGCCGTGGGCGACCTGGTGGTCGACGACCCCGCCGCGCTCGACGCGCCTGTGGGCGAGCCCGCCACGGCGCTCGACGCTCCCGGCGTCGACGTCGCCGAGGCAGTGGCGGGGGAGGGTCGGGCTGACGCAGGACCCGACGCGGCCGCGCCCGACGGCGAGGTCCCGGTCGACGTGCTGCCGGCCGTCGCCGCGCCGGCGCCCGGTCCGGCCGTGCCCACGTGGCCGGCTGCTCCGGGCCAGGTCTCGATGCCGGTGGAGATCCTCCCGTGGCTCGCCGCGATCCAGGCCCAGGTGGCCCAGGTCCAGGCGGCCCAGGGCTTCGCGCCCGCCGCGCCCCAGGCTGCGGCTGCCCCTGCGACGGGTCGGGCGGCCCGCCGGGGCATCGCCAAGTTCCTGTACCTCGACGTCGTCCTCCCGATGCTCGCGGTCGTCGTCGTGCTCGTGATCCTCGTCGCATGGGTGGGGTGAGCTCGCCCGGATGGTGACCACGCTCCGCGTCCCGCCCCCCCAGGACGCGCCGGCCCCGACCCCTCGTCGGTTGACGCCCGGGCTCGGCCTGAGCGACCGCGTCTTCCGCGGTGGCATGTCGGTCTCGGGCCTGATCGTCCTGGCCGTAATGGTCGCCGTCGGCCTCTTCCTCCTGCTCGAGGCCACCGACGCCCTGCGGGTCACGGGATTCTCCTTCGTGACGACGGCCGAGTGGCAGCCCGACCGTGGCGAGTTCGGCATCGCCGCCGTACTGACCGGCACGGTCATGATCGCCCTCGTCGCCATCGCCATCTCCCTGCCGATGGCGCTCGGCACGTCGCTCTTCATCACCAGCATCGCCCCACCCCGCGCCCGCTCGACCCTCATCGCCCTGGTCGATCTCATGGCCGCCGTGCCCAGCGTGGTCTACGGCCTCTGGGGCCTCTACTTCCTGCAGGGCCGGACCATCGGGCTGTCGCGCTGGCTGTCGAAGTGGTTCGGCTGGATCCCGATCTTCCAGGTCGACGGCGCCGATCACGGGAACCCTCTGGCGGCCTCGTCGGTGTACACCGCTTCGACCTTCATCGCCGGGATCGTCGTGGCCATGATGGTCATGCCCATCCAGTGCTCGATCATGCGGGAGGTGTTCTCCCAGCTCCCTCCGGGCGAGCGCGAAGGCGCCCTGGCCCTCGGTGCGACCCGGTGGGCGATGATCCGCAACGTCGCCCTGCCCTTCGCCCGAGGCGGCATCATCGGCGGCACGATGCTCGGCCTGGGCCGAGCGATGGGCGAGACGATCGCCGTCTTCCTCATCATCTCGCCCCGCTTCGACATCAATTTCAACATCCTCGAAGCGGGCGCGAACTCGGTGGCCGCCCTGATCGCGCTGCGGCACGGGGAATCGTCGGGCTTCGGCCTCTCGGCCCTGTTCGCCGCGGGGCTGGCCTTGTTCGTGCTCACGCTCATCATCAACTTCAGTGCCTCGGCCGTCGTGGCCAGGTCCCGATCGGGAGCGATGTCCGAGGCATGAGCGACGTCGGGCTCCTCGATCCGTGGGTCGCGCCCCCGCCGCCTGTTCCCGCCCCCGATCCGGCGGCCCGACCGTCTCGCACCGTGCTGCCCGCGATGCGCCCGCCCGCGCCGGTCTCGCCCGAGCGGCGCCGGCTCGGCGGCGTGACGACCCAGGACGTGATCCACGTGGTCGGCGCGTTGGGCAGCGCCATCTGCATCGGCCTCCTCCTGTTCGGTCGCATCGCGCCGCTCGAGGGGCCTTTGGGCTTCGTCGTGGTGACCTACGCGGCGTTCCTGGTCATCTACGCGGCGCTGGTGTGGCAGGACGACGAGGTCCCCGCCGTGGTCGACAAGGTCATGTCGGTCGTCCTGTCGTCGGTCGCGCTCCTCGCCGGCGCGGCCCTCGCCTCGGTCATCCTGTTCACCCTCTTGAAGGGTCGGGGCGCCCTGTCCAACCTGAACCTCTACGTCGAGGACATGAGCAACGCAGGCCCGACCGACCCGTTGTCGGTCGGCGGCATCTCCCACGCATTGGTCGGCACCCTCATCATGCTGACGATCGCCCTGGCCATCACGGTGCCGTTGGGCGTCACCTGCGCGGTGTTCCTGACCGAGACCGGAGGGCGTGGCGCCGGATTGGTCCGCACGATCGTCAACGCCATGACGGCGCTGCCCTCGGTCCTGTCCGGCCTCTTCATCTTCGCCACCTGGGTCCTGATCCTCGGCTATCCCCGTTCCGGGCTCGCGGCCGGTCTCGCCATCAGCATCATGATGTTGCCGATCATCATCCGTTCGTCGGACGTGGTCCTGCGGCTGGTCCCCGGCAACCTGCGCGAGGCGTCGGCCGCGATGGGTGCGCCGACATGGCGGACGGTGTGGCACGTCGTGCTCCCCACGGCGCGCTCGGGCCTGGCCACCTCGATCATCCTCGGCGTGGCCCGCGGCGTCGGTGAGACCAGCCCCGTGCTGCTCACGGCCGGCTTCACGTCGACCATGAACCTCAACCCGCTGAAGGACC
>JBFWTJ010000177.1:0-8208 GCA_050247895.1 Acidimicrobiia bacterium
CCATCAGCAGGTCCCGCACGGCCCTGGTGGCGTAGACGAGCGAGCTCGACTCGGTGCGGTGGGGGATCCCGGCGGCGTCGAGCGCGTCGTGGAGGAACGGCAGCGAGGTGCGGGCCGGCACGAGGATGCAGACGTCGGCCAGCCGGCAGGGTCGCCAGCCCCCCTCGCCGTCGGCGACCGACCAACCCTGCGACCACGCCTGGCGCACGGCACGGGCCACCGCGCCGGCCTCGATCCGGCGGATCTCGTCAGCCGGCGTGCCGCGCGGCAGCGGGGCACGGCCCACCACCGCCACGGGAGGACCGCCGGGCGCGGCGTCCCGGGTGGGGACGAGGGGGGCGTAGGCCGGCTGCGACGGGACGGGCACCTCGGTGTCGGGTGGCTCGGCCAGCAGGGCGGCGAAGACGTGGTTGACCCAGCCGACCAGCGGTGCGGTGGTGCGGAAGTTGGAGGTCAGGCGGACCAGGCCGCCGCCGTCGGCGCCGAAGCGCTCCTGGGCGGCCAGGAAGGTGGAGATGTCGGCCCGGCGGAACCGGTAGATCGACTGCTTGGGGTCGCCCACCACGAAGAGCTGGCCGTCCCGCACCGGGACCTCGGCCCAGTGGGCGCTCCCGGCCGCGGGATCGGCCGGGTCCCGTGCCGCGATCCGCACGGCCAGCTCGACCTGGACCGGGTCGGTGTCCTGGAACTCGTCCAGCAGCAGGTGCGCGTACCGGTCGTGGAGCCGGGCCCGCACGGCGGGGCCGTGGCGCGGGTCGCGCAGCAACGCCCGGGCCAGGACCAGCAGGTCGTGGAAGGTCAGCCGCCCGGAGGCCCGGCGCTCGGCGGCCGCGGCCAGCGTCCGTGCCCGCAGCGCGGCGGCGATCCGCACGATGCACGCCGTGCCCACCTCGACCGGCACCGCGGCCAGGGCGGCGCAGGCAGCTCCCACCTCGGCCCGCACGGCGTCGATGTCGGGCCAGGCGCCCTTGCGCCCGGTCCGGGCGACCTTGCCGCTCGGTGCCGGCCGGGGCGACTGCGGGCCGAGCGCCTCGAGGACCTCGAGCTCGTCGTCCAACGAGCGCAGCCACGCCGCGTGCGCCTCGAGGTCGTCGAGGCGCCGGGCCAGGCCGTCGTCGGGCGCGGTGCACTCCGACCGCCGGGCGACCACCGCGTCGATGCCGGCGAGGGTGCGGGCCAGCAGGCCGGCCACGGGAGGCGGCTCGGCCGGGTGGTCCTGGACCCGTTCGGCGACGAGGTCCCAGGACTGCTCGAAGGCCGCGGCCAGGGCCCGCAGGGCATCGTCCCGGGCTCCCACGGCGAACAGGAGCAGGAGTGGCCGGCGCAGGGACCCGTCGGCCAGGAGGACGTCGAGGTCCTCGGCCCAACGGCGCTCCGACTCGACGCCCGAGGTGACCTCGTCGAGCACCTCCACCCGTGGCGGGAGCCCGCTCTCGAGGGGGTGCTCGGACAGCAGGCGCCGGGCGAAGGCGTGGAGCGTGCCGATCGCGGCGCTGTCGAGCTGGTCGAGCGCCCGGCGGCAGCGAGCCGCCTCGACCGGGTCGGCGTCGGCCGCGGCAGCACCGGCCCCGAGCACGTCGCGCAGCCGGTGGCGCAGCTCGGCCGCGGCCTTCTCGGTGAAGGTGATCGCCGCGATCGAGGCCAGCTCGGCGCGGCCCGAGGTGACCAGGGCCACGACCCGCGCGACCAGGGCCGAGGTCTTGCCCGTGCCCGCCCCCGCCTCCACGAACAGGGTCGCGCCGAGGTCGGTCCCGATGCGGGCGCGGGCCGTGGCATCGGCCAGCAGGACCTCAGCCATCGTCGGCCGTGCGCTCGTCGTGGGCCGGGCCCGGGGGATCGGCCGGCTCGGCCAGGGCGACGTAGCGCCGCAGCTCGGGGGCGGACCGCTTGGCATCCCAGGCCCGGCGGAGGTCGGCCGTACCCAGCCCGTCGGGGTCGCACGCCGGGCACTCGACCCAGGGTGAGGTGCTCGTGGCGGTGGGCCGGGCCGGGAACGCACCGGCCTCGATCCCGGCCACGATCGTGCTCACGCTGGCCGTCACCCGCGCCACCACCTCGTCGGTCACGTCGTAGCCGGTCCGGGCGTAGCCGCCTCTGGCGGAGGTGAACCAGTACTCGGCCCGCACCGGCGTCGCGTCGTGGCCGTGCCGGGCCCGGGCGGCCAGCCCGTAGACGGCGAGCTGGAGGCGCGTCCCCCTCAGGTCCGGATCCTCCGCCGAGATGCCCTCGTAGGGCCGGGGCGAGCCCGTCTTGTAGTCGAGGACGTGGAGGGCGCCGTCGGGTGCCCGGTCGAGCCGGTCGGCCCGGCCCCGCAGGTGCAGCCGTCGGCCGTCGTCGAGGGCCAGGGACACCGGGGATCCGTCGTCGCCGAAGGCCAGCTCGGCGGCGAGGGGCGAGAGCCGGTGCTCGGCCCGGCGCCGGTCGTCCGCGTCGAGGAAGCGATCCAGCTCGCGCAGGAACCGGGCCCGGTCGGCGTGCCAGAACAGGGGCCGGCCCGTCCGACCCGACGCCTCCAGGGCGTCGCAGCGGGCCTGGCCGGTGGCCCGCAAGCGGATGCGGTCGTCGGCCGTCCAGGCCGCGCCGGCGGCCGGGGCCCGGCCCTCGGACAACGCCTCCAGCAGGAAGGCCTCCAGGGTCTGGTGCACCAGGTCGCCCCAGTCCAGCGGTGTGACACGGACCAGGTCCTCGGGGTCGTCGACGGGGCGCACGCCGAGCACGTCGTGCACGAAGTAGGCGAACGGGCAGGACGCCCAGCGCTCGAGCTGGGTCGGGGTGGCCACGGTCGCCACCGGCGAGCCCAGCGCGGCGCCGGCGACGTTGCCGTCGAACCGGGTGAAGGAGGCGCCACGCCGGGCGACCACCACCGCGGCGCCCTGGGCGGTGGCCGCGTCGACGGCTCCCGCCGTGGCGGGGTGGACCCGCAGGGGGTGGGGCTCGCCCTGGGCCAGCAGCGCGACGAGCCGGTGCTCCTGGGCGGTGGCCGGGCGCGGGCCGTGGCGGAGGCCGGCGTCGAACGACGCGACGTGGGTGGCCCAGGGGGCGGGGTCCTCGAGGAGCTCGTGGCCCGACCGGTGGGGGGACCCCTCGAGGACGGCGGCCACGTCGAGCGCCCAGCGGGACGGCACCCGGGCGGTGCTGCGGCGCAGGTCGCCCCGGGGCACGAGGAGGACCTGGTGCGCGGCGCCGGCCAGCGCGGCCACCAGGGCGCGGTGGTCCCGCTCGACCCGGCCGGCCCTCAGGGCGAGCTGGCCACCCGTGGCCTCCCGCTCGCGGTCCGGGAGCAGCGAGTCGTCGCCGGCCGGCGCGGGGAGCGTGCCCTCGGCCAAGCCCAGCACGACCAACAGGTCGACGTCGAGGCCGGGCCCGATGGCGATCGGGCCGACGATCACGCCCGGTCCCCGCGCGGTGGTCCGCCGGGCCTGGACCTCGAGCTCGGCCCGGAGGGCGTCGGCGACCTGGTCCAGTCCGACCGGGCCCTCCAGCGCGTCGAGGGCGGACAGCTCGTCGAGGACGGCCACGACCTGGGCGTGGGCGGCGAGCTCGTCCGCGGGCCAGCCGGCCCGTTCGCCCGCGTTGCCCAGGAGCCGCTCCAGCAAGAGCCGCGACCAGGCCGCGTGGTCCGACCAGGGCCGCGGGGTCGCGGCCCGCTCGGCCAGCTCGTCGGCCAGGCTCGTCACGAAGCGCCGCAGAGCCAGGACCTGGGCCGCACCGCGGCCCTCCGACGCGGCCCCGGACCCGGCACCGGCGGGGTCGAGGCGGCGGGCCAGGCCGGCGAGCCGCTCGTCCCACTGCTGCCGGCCGGCGACCACCCCGGCGCGGCGTGAGACCCGCTCCCAGGTGCCGGCCGGTACCGGCCGGCCACCGTCGAGCAGCGGCGCCCCCGCCAGCCAGGCCATGACCTCGTCGCGGCGGAAGCCATGGCGGGGCAGGGCCATGAGGCCGAGCAGGGTGCGCCCGGCGACCGAGGTGGCCAGCGGCCCGCCGTCGGCACCCCGGAAGGGGATCGCCGCGGCGGTCAGGTGCTCGCGGACCAGGCGGGGGTAGGGCTCGTCGCCCGGGTGCAGGAGCGCCACCCGACCGAGCGACGCGCCGGCCCGGACGGCGTCGAGCACGGCCCGCACCGCGGCGCGGGCCTCCTCGTCGGGGTCGGACACCGTGACCAGGCGGGTGCGCCCCGGGGCGACGGGCAGGCCCACCGCGGGTCGGGGGCGGTCCGCCCCCCCCAGGCGCCGGACCGCCTCGACCACCTCGGCGTCGGCCGCGTCGTCGCCGGTGCTGGCGGCGATCACCACCAGGGGTGCCGATCCGGCCAGGGCGGTGAGCAGCCCGGCCGCCCCCTCGTCGAGACGCTGGGGGAGGAACGCCACGAGCCGGCCGATCGAGGGGAGCGCACCCCCGGCGCCACGGGCCTCGGCGGTGGCCGCGTCGACCAGGTCCTGCTGGTCGAAGGCGAGGGGGGCCAGCGCGGCCCGGGCCCGGCGGTGGAGCCCGACCACGTCGTGGGCCCGCCGGCTGGTGCGGGCGAGGTGGTCGAGCGCCTCGGGCGTGCAGGCCCTCAGCTCGCGGTGGGCGGCGACCAGCGCCGCCACGGTGGAGGGGTGGTCGGCCACCCCTGCGAACACGCCGGGCCCGGCGCCCAGGGCGGCGCGCACCGACGCGGCGACGAGCGCACCGGTGACGGGCCGCCGACCGGTGGCCGCGAGGGCGGCGCCGGCCAGGCCCCCGGCGAGGCCGCCCACCGTGGCGAAGGAGACGGCGGCGATCCCGGCCGGGCCGGACGCGGGGTCCCGCGCCGAGCGGCGACGGGCGGTGACGCCGACCTGGTGGGACGGCACGACCACGGTCACCGGGGCGAGCGGGTCGCCGGCCTTGGCCGTGGCGAGGGCGCGCCGCAGGGCGGCGTAGGACTCGTCGCCGTAGGCGACCCACTCCACCTGGACGGGCACGGGGCGAGGTTACGCAGGGGGTGCGACAGGACCCCGGGACCGCGCCGACGCCTCAGGCCTCGGCCCGGTCGACCACCGCACCGCCCCGGTTGGCGGCCAGGGGCACCTCGCCGTCGATCCGGGGCACCTCGATCTCCACGGTCAGCGTCCCGGCCCGAGCCTCGTGGCGCACCACGTTCAGGGCCAGGGAGTACACGACCAGGCGCCCGTACAGGGCGAGCCAGGCCAGTACGGCGAAGACGACCCCGAGGGTCCCGTACAGGGCCGACGACGAGGCGACCGACCTCGGCAGCAGCACCGTGCCGACCGCCTTGAGCACCTCGAAGCCCACCCCGGCCAGGACCGCGCCGGGCAGGTGCGTGCGCCAGCCGACGTGGGTCGCGCCGAGCACGGTGAAGGTCCACAGGAACAGCGCCACGTCGAGCACCAGGGTGGCCACGAGCAGCAGGACCGTCAGGGGACCGGGGAGGAGCGCGGCGAGCGAGGCCAGGCCGAGGGAGGCCAGGAAGGCCAGGGCCACGCCGACGAGCCAGAGGAGCTGGTGGGCCTTGGCCCACAGGCCCTTCCCGGTGACCTGCCAGAAGGCGTCGCTCGCCGCCGCCACGGCGCCGACCACGGCCAGCCCGCCCCAGAGCAGGCCGGCCAGGCCCACCACCGACGCGGCTCGCCGGCTGCCCTCGGCGGTGTCGACCGCGCTGGTGACCATGTCCGCCGCGGCCCCCTCCAGGCCCATGCGCTCCACCACGTCGCGGGCCAGGTCCTCGTTGCCGGCGGCCACGAAGCCGGTCGCCGCGATGCCGACCAGCAGCAGCGGGAACAGCGAGAGGAACCCGCTCAGTGTGATCGACGCGGCCAGCGCGCCCCCGCCCACCGCGCCGACGCGGTCCTGCACGTCCAGCGCCGTGTCCAGCCACGTCCACCGCCCTCGGAGCCGCTCCCGCACCCCCTTTACCTACCCGACGGTCCGGTAGGTTCACCGCGTGGTGATCGAGGGAATCGACCCGGCCCGCCTGCCGGTGCACGTGGCGTGCGTCATGGACGGCAACGGGCGTTGGGCCACCCAGCGCGGGTTGCGGCGCACCGACGGCCACGCGGCGGGGGAGGAGGCGCTGTTCGACACGGTCGAGGGCGCCCTGGAGCTGGGCATCGAGTGGCTCACCGTCTACGCCTTCTCGACCGAGAACTGGCGCCGGCCGGTCGACGAGGTGCGCTTCCTGATGGGGTTCAACGAGCGGTTGCTGCTCGAGCGCCGAGACGAGCTGGACGGCAAGGGGGTGCGGGTCCGCTTCATCGGTCGGCGGGACTGGCGCGTGCCCAAGCGCGTCGCCCGGCGCATCGACGAGACGACGGCCCAGACCGCCCACAACCGTCGCATGACCCTGACCTTCGCCTTCAACTACGGCGGTCGGGCCGAGATCGTCGACGCCGTCGCCCAGCTCGTGCGGGACGGCGTGCCGGCCGACAAGGTCGACGAGCGGGCCATCAGGTCGCGGCTCTACGCGCCCGACATGCCCGATCCCGACCTCGTCGTGCGGACCTCGGGCGAGTACCGGATCTCGAACTACCTGCTGTGGGAGCTGGCCTACAGCGAGCTCGTCTTCACCGACGTGCTTTGGCCCGACTTCCGGCGCGGGGACCTCTTCGACGCGGTGCGGGAGTTCCAGGGGAGGGACCGCCGCTTCGGCGGCGTCGAGAAGTAGCGTCCGGCCGATGGCGCTGTACCGGGACGAGGGCATCGTCCTGCGCACCTACAAGCTGGGCGAGGCCGACCGGATCGTGGTGATGCTGACCCGGGGCCACGGCAAGGTGCGGGCGGTGGCCAAGGGCGTGCGCAAGACCTCGTCGCGCTTCGGGGCCCGGCTCGAGCCGCCGCACCACCTCCAGGTCCTGTTCTACGAGGGCCGCGAGCTCGACGTGGTCACCCAGGTCGACACCGTGGACCACTTCCGCGCCGTGCGTGACGACCTGGACCGGCTGACCCAGGCGGTGCCCATGCTCGAGGCGGCCGACCAGCTGGCGATGGAGCGCGAGCCCAACGCGGCGCTGTTCCAGCTCCTGCTCGGCGCGCTGCGTGCCCTGGCCCAGAGCGGATCGGCCCTCGTCGTGCCGGCCTTCTTCCTCAAGCTGCTGGCCCTGGAGGGGTTCCGCCCGGTGGTCGACGAGTGCGTGGAGTGCGGGACGACCGAGGAGCTGGTCGCCTACGACGTGGACGGGGGCGGGATCCACTGCACGCGGCACCGCCGCGGCGTGCCGATCTCGGCCGGGGCGCTCGCCCTCGTGCAGGACGTGCTGGGCGGCCGCCTGGGCCAGGCGCTGCAGGCGGAGCCGTCACCGGTCACCGTCGAGGTCGGCCACCTGGCCACGCGGGCGCTGGAGCACCTGCTCGAGCGGCACCTGCGGTCGATCTCGGTCCTCGACCGCAGGTGAGGAGCCCGATCGGGGCGGCGGCCCCGGCCTCGGCCTACTGGCCGGGGATGACGTCCCAGGTCCGCCGGGCCTCGTCCCACTGGAGCCACTTGGCCTGGGCCGGATCCCACTGGATGTAGGTGCCGCGGGCCTCGTCCCACTGGGGGGCCGGCGCGGCGGGGGGCGGAGCCTGGGCGGGCGGTGCCTGCGCGGCAGGCGGTTGGTCGGAGGGTGCGGCCCACCCGGGGGTCGACGGGTCGGCCGGTGCGGTCGGCGGCTGGCTGCCCCAGCCCGGTGCGGTGCCGCCCTGGCCCCAGGCGGTGCCCGGCGCGTCCCACCCGCTGGGCCCGGCCGGCCCGGTGGGCGGCTGGCCCCACGACCCGGCCGCGGGCTGGCCCCAGCCGGTGGCGTAGGGCGAGGCGGGGGTGAGGCCGGGCACGCCGACCGGGCGACCCACCGCGGCCTTGGACACCACGAAGGTCTTGGCCGCCATGTCGCCGACGCGGCGGTGGCCGCTGCTGGTCAGCGCGCAGACGAAGCCGACGAGGGGGACGAAGTAGGGGAAGCCGTCGACGAGCAGGAGCACCCAGCGCAGCGCGGCCTTGCCGATGCCGGGCGGCGTGCCCTCCTCGCGGACCGTGCGGATGCCGGTGACGAGCTTGCCCAGCGTGGCGCCGGTGAGGCCCTGGAGCACGACGTGGTAGGCGAAGCTGGCGACCAGGCCGATCCCGCTGACCGCGGCGGCCTTCGAGCCGGTGATGAAGTAGGCCCGGTCGCCGATCTGGAGGCACTGGCTGATCGACGAGTCCTCGATGATCACGTCGCAGGCCTCGACGCTGCCGAGGCTCGAGGTGTC
>JBFWTJ010000178.1:0-8182 GCA_050247895.1 Acidimicrobiia bacterium
ACAGCGTGGCCGCCATCGACAGGTAGCCGCCGGTCATGGCCTTGCCGACGCAGGCGATGTCGGGCGAGATCCCGGCGTGGTCGCAGCCGAACAGCCGGCCGGTCCGCCCGAACCCGGTGGCGATCTCGTCCACGACGAGCAGCACGCCGTGGCGGTCGCACAGGCCGCGCACCGCGGCCAGGTACTCCGGGGCGTAGAAGCGCATCCCCCCGGTCCCCTGCACCACCGGCTCGAGGATCACCGCGGCGACCTCGGCCTCGTGCTCGTCGAGCAGGGCGGCCAGCTCGTCGACGTGGTGCCGGGCGAACGGCTCGCCGAAGGCGGGGCTGGGTGGCGGGGCGAAGAGCTGGGTCGGGACCATCCCGGCGAAGAGCTGGTGCATCCCGGTGACCGGGTCGCACACGCTCATGGCCCCGAGCGTGTCGCCGTGGTAGCCGGACCGCACCGTCACGAACCGGGTGCGCCCGGGCCGGCCCCGCCCGGCCCAGTGCTGGACGGCCATCTTCATGGCCACCTCGACCGCGACCGACCCCGAGTCGCACAGGAAGACGTGGTCGAGGCCCGGCGGGGTCACCTCGACCAGCAGCTCGGCCAGCTCGACCGCGGGCCGGTGGGTGAGCCCGCCGAACATCACGTGGGCCATCCGGTCGAGCTGGTCGCGCACCGCGGCGTCCAGCACCGGGTGGCGGTAGCCGTGGATGGCGGCCCACCACGACGACATGCCGTCGACCAGCTCGCGCCCGTCGGCCAGGCGCAGCCGGGTCCCCTCGGCCGACACGACCTCCAGCGGGGGCACCGCGACCGGCATCGGCGCGTACGGGTGCCACACCGTCGCCCGGTCCCGGGCCACCAGGTCGTCGCGGGGCTCGGCCGGCATGCCCCAAGTATGGCGACGGCACCCCTCAGGACCCGCAGCGACCGGCCGAACGGGAAGGGGCATGGACGGCATCGCCGCGGTCCAGGGCCGCATCGCAGCCATCACGGCCCGCTTCGAACCGCGGGCGCCGACCGCGCCGACCGCCGGGGCGCCGGGCGACGCCCCGGGGGCCGGCGACTTCGCCTCCACGCTCGCCGCGCTGCTCGGCCCGGGCGGCGCCACCGCGTGGTCCGCTGCGACCGGGGCCGGTGCGATCGGGCGGGGCGGGTTCGGCGTGGCCGAGGCCGCGCCCGGGGTGGGCGGGCTGGGCGGCGGCTGGGGCACCGGGCTGGCCGGGCCCACGACCTCCACCGGCACGACCGGCCTCGTCGGCCCGGGCCTCGGTGGGCCGGTCGGGGCCACGGGCCTCACGCCGGCGTTGCGCCTCGCCCCCGGCGGGTACGGGCGGATCCGGCCGCCGGCCGAGTTGGTCGCCTACGGCAACGGGCGCATCCCCGCCGCCGCGCTCGAGCCGATCGGCATCGGGGAGCACCGCCTGTGGGCGCCCGCGGCCCGGGCCCTGCGCCAGGCGCTGGTCGCCGCCGCGGCCGACGGCGTGCAGATCGGCGTCACCGACTCGTACCGGGACCTGGCCGGCCAGGAGTCCCTCGCCGCCCGCAAGGGCCTCTACTCCCAGGGCGGGCTGGCCGCCACGCCGGGTACGAGCAACCACGGCTGGGGCCTGTCGGTCGACCTGGACCTCGACGCCACGGCCCAGGCCTGGATGCGGGACAACGGCTGGCGCTTCGGCTTCGTCGAGGACGTGCCCCGCGAGCCCTGGCACTGGACCTACCGCCCCGCCGCCTGACCACGGCCGGGTCGCTCAGGCCCGGGACCTGCCTGCCGAACGGAACGGCATGGACCTCGCCAGCATCATCGGACTCGTCCTGGTCCTGGTCGGCGTGTTCGTCGGCATGATCCTCAAGGGCGCCGACCCGGTGGCCATGTTCTCCAACGTGGCCGCCATCCTGATCGTGATCGTCGGCAGCCTCGGCGCGGTCGTGGCCAGCTCGCGCACGTCCAACTCGGTCGCCGCGCTCAAGGCCCTCCGGAAGGTGTTCTTCCCCGGGCCGCCGCCCGACCTGTCCGCCACCCTCGACCGGCTGACCTCGCTGGCCGACCGGGCCCGGCGCGAGGGCCTGCTCGCCCTCGAGGACGAGGCCCGCCAGATCGAGGACCCCTTCTTCCGCAAGGCGCTCCAGATGGCCGTCGACGGGACCACCACCGACGACCTGCGCCGGGCCCTGGTCGCCGACGTCAAGGCCATGCGCGAGCGGCACAAGGCCGTGGCCGGCTGGTTCACCCAGGCCGGCGTCTACGCCCCGACCTTCGGCATCATCGGCGCCGTCGTCGGGCTCATCGCGGTCATGGGCAAGCTCGACGAGCCGGCCGAGATGGGCCACGGCATCGGCGCCGCGTTCGTGGCCACGTTCTGGGGCGTGCTGATGGCCAACGGGTTCTTCCTGCCCTGGTCCAACAAGCTCAAGGCGCTGTCGGCCGACGAGGTGGCCCACCGCCTCCTGATCGTCGAGGGCGTGCTCTCGGTCCAGCAGGGCCAGTCGTCCCGGGCCGTGTTCGAGGTCCTCAGCAGCCACCTGCCGCCCGGCGCCCGGACCGACCGGGCCGACGACGTCGCCGCCTGAGGCCGCCGGTGTCCGGATCCGGCCTCGACCTCGACGCGGGCCTCGACCTCGACGACGAGCACGAGGAGGGCAACCACGAGGCGTGGGTCATCCCCTACGCCGACATGCTCACCCTGCTGATGGCCCTCTTCCTCATGCTCTTCGCCATCTCGTCGGTCGACCTGGCCAAGTTCCGCGAGCTGGCCGGCAGCCTGAGCGACCAGTTCGGCGACGGCACGGCCGCGACCGAGCCGCTCGACGGCGAGGTGCCGGTCCTGGATCCCGACGTGGCCACCGAGGACGTCGTCGACCGGGCCCAGAAGGCCGAGCTGGCGCTGCGGCGCGAGGAGGCCGCGGCCGTGGCCGCCGAGGCCGACCGGGCCCAGCTCGACGCCATCGAGCAGCGGGTCCGCTCGTCGGTGGGCGCCGCCGGGTTGGCCGACGCGGTCGGCTTCCGGCGCGAGGACCGCGGCTTCGTGGTCACCATCGCCACCGACCAGGTGATGTTCGAGCCGGGCGAGGCCGACATCCAGACCTCGGGCGCGACCATCCTCCGGGAGGTCGCCGCCGCCCTGCGGGAGGTCCCCAACCAGGTCGTGGTCGAGGGCCACACCGACACCGTGCCGATCAGCACCTCCCGCTACCGCTCCAACTGGGAGCTGTCCACGGCCCGGGCCACCGAGGTCCTGCGCTCGCTGGTCGACGAGCTCGGGCTCCCCGCCGAGCGGGTGTCGGCCGCCGGCTACGGCGAGCAGCGCCCGATCGCCTCCAACGGCGACCCAGCCGGCCGGACCCAGAACCGCCGGGTCGAGCTGGCCGTCCTCAGCCTCGCCGCCACCCGCTGACCTGCCGCCCGGGCCGGGGTGAGGCGAGGATCGGGCGATACCAATTCATGTTCGTTGATTCGAACATTGTATTGGAGCAATCGATGACTCGACCGGTCCCGTTCAGGACGCAGCAGGCCGCGGTGGACGTCGGCCAGAACCTGACGACGTGGCGGAAGCTGCTGGGCCTGACCGCCCAACAGGTCGCCGAGCGTGCCGGCGTCTCCCGGCAGACCGTCGGTCGCCTGGAGCGCGGCGACCTGTCGATCGGCATCGACGTCCTGCTCAACGTGTGCCGGGCCCTCGGCGTGCTGCAGGAGGTCGTCAGGGCCACAGATCCTTACGAGACGCCCTTCGGCCGGGCCCGGGCCGACCAGAAGCTGCCGCAACGGGTCCGACCGTGACGGAGATCGGCGTCCACCTCGACGCTCCGGACGGCGTCGTAGCCGTCGGGACGGCCCGGGTCGACCGACACCGGGGCGCCACGACCACACGGTTCCGCTACCACGACGCCTACCTCGCCGGCCCTGGTTGGGCCCTGAGCCCGGACCTGCCCGTCACCAGCGTCGAGGGCCTCCTCGCGGTGATCGCCCACTGGAGGCACACCGCGACCGAGCGCGGCATCACCGAAGCCGACCAGGAGCGGTTCGGCGGCGCGCTGGACCGCTGGCTCGGGCGTGGAGGCACCAGGCCCCGGCCCACCTAGGGAGCCGCTCGACCCCGGCCTCTCACCACGACCGGGCCGCACCCATCAGGCGACGGTGGCGTCGTCGGGCAGGGTGGACCGGCGATCGGCCGGCGCGCCAGCGTCGTCGGGCTCGAGCGCCGGGGTGTAGGAGCGGACGAGGTGGGCCAGCAGGCCGACGGCCAGGTGGGCGAAGGCCAGGCCGACCGCGTAGCGCAGGGCGGCCGACTCCAGCGAGGTCCGCCCGGCCACGCAGGCCAGCAGGGTCGGCGACCACAGGACCAGCGACAGGACCAGGGTGCAGCTCAGGCGGGCGTGCGGCGTCATCGGGGTCCCTCCTCGGGGATGGGGTCGTGGTGGCCACGGGCCCGGCGGCGCTGGGCCACCAGCTCGCCGAAGACGTGGCGGCGGATCAGGTCCCGCTGGTGCTCGTCGAGGCCGACCAGCTCCAGGGCCAGGTCCCGGAAGCCCTCCGGACCGGCGACGCTGCGCACCACCCGGGCCGTCACCCGCAGGCGCTGGCCGCCCAACGGCAGCACCATGGCGATCAGGTCGTCCCGGCCGACCGGCGGATCGTCGGGCAGCAGGCAGCGCAGGCCGCCCTCGCTCAGGTCGCAGGCCGAGGCGATCCAGCTCCCCCCACCGGTGCTCAACAGGACGGCACGGCGCCACTCGGCCCGCACGTGCGCCCGGCGCTGGACCAGCTCGGGCTCGCCGCAGAACCGCAGGCGCCACACCGGCGGCCAGCGCACCAGGCCCCGGTCGACCACGACCCGCCGCTCCACCACACCCCGGGCCGAGAGCCAGCTCAGGGTGGCCCGCACGGGCGAGGTGTCGGTCCACATCCCCGGCGCGGCGACGTCGACGCCCTCGCCCGCGGCGAGCACGCCCTCGACACGGGTCGACCAGGCCGGCCCGTCCTCGACCACCAGGTCGACCCGGGCGTTGGGGTCCGGCGCATCCTCCGCGGCGGGATCGGGCACCTTCAGCCCGCCCCCACCGTCGGCGCGGACGGCGGCCGGTTCACGCGGCACGGGCCGCGCCGCCCAGGGCCAGCCAGCGGTCGGTCGAGGCGGGAACGCCGTCGAGCCGGCCGACCACCGCACCGGTGGCCAGCACCGCGGCGGGGCTGGTCGTGTCGGCCAGGCCGGTCACGTCCAGCGCGTCGACGCCCCCCAGGGCGTCGAGCCAGGCGGCCACGTCCTCGGGCTTGCGGGCGGCCGGGACCGAGCCCCACACCACCGTCGGCTCCAGCGCGGCCAGGACCCCGGCGGCCCACCCGTCGGTGCCGGGCCCGGGCGGGGCGTCCACCGCCACGAAGGTCACCTGCGTCCGGCGCCGCCAGGCCCGCCGGTGCTCGTCGGCCTGGGACGGGTCGCGGATCGGCGGTGCGGCCTCCACCGGGCGACGCCGGGCCGACCGGCTGGCCAGGACCACCCGGTCCGGGTCGCAACCGGCCTCGCCGGCCAGGCCCCGGGCCAGCGCGACCGCCGCGGCCCGGGCCCCCACCACGGCCACGACCGTGCCCGGCCCGCACGGCAGGGGCGGCGCGGCGGGCAGGGCGTCGAGCCACCGGCACAGGCCCTCGAGCGGGTCGGCACCGCCCGTGGCCAGCGCCACCGCCGGGAAGCCCAGGGCGACCAGGGCCCCACCACGGTCCGGCCCGTCGACGAGGAAGGAGCGGTCGCCGAACGGGCCGGGCGTGGACATCGGAGCGAGGTGTCCGGCCGCGGCACCACGACCGACCGGCACCTCGGACGCGCCGACGGGACCGGCCACGGCACCACGAGCGACCGGCCCCTCGCGCCCGGCGACAGGACCGGCCACGGCGACCGAGCCGTCCGCGGCCGTCGGGTCCTCGGATGGCCGCACCTCGGGGACCGCCCGCTCGGCGGACCCGGACGGCCGGGAATCGGGGACGGGCTCGGTGTCGAAGACCAGGCCGGCGGTGCGGGCCACCTCGGCCAGCACGGCGGCGAAGGGCCGACCCTCGGTCGAGGGCGATCCGGCCGGGGTGGCTGCGGCCGGGGTGGGCATCGCCTGGTCGGCCCGCTCGCGGGCCGACACGCGGTCCACCAGGTCGAGCAGGCTCAGCGGGCGCACCTCGTCGGGGTCGCCGGCCACGGTCGCCGCCGCGACCGCGCGGCCGTCCTCAGCGGCCGGGCGCTCGTCGACCGATGCGTCCGCGCCCTCGGGCGAGGCGGGCAGCTCGACGAGGGCCTCGAAGCGCTCCCGGGCGAAGAAGCCGAAGATCCCGCCCCGGCGGACCCGGTCCACGCCGACGATCCGGGCCGCCGCGCCGGCCTCGTCGTGGACCCGGGCCAGGAGGGCCTCCACGCTCTTGCCGTCAAACCGTTGCGTGCTGGACAAGGTCGATCACCCCGAGGTCGTCGACGGGGAGCTGGTCGCCCAGCTCGCCGTAGGACAGAACGGCCACGCCCAGGCCGGCCAGGGCCAGGACGCGGCGCAGGGCCGGGCGGATGGCCGGCCCGCAGACGACGACGGGCGTGATGCCCGCCGCACCGGCGGTCTCCAGGTGGGCGCCGACCTCGGCCACCAGCCGCTCGAGCACCTCGGCGTCCAGCGCCAGGACCGTGCCCTGCTCGGTCGGTCGCAGCACCTCGCCCAGGCGCTGCTCGAGCAGCGGCTCCAGGGTCAGCGTGGCCAGGCGGCCGTCGGGCCCGACGTGGCGGGCGGCGATGGCCGGGCCCAGCGCGCCCCGGGCCGCCTCGGTCAGCAGCTCGACGTCCTTGGTCGTGCGGCCCCGCTCCCCCACCACCTCGAGGATGCGGACGAGGTCCCGGACCGAGACCCCCTCGTCGAGCAGCGACTGGAGGACCCGGTGGACGTCGCCCAGGGTCACCCCGGCCCCGGTCAGCTCGTCGACCACGACCGGGTCGGTGGCCTTGACCGTGTCGACCAGCGCCTTCACGTCGGTGCGGCCGAGCAGGCGCCCCGCGCAGCGGCGCACCACCTCGGCCAGGTGCGTGGTCACCACCGACGACCGGTCGACCACCGTGGACCCGGCGTGCGCGGCCTGGGGCGCCTGGGCCAGGGGCACCCACCAGGCGGCCAGGCCGAAGACCGGGTCGACCGTCTCGGTGCCCGACAGGCCGGGCGGGAGCGGCCCCAGGACCAGCGCCGTGCCCGGCGGGGCCTGGCCCCGGCCGACCTCCACCCCGTGCACGCGCACCACGTAGGTCGACGGGGGCAGCTCGACGTTGTCACGGGTCCGCACCGGGGGGATGACCAGGCCGACGTCCATGGCCAGCTTGCGCCGCAGGGCCCGCACCCGGTCGAGCAGGTCGCCGCCCTGGTACGGGTCGACCAGGTCGGTCAGGTCCACGGCCAGCTCCAACTGGAGCGGGTCGACCCGCATGGCGGCCATGATCGCCTCGGGCCGGTCCGGGTCGGCCGACGGCTCGACCGCCGACGGGGCGGCCGCGGCGTCGGCGGCGTCGGGCTCGGCCACCCGGGTCGACACGAACCACAGCAGGGCGGCGATGGCCATGAACGGCGGCTTGGGCAGCCCGGGGGCGAGGCCCAGGCAGACCAGCGCACCGGCCGCCACCCGCAGGGCCCGGACGTGGCGGCCGAGCTGGACGACCAGGTCGGTCCCCACGTCGGAGTCCGTGGCGGCCCGGGTCACGATGATCCCCGACGCCACCGAGATCAGCAGGGCCGGGATCTGGGAGACCAGGCCGTCGCCCACCGACAGGAGGCTGTAGCGCTCGACGGCCTCGCCCAGGCTCAGGCCCTGCTGGGTCACCCCGATGACGAAGCCGCCGAACAGGTTGATCAGCGTGATGACGATGCCGGCCACGGCGTCGCCCTTGACGAACTTGGAGGCGCCGTCCATCGCCCCGTAGAAGTCGGCCTCCAGGCCCACCTCCCGGCGCCGGCGCCGGGCCTCGTCCTCGTCGATGAGCCCGGCGTTGAGGTCGGCGTCGATGGCCATCTGCTTGCCCGGCATGGCGTCGAGGGTGAACCGGGCGCCCACCTCGGCCACCCGTCCGGCGCCGGCGGTGACCACGGCGAACTGGATGACGACCAGGATCAGGAAGATCACCAGGCCGACCACGATCGACCCGCCGATGACGAAGCGGCCGAAGGCGTCGATGACCTGCCCGGCGTC
>JBFWTJ010000179.1:0-8150 GCA_050247895.1 Acidimicrobiia bacterium
AGTTCGCCGACTTCCAGCGGACCCGGCCCATGGTCGGCCTGGCGCTGCTCTTCGCCGTGGTCGTGGTGGCCTTCGGGCGCTGGCGGGGCCTGTTCGCGCTGGTCGGCGTGGCCATCTCGATGGTCGTGCTCGTCGGCTTCGTCCTGCCCGCGCTGCTGGACGGGAGCCCACCGGTGTGGGTCGCGCTGGTCGGCACGTCGGCGGTGGCGCTCCCCGCCCTGTACCTGGCCCACGGGTTGTCCGAGCGGACCTCGGTGGCGGTGCTGGGCACGGTGGCCAGCCTGCTGCTCACCTGCCTGCTGGGCGTGGTGTTCGTCCGGCTGACCCACCTGACCGGCCTGGCCAGCGAGGAGGTCGGGTTCCTCCAGGTCTTCGGGGGCGACCTGGACTTCGCCGGGCTCCTGCTGGCCGGCCTGGTCATCGGCGCCCTCGGCGTGCTCGACGACGTGACGGTGACCCAGGTGTCGGCGGTGGCCGAGCTGCGGGAGGCCGACCCGGGGGCGTCGGCCCGGGAGCTGTACCGGTCCGGGGTCCGCATCGGCCGGGACCACATCGCCTCGACGGTCAACACGCTGGTCCTCGCCTACGCCGGCGCGGCGCTGCCGCTCCTGCTGCTGTTCCGCACCTCGGGCCAGGGCCTGGCCGCTGTGCTCACCGGCGAGTCGATCGCGGTGGAGGTCGTGCGCGCCCTGGTCGGCAGCATCGGCCTGGTGGCGTCGGTCCCCATCACCACCGGCCTGGCCGCGCTGGTGGTCACCCGCGACTCGGCGGTGCGCCCGGCGGACCCCCTGCCACCGCGCCCCGTCGAGCCGGTCGCCCCGCCGACGGCGCCCGCACCCGAGGCCGGGACCGCCCCGCCCTCGCCCCGCTGGGAGGACTTCGGCCCCGACCCGGCCTGACCGGTCCGTCAGCCGTCGGTGCGGCGGGCGCGGGCCCGGCGGCGGCCCTCGTGCATGGCCTGGACCCGGGCGACGGGGATCTCGTGGCCCTCGGCGACCAGGTCGGCCGGCAGCGCCTGCGGTGGCGGCATCTGCTCGGCCCAGGGATCGCGGTCGCCGAGCAGCGTGAGCGCGGTGTGCAGCGTGAAGTCGGCCGGCGAGACGGCGTCGAGGTCGTCCCAGGCGACCGGGAACGACACCGGCACACCGGGGCGGGCCCGGGGGCTGTAGGCGGCGACCACGGTGGCGCCGCCGACCCGGGTGGGGTCGACGAAGACCTTGCCGCCGCGCTCGTCCCTCACGAAGGCGGTGGTGGCCACCGCGGGGTCCAGCGCCGCGGCCCGCGCCGCCAGGGCCCGGGTGGCGGCGGCCGCGTCGGCCAGGTCGCCGTCCTGGACCGGGACGAACACGTGGAGGCCCTTGGCCCCGCTGGTCTTGAGCGCACCGGACAGCCCGGCGTCGGCCAGGGCCCGGCGGACGAGCCGTGCCGCGGCGACGGCCCGGTCGAAGCTGCGGGCGTCGGGCGGGTCGAGGTCGAGGACCAGGTGTGTGGCCCGGTCGAGGGCGTCGGCCCGGACCAGGGTGGGGTGGTACTCGACGGCGCGCTGGTTGGCGAACCACAGCAGGGTGCGGCGGTCGTCGCACAGGGCGTAGCGCACGTCCCGCTTGGACGACTCGGCCCACAGGCTGACGCTGGCGATCCAGTCCGGGGCGTGCTTGGGCAGGTTCTTCTGCATGAACGCCTCGGTCCCGCCGTGGACCCTGATCACCGACAGGGGCCGGCCGGCCAGCACGGGCACGAGCCGGTCGGCCACGCCGTCGAGGTAGTCGACCAGGTCGCCCTTGGTCGCGCCGGCCCCGTCGAAGAGGGGCTCGTCCAGGTGGGTGAACGAGACCCCGTCGCGTGACCCCGGGTCGCTCGACCCTCCCATCGGACCCACGGTACCCAGGGCGGCCGGCCCGGGAGCCGGGGGCCGGGTCCGTCAAGCCACCTGGGCGTGCATCTCCCAGATGAGGACCTCAGCGTCGCCGAGCGCGGTCAGGTCCTGGCCCCCGACGCCGGTCAGCCGCACGGCGTCGCCCTCGTGGAGCACGCCGGCGTCCTCGAGCTCGACCTCGCCCCGGGCCACGAAGAGGTGGACGAACGGGGCGTCGGGCACGGTGACCACGTCGGCCGGCGCCATCCGGGCCGCGTGGAGGGCGGCGTAGCGGTTCTTGATGCGGATGGCGGTCTCGCCCGCGTGCCCGTCCATGCCCGAGGCCGTGGTGGGTGTTGTCGGAGTCCCGGTGGTGGCCGAACGAGAAGGAGTGCTTGGAGTCGAGCCAGTCAGCCGGCGGGCGGGTCGCTCCAGTCGATGGCGATGCGGGCGGCGTCGCGGGGGTGGGTCTCGAGCCAGCGACGGGCGTAGGGGCACCAGGGCAGGACGGTCTCGCCGCTGGCCTCGGCCCGGTCGACCGCGGCCCGCACGAGGCGGCCGCCGATGCCCCGCCCGCCGAGGGTCTCGGGGACCTCGGTGTGGACCAGGATCAGCCGGTCGCCGTCGGTCCGGTAGACGAGCTTGGCCTCGGCGCCGTCCTCCACGTACCGGAAGCGGTGGTGCTCGGCGTCGTCGACGACGGTGGGCTCGGTCTCGCTCATGGTTCGGATCCTTTCGTCGTGCACGCGTGCCAACATAGATGACGTATCATTCATTCCGCTCGTACCGCTCCGGAGGAGGCCGCAATGCCTGCCATCACCGTGGAGGACGCCACCACGCTGGCCCGCCTCGACGCACTGGGCGCCGAGGTCCGCCAGCGCCCGATCCGCTCGGTCACCGTGGCCCCCAAGGGCTTCGAGGGCGAGGGGTTCCCGGTCCGCCGGGCCTTCGGCGGGATCGACCTGGCCGACCTCGACCCGTTCGTGCACCTCGACCAGATCGGCGAGGTGGACTACGCCCCGGGTGACCCCAAGGGCACGCCCTGGCACCCGCACCGGGGCTTCGAGACCGTCACCTACATGATGGACGGCGTCATCGAGCACGCCGACTCCATCGGCGGCGGGGGCGTCATCCGCGACGGCGCCACCCAGTGGATGACCGCGGGCAAGGGGATCCTGCACATCGAGACCCCGCCGTCCGACGTCGTCGCTGCCGGCGGGTGGTTCCACGGCCTGCAGCTCTGGGTCAACCTGCCCCGGGCCCAGAAGTGGGTCGAGCCCCGCTACCAGGACCTCGCGGCCGACCTCGTCACGCTCGTGACCACCCCCGCGGCCGACTCGGTCCTGCGGATCATCGCCGGTCCCCTGGGCCGCTTCGCCGGGCCCGGGGCCACCCGCAGCCCGATCACCATGGTCCACGCCTCGCTCGCCCCCGGGGCCCGGGTCGTGGTGCCCTGGCCGTCCTCGTTCAACTGCCTGGTCTACGTGCTCGGCGGCCGGGGCCGGGTCGGTGCCGAGGGTCGGCCGGTGGAGACCGGCAACCTGACCCTGTTCGGCCCGGGCGACGCCTTCACGGTCGAGGCCGACGGGCGCCAGGACACCCGCACCGGCGCCATGGAGGTCCTGTTCCTGGGCGGCCAGCCCATCGGCGAGCCGGTGGCCTGGTACGGGCCGTTCGTCATGAACACCCGGGCCGAGATCGAGCAGGCCTTCGAGGACTTCCGGCGCGGCGAGCTCGGCGTCGTGCCCCACGACCACCCCCTGGCGCCGACCGACGAGGTCAGCACCGAGACCGACTCGGGCCTCGACTGATGCCCGCCGAGGTCGTGCCGGGGCTGCGCGGCCGACCGCGGTGAGCGACCCGCGCTGGCTCGACGACCGGGAGGAGGCCGCCTGGCGCGGCCTGGTGCGCATGCACGCCGGGCTGACCGCCGAGCTGTCCCGCCGGTTGGCCGCCGAGACCTCGCTGTCCTACCCGGACTACGAGGTGCTCGTGGCCCTGACCGATCGGCCCGACGGCCGGTCGCGGCTCTACGAGCTGGCCGAGGTGCTGGGCTGGGAGCGGAGCCGGGTCTCCCACCACGTGACCCGCATGGCGGCCCGGGGCCTGGTCCGCAAGGTCCCGTGCGAGACCGACCGGCGGGGGGCCTTCGTCGTGGTCACCCCGCGGGGCCGCCGCGAGATCGAGGCCGCGGCACCGGGCCACGTGGCCGCGGTGCGGGAGCTGTTCGTCGACCTGCTCACGCCGGCCCAGCTCGACGCCCTGGCCGGGATCGCGGCCGCCGTCCGGGCCGGCCTGCCCGAGGACTCGCGCTCACCCGCGGCCTGAGGCGGGGCTGCCGGTACCGTGACGGCATGGCCGTGCGCGCCGAGCTGCGGGGATCGGCCCTGCACGTCGGCCTGACGGGCTGGGACCGGGCCATGGCCTGGCAGCGGTCGGTCGAGGTCGACCGGGCCCAGGTCGTGCAGGCGTCGGTCGAGCGCCGGGGCGCCGTCGAGCCGGCGGTCGACCACCGGGTCCGGGGGATCGGGCCCCACGACGGTGCCGGTCGCCCGGGACGGCGCCGGGTGGGCACGATGCTGGGCCGCGCCGTGCCCGGGCCGCAGTTCTGGGCCGTGCCGGCCAGCGGCCCCGACCTCCCCGTGCTGGTCCTCGACCTGTCCGGCCACGCCCTGGCCCGCGTCGTCCTCTCCCTGGACGACCCCGACGCGACCGCCGCCGCGCTGAGGACCTGACGGCCGACGGCCGGTCCCGTGCGGCGGGTCAGGTCCGTGCGGCGAAGGCGGTCGTCGCGGTGGCGAGGGCGGCGGCCCGGTCGGTGGTGTCGACCGGGACGGCCGAGGGCCAGGCGTCGAACGCCGCGGCCATGGCGGCGGCGATCTCGGCGGTGGCGTCGGAGGGGTCGCCACCCGCGGCCCGCCGGGCCGCGATGCGTGCGGCGGCGACCGCCTCGGGGAGCTCGCAGCGGAGCTCGACCACGTCGGCCGCGGCCTCCTCGGCGACCCGGCGGGCCTGCGCCCGCCACGACGCGTCGGACCAGGACGCGTCGAGCACGACGGTCTCGCCCATGGCCAGGGCGACCCCGGCCCGCTCCAGCAGCGTGCGGTAGGTGGCCGCCGTCGACGCCCCGGCGTAGATCCCCGCGCCGAAGGCGGCGTCGGCCGGGCGGTCGGTCGGGATGCCGGCCAGCTCCTTGCGGACCTCGTCGGAGCGCAGGACGGTGGCGCCGGTGGCGTCGCCCAGGCCGGCGGCGAGGGTCGACTTGCCGGTGCCGGGCAGGCCGCCGACCAGGACCAGCCGGACCCGGGCCCGTTCGAGGTGGTCCCGGGCCAGGGCCAGGAGCCGCCGGGCGGTGGCCGCGGCGTCCGGATCGCCCTGCGTGGCCCGGATGGCCGACACCTTGGCCCGGACCTGGGCCCGGTAGGCCACGTGGTGGTGCTGGAGCGACGCCGGCCAGTCGTCGTCGGCGTGCTCCCGGTAGGCGGACAGGAAGCGGTCGGCCAGGTCGGGCCGCCCCAGGCGTTCCAGGTCCATGGCCAGGAAGGCCACGTCGCCGAGCACGTCGCCGTAGCGGAGCCGGTCGTCGAACTCCAGGCAGTCGAGGACGCGGGGCCCGTCGTCGAGCAGGAAGATGTCGTCGGCCATGAGGTCGCCGTGGCCGTCGCGGGCCCGCCCCTCGGCGATCCGCCGGTCGAACAGCGGGTCGCGGCCGTCCAGGTAGCGGTCGGCCAGGGCCACCACGGCCTCGACGTCGCCGGGATCGACGGTGCCGGACGGGGCCTCCCGCAAGGAGGTCGCGTTCTCGTGCCACAGCCGGCGGCGGGCGTCGGTGGTGGCCTCGACGTCGATCTCGGGACCGCGGTCGGCCGACGCGTGGAAGGCGGCGAGCAGGTGGGCCAGGCGCCAGAGGCCGTCGTCGACGGGAGCCCCGGCGGTCACGAGGCGGGCCAGGCGACGGTCGGGCGGCATCCGGCGCATGACCACGAGGTGGTCGTCGGGCGTGCCGTCCACGTCGGAGAGGTCGGCCACGCCGAGGTAGACGTCGGGGGCCAGGCGACGGTTGAGCTCCACCTCCCGCCGGCAGATCCGCAGGCGGGCCTCCCGGTCCCGGAAGTCGAGGAACCCCAGGTCGACGCGCTTCTTGACCTTGTAGGCGCGATCGCCGACGAAGAGCACGAACGCCGAGTGGGTCTCGGCCACGGCCAGGTCGAGGTCCCCGCCGCCGTGCCTGCCCGTCGGCGGTTGGTCGGCACCGGTTCCCGGTCCGCCCTCGGGCCCGGCCTCGTCGCCGGTCGGGGCGCCCGGATCGTCGGTCATGGGGGAGATCCTGCCGCGCCGGCTCCGGGACCGTGCCCGCCTGCGGTGGTCGCCGCCCTGGTGCGCCGGCGGCCGGGGCCGACCGGTGCCGTCACGGGGCGGCCCTGCCGGGTTCGACGCGCCTGGCTGGCACGCGACGTCGGCGGGGTCGGGCCACGGCCCTCGGCTCCGTTCGGCCCGCGCCGTCAGTCCGGGGGCGGTCCGACGCGACGGCCGCTCACGGTGAGCGGGACCAGGCGCATCCAGTGGCGCTTGTCGCCGCCGCCCCACGGGACGATCGGGAGGTGGCTCACCCGCTCGTAGCGGGCGCCGTCGTAGGGCGTGACCTCCTCCAACCGGCCGGTCAGCACCACGCTCCAGCCGGTGCGGGCCTCGTGGTCGATGTGGTCGATCTCGAAGGCCGCCGCCGACCGGGGCCCGTGGTCGAGCTTGGTGCCGTGGTCGGTCCGGAAGACCACCACGCCGTCGTCCACCACGTAGTTGACCGGCGTGATCGACGGGGCGCCGCCGCGCAGCACGGCCAGGCGCCCGACCTCGTCGCCGGCCAGCAGCTCCCAGCACTCGTCGAGCCCGATCTGGCGCACGCGTTCCATGACGCCAGCCTGACCGGGCGCCCCCTCGGCGGGGTAGGGACCTTCGGCCCGTCGGCCGGGGCGGATGGGACCTTCGCCCCTGGGCCCGGGGACCGGCGGGCGTGCACGCTGGACCCGAGGTCGAGAGGAGGTCCGACCATGGAGACCATCGTCGTGGGTGTGGACGGCTCGGACGAGGCGCGGGCCGCCCTGGAGTGGGCCCTGGCCGAGGCGAGGTTGCGCGGTGCCCGGGTGAAGGCCGTGATCGCCTGGCAGGCCCCGGCCGTCGAGGGCTTCCCCTACACCAACCCGATCCTGGACCCCGGCCGCTTCGAGCGGGCCGCGGAGGGCCTGCTGGACGAGGAGGTGGCCAAGGCCGACCCCGACCGGGTGGTGGAGGTGGAGCGGGTGGTGGCCTGGTCCTCGCCGTCGGCCGCGCTGCTCGAGGCCGCCGAGGGTGCCGCGATGGTGGTGGTGGGGTCCCGGGGACGGGGCGGGTTCACGGGGCTGCTGCTCGGCTCGGTGAGCCAGCAGGTCGCGCACCACGCCACCTGCCCGGTGGTGATCGTCCGGGCCTGACCGGTCGCGACCTCGGTCAGGACCAGGGCGTGAGCGCCTCGTTCTGGTCGACGATGGTGACGAGGGCCTCGACGGCGTGCCGGAGCCGGGCGACGACCTCGGCGTCGGGCCGGCCGTCGGCGTCGAGGTGGTCGAGGACGTCGGGCACCGCCACGACGTCGCCGATGACGACCGCGCCGATCCGGGCCAGGGCGCTGCGCAGCCAGTCGACCGCGGCGGCCGCGCCCCGGGAGTTGGGCGAGGCGCCGAGGACCACGACCGGCTTGTCGACCAGGACGTGCTCGCGCGGCGGGCGGGTCAGCCAGTCGAGCGTGTTCTTGAGCCCGCCCGGGATCGTCCCGCTGTACTCCGGCGTGGCCACGACGAGCCCGGCGGCCTGGGCCACCCGCCGGCGGGCGGTCACGACCGGCGCGGGGGCGTCGGGGCCGTCGAGGTCGGCGTCGTAGTACGGCAGGGGCCGGACCAGGTCGGTGGGCTCGACGTCGTAGCGGTCGGGCAGGAGGGCGCCGGCGGCGTGGAGCAGCCGGCCGGTGAACGAGCCGGCGCGCAGGCTGCCGGGGACGAGCAGGACGGTGGGTCGGGGCACGGGGGATCTCCGGGGGGACGGGTCCGAGGGGGCGGGATCGTCAGTTGCCGGGGGCGTCGAGCACCCCGCCACCGGCGCCCGCGACAGGACCGGTGGCGGGGGCTCGACGGTCGCCGGCCCGGGTAGCGGTCGCGGTCCTGGACGGTCCGGACCGCTGGGCCGACGACATCGCCCGGCCGCACCGCCGAAGCGCAGCACAACGGCGGAGCGGGCACCCGCGGTCACGGGGCCGAGCCCTGGG
>JBFWTJ010000180.1:0-8140 GCA_050247895.1 Acidimicrobiia bacterium
ACCGACCTGGTGGCCCGCTACCAGCGGATGCGGGGCAAGGAGGTCTTCTACCCGATGGGCTGGGACGACAACGGCCTCAACGTCGAGCGCCGGGTCCAGCTCGTCACGGGGACGATCGTCGACCCCACCCTGGCCTACGACCCCGACTTCCGCCCGCCCGAGAAGGTGGACCCCAAGGCCCGGCCGGTCCCGGTGAGCCGGCCCAACTTCATCGAGCTGTGCGAGCAGGTCGTGCCCGAGTTCGAGGCCCAGTACCACGACCTGTGGGCGACCCTGGGCCTGTCGGTCGACTGGGACCACACCTACACGACGATCGGCGCGAGGGCGACCCGTACCTCCCAGCGGGGCTTCCTGCGCCTGGTGGCCCGGGACCTGGCCCACCGGGCCGAATCGCCCACCCTGTGGGACGTCGACATGCGGACCTCGGTGGCCCAGGCCGAGCTGACCGACCGCGAGGTCCCCGGCGCCTACCACAAGCTCGTGTTCCGGGGTCCCGACGGCGAGCCCCTGCTCATCGACACCACCCGACCCGAGCTGCTGCCGGCGTGCGTGGCCGTGGTCGCCCACCCCGACGACGCCCGCTACCAGCCCCTCTTCGGCCGGCAGGCGACCACCCCCCTGTTCGGCGTGTCGGTCCCGATCGTGGCCCACGAGCTGGCCGACCCCGACAAGGGCACCGGCATCGCCATGATCTGCACCTTCGGCGACACCACCGACGTCACCTGGTGGCGGGAGCTGTCGCTGCCGGTCCGGGCCGTCGTGCAGCGCGACGGCCGCCTGCGCCCCCTCACCTGGGGCGAGCCGGGCTGGGAGGCCGCCGACCCCGCCACGGCCCAGGCCGCCTACGACGAGCTGGCCGGTCGCACCGCCAAGCAGGCCCAGGCCCGCATCGTCGAGCTGCTCGTCGCCGCCGGGGCGCTCGAGGGCGACCCCCGTCCCCTCACCCACCCGGTCAAGTTCTGGGAGAACGGCAACCGCCCGCTGGAGATCGTGACCAGCCAGCAGTGGTTCATCCGCTACCCGCCCAAGGACGAGCTGCTGGCCCGGGGCAAGGAGCTGGCCTGGTGGCCGGACTTCATGCGGGTCCGCTACGAGAACTGGGTCAACGGCCTGATGGGCGACTGGAACATCACCCGCCAGCGCTTCTTCGGCGTTCCCTTCCCGGTCTGGTACCCGATCGACGGCGACGGCACGGTCGACTGGCTGTCACCGATCCTGGCCACCGAGGACATGCTCCCGGTCGACCCCACCACCGTGGCGCCGCCCGGCTACGAGGAGGGCCAGCGCAACCGGCCCGGGGGCTTCGCCGCCGACCCCGACGTCATGGACACCTGGGCCACCTCGTCCCTGTCGCCCCAGATCGTGTGCGGCTGGGAGGACGATCCCGACCTGTTCGCCCGGACGTTCCCCATGGACATGCGGCCCCAGGCCCACGAGATCATCCGCACCTGGCTGTTCTCCTCGGTGGTGCGCAGCCACTACGAGCACGGCGTGCTGCCCTGGCGCAACGCCGCCATCTCGGGGTTCATCGTCGACCCCGACCGCAAGAAGCTGTCCAAGTCGGCCGGCAACATGCCCGACGACCCGGTGACCCTCATCGCCCGCCACGGCGCCGACGCCGTGCGCTACTGGTCGGCCAACGGGCGCCCCGGCATGGACATGACCTTCGACGAGGGCCAGATGCGCATCGGCCGGCGCCTGGCGGTGAAGCTGCTCAACGCCTCGCGCTTCGCCCTCAACCTGGGCGTGGACGCCGACGCGGCCGCCGCGGCGGGCACCGGTGCGGTGACCGAGGCCCTCGACCGGGCCGTGCTGGCCCAGCTGGCCGACCTGGTCGACGAGGCCACCGCCGCCTTCGAGCGGTTCGACTACGCCCGGGCCCTGGAGCGGATCGAGGGCTATTTCTGGCCCTTCTGCGACGACTACCTGGAGCTGGTCAAGAACCGGGCCTACGGGGCGGCGGGCGACGCCGGCCAGGCATCGGCCCGGGCCACGCTGGGCCTGGCGCTGTCCAAGCTGCTGCGGCTGTTCGCCCCCTTCCTGCCCTACGCCACCGAGGAGGTCTGGTCGTGGTGGCAGCAGGGCAGCATCCACCGCGCCGCCTGGCCGACCGCCACCGCGGCGCGCGCCGCGGCCGGGGAGGTCGACGCGGCCGTGCTCGGCGTGGCCGCCCGGGTGCTGGGCGACGTCCGCAAGGCCAAGACCGAGGCCAAGCGCTCGATGCGGGCCGAGGTCGACCGGGTGGTGGTCACCGCCGACGCGGCCACGCTCGCCGCACTGGCCCAGGTCGCCGAGGACGTCCGCGGGGCGGGGGTGGTCGACCGGCTGGACCTGGTCGAGGGCGGGGACGACCTCGCCGTCGAGGTCGCGCTGGCCCCGGCCTGAACGACCGGCCCTCGGGCCTACGCGGGACCCGGACCGCCCTCGGCGTCGCCGGGACCCGGCTCGGGATCGGGCGACGCCACGGCACTGGACCCCTCGTGGCGGGGGACCCACGCCGTGCCGGGCGTGGTCGGCAGCTCGATCCCCGCCTCGGCGAAGGCGGGGATCAGCCGGCGGCGCAGCTCTCGCCCGACCGCCCACTGCTCGGACGGGCGGGTCTTGGCCACGACCCGGATGGCGACCCCGCTCAGGTCGACCCGCTCGACGCCCCACACCTCGGGGTCCTCGAGGAGCTTGGCCGACCAGGTCGGGTCGCGCCGCAGGGTGGCCGAGGTCGTGCGGATGACGGCCTGGGCCGCGTCGAGGTCGGTGCCGTGGGCCACCTCCACGTCGAGCAGGGCCCGGGCCCACTGCTGGCTCATGTTGCCGACCCGCAGGATCTGGCCGTTGGGGATGTGCCAGACGGTGCCGTCGACGGCCCGCAGCCGGGTCGTGCGCAGGCTCACCGCCTCGACCGTGCCGCTCGCCTCGCCGGCGTCGATCACGTCGCCCACGCCGTACTGGTCCTCGACGAGCATGAAGATGCCGGACAGGAAGTCCTTGACCAGGCTCTGGGCCCCGAAGCCCAGGGCGGCGCCGACGATGCCGGCGCTGGCCACCAGCGGACCCAGGTTGATGCCCAGCTCGCCGAGGATCGTGACCCCGGCGACGGTCCAGATGGCCACGGCGGCCAGGCTGCGCAGGACCAGCCCGATGGTCGCGGCGCGGGCCGAGGCCCGCAGCGACGCCGGGCTCCCGTCCAGGCCGATGGCACCACGACGGGCGGCCGGGGCCAGGCGCCGGCGGCGCGACGGCGGGTGCCCACCGCCCATCTGCTCGACGAGCCGGGCGATGGCCCGGCGGACGAGGCGGTTGGCCACCCAGGCGAGGGCGACGATCAGCGCGATGGCCAGCGGCCGGCCGAGCACGAGGTCGACGACCTCGGCCGTCTGCTCGCTGCCGGTCCAGTCCAGGACCCGGGCGCACACGAACGACGGGTCCTCGCCGCAGGCCGCGGCGAGCGAGGGGTCGACCTGGGCGGCGACGGCGTGCACGGGACGGCTCAGCCGGCCACCCGCCGGGCGTCCTCGACCAGGTTGATCTGGTAGAGGACCTCGTCGAGGCGGTCGCCGGCCTCGATGGCCCCGAACCGCTGGGGGTTGTCGGGACCGCAGCACGACGGCAGCGGGGCCAGGATCGTCCAGGGCGTCGGGTGGCAGAACTGCACGACGCTGTAGCGCTCGCCCGGCTGGCCGGAGTCGGCCACGACCCGGTGGATGCCGGTGGGGATCACGCCGTTGGAGAGCTGCTCGAGCATCATCCCGGTGTTGACGATGACCCGGCCCTCGGGGGCCACCGCGTCGATCCACCCGTCCTCGGTGCGGACCTGCAGGCCGGGTGCGGTGGCCCGGGGCAGGGCGGTGACGAGGTTGATGTCGCCGTGCTCGCCGGCCCACACGTGGCCCTCGCCGGGCGCCTCGGCCATGGCCGGGTAGCGGATGGCCCGGGTCAGGGTCGAGCCATCGCGCAGCATCCCGTCGAAGAGCTCCTCGTGGGCGCCCAGCCCCAGGGCGATGACCCGCAGGAACCGGCGCTGGAGGTCGAAGATGCGCCGGTGGAACAGCATGAGGACCTCGGTGATCCCCGGCACCGACGCCTCGGGCAGCACCTGGTCCATGTAGCGGTGCGGGTAGCGGCGGCGCAGCGGGTGCCCGGCGGGGACCTCGTCGCCCCAGTTGAGCATCTCCTTCCAGTCGGGCACCTCCGAGCCCGCCGCCGTCTCGACCAGCAGGCCCGTGTAGCCGGTCTGGCCGTGGGAGCCGGCCGCGACGTAGCGCTGCTTCTCCTCGACCGGCAGGCCGAAGAACGCCTCGAGGGCGGCGTAGGCCTGGTCGATGACCTCCTCGGGCAGGTCGTGGCTGGTGTAGACGAAGCCCGTCGCCAGGCTGCGGCGCACCCCGTCGACCACGGCCCGGCGGGCCCGGGCGTCCCCCCGCTCGAAGGCCAGCAGGTCGACGTCGAGGATCTCGGCCACGGGCCGGAAGCTAGTCCCGGTCGCACGCACCGGCTCGGGCGGGTGGTCGGTCGGCGAGGGTGCCATGATGCGTGCATGCAGCGGATCGTGGTGGGCGTGGACGGCTCGGAGAGCGCGACCGGGGCGCTGCGCTGGGCCCTGGCCGAGGGCGAGCTCCACGGCGCCGAGGTGGTGGCCGTCCTGGCCTGGAGCTACCTCGACCAGCGCCACGCCGGCCGCAAGGCGTCGGACAGCTCCTTCGATCCCGAGTACGACGAGGACGACGCCCGCACGGCGCTGCGCAGCGCGGTGGCCGCGAGCGGATCGTCCCACCCGGTCGAGGAGCGGGTGGTGTGCGACCTGCCGGCCACGGCCCTGCTCGAGGCGTCGGCCGGCGCCGACCTGATCGTGGTCGGGGCCCGGGGCCTGGGCGGCTTCAAGGGCCTGCTGCTCGGCTCGGTGAGCGAGAAGGTGCTGGAGAACTCGAAGGTCCCGGTGGCCATCGTGCGGGGCGAGCCCGGCGGCGGCAACGGTGGCGTCGTGGTCGGCGTCGACGGTTCGGACCTGTCCCAGCTCGCCCTGGCCTGGGCCGCCACCGAGGCCCGGGCCCGGCAGGCCCCGCTGCACCTCGTCCACGCCTGGCAGGCGTCCCTGCTCGCCGCGCCGGTCACCGAGCAGGTGCTGGCCGTGCTCGAGGAGGGCGCCCAGGAGATCGTGGACACCGCGGCGGGCGACCCGGTGGTCGAGGGCCTGGAGGTCCACCGGTACATCCCCTACTCGGGTGCGGCCCAGGCCATCCTGGGCGTGGCCGAGAACGCCTCGCTCATCGTGGCCGGCACCCGGGGCCACGGGCGCCTCTACCGGGCCGTGCTCGGCTCGACCAGCCGGCAGCTGGCCCACCACGCCACCTGCCCCATCGTCATCATCCCCGCCTCGGCCGACTGAGGCCGGGCCCGGTCCCCCGGGCCCGATGATTCCGGGGTGGGCGCCACGTCCTAGGTGCCGTGCGGCACGCCGAGGACGGACCGGAGGTGGTGCTGCGCGACCGCGACGGCGTCGTGGTGGGGTCCTGGACCGTCCCCTGGCGGGGCCGGGCCGGCCTGGAGGTGGTCGACGACCTGGCCCGCCTCGCCCTGCTGGCCCGGCGGGCCGGCCACACGCTGCGGGTCGTGCGGGCCGCGCCCGAGGTCGTCGAGGTGCTGGCCCTGGCCGGCCTGTCGGACCTGCTCGCCGAGCCGGCGGGCGGCCCACCCGACCCGGCGCACGAGCGACCCGGCCCGGCCACCCGCTGAACCGGCCCGACCCCGCCGGACCGGCCGGCGGACGGGGGTCAGGCGGGGCCGGGCGCGGGCGAGGGATCGACGGGTGGCCCGACCGAGGGCGCGGCGGGCCCGCCGGCCAGGGGCAGCTCGAAGCGCACGGTGGTTCCCTGGCCGGGTGCGGTCCGCAGGCCGACCGCGCCGCCGTGGGCCCCCACGGTGGCCTCGACGATCGACAGGCCCAGGCCGCTGCCGCCCCGGTGGCGGGCCCGGGCCGGGTCGGCCCGGTAGAAGCGCTCGAAGGCCCGGGCCGCGTCCTGGGCCGACATGCCCGGCCCCTGGTCGGTCACCTCGAGCACGGCGTGGGGACCCTCGGCCCGCAGGCGGACGTGGACCGGCGTGCCCGGCGGGGTGTGGACCAGGGCGTTGCCCATGACGTTGGCCACGACCTGGCGCAGGCGGAGCTCGTCGCCGACCACGACCACCGCCTCGGCCGGCACGTCGGCGGTGATCGGCCGGGCCGGGTCCACCGCCCCGGCGTCGCGCACCGCGTCGCGGGCCACCACGGCCAGGTCGACCGGGTCGTGCTCCATGGGCCGGCCCTGGTCGAGCCGGGCCAGGGTCAGCAGGTCGTCGACCAGGCTCCCCATGCGGACGGCCTCCTGCTCGGTGCGGCGCATGGCGTCGTCGAGGTCCGACGGGGTGCCCAGGCCCCCGCTGCGGTAGAGCTCGGCGTAGCCCCGGATCGTCGACACCGGGGTGCGCAGCTCGTGCGAGGCGTCGGCCACGAACTGGCGCAGGCGGTCCTCGGACCGGCGCTGGCGGTCGAACGAGGTCTCGATGCGGCCCATCATCTGGTTGAGCGCGGCGCCCAGCTCACCGGCCTCGGTCCGGGGGTTCGCCGGCGGCACCCGCGACGACAGGTCGCCCCCGGCGATGGCGGTGGCGACCTGGGTCATCCGCTTGACCGGGCGGATCCCCAGGTGGAGCACCCACCAGGCCACCAGGCCCAGCACGCCGACGATGGCCGCGGTGGCCGCGAGCTCGACCACCACCAGGCGGCGCACCGCCTCGTCGACGTCGTCGAGGGGCAGGGCGACGACCATGACCGTGCCGCTGGGCCGGGCCACGGCGGCCCGGACCCGGTAGCGGGTGCGGGAGCCCTCGCTGCCCACGGTGAAGGCGTGCCCGTCCCGGGCCGCCCGCAGGGCCCGGTCGGGCCCGATCACCGGCAGGGGGGCCTCCTCGCCCTGGAGGTTGGGCGTGGCGTAGGCGGTCACCGCGTCGCCCTGGACGACGCCGACGTAGACCTGGCTGAGCAGGACCGTGCCCTCGGCCGGGGCGCCGCCGCCGGGCCGGATGCGGGAGATGATCAGGTCGGGGGTGAGCTGGGCGTCGACCTGGCGGACCAGGTTCCGGCGGGTGCTCGCGGTGATGACGACCATGGACACGACCAGGACCACCGCGACCAGGGCCAGCCCGGCCAGGACCCGGGCCCGCAGCGACACGGGCCTCAGCCGAGCCGGAGGGTGTAGCCGACCCCCCGGATGGTGTGGATCAGGCGGGGCTCTCCGGTGTCGAGCTTGCGGCGCAGGTAGCCGATGTAGGTCTCGACCACGCCGCCGTCGCCGCCGAAGTCGTACTGCCAGACGTGGTCGAGGATCTGGGCCTTGGACAGGACCCGGCCCTGGTTGAGGAGCAGGTAGCGCAGCAGGTTGTACTCGGTGGGCGACAGGGCGACCTCGGTGCCGGCCCGGGTCACCCGGTGGGCGTCGTCGTCCATCTCGAGGTCGCCGCAGGCCAGGACCGACTCGTCCTGGCGGGCCATGCCGGCCCGGCGCAGCACGGCGTGGGCCCGGGCCACCAGCTCCTCGATGCTGAACGGCTTGACGATGTAGTCGTCGCCGCCCAGCGTCAGGCCGCGGACCTTGTCCTCGGTGGCGTCGCGGGCGGTGAGGAACAGCACCGGGGCCCGGTTGCCCTCGGCCCGCAGGCGGCGGCAGACCTCGAAGCCGTCGAGGTCGGGCAGCATCACGTCGAGCAGGATCAGGTCGGGCTTGCCGTCGGCGGCGGCCTCGAGTGCGGCCCGGCCGTTGGCCACCGCCTCGACGTCGAACCCGTTGTGGCGCAGGGCCGCCTGGAGCATCGAGCGGAGGTTGTCCTCGTCGTCCACGAGCAACAGTCGTTCGCCGGCCATCGCTGCCAGGATCGCGCCGTTTCCTGTGAGGACGCTGTGAGGTCCCGCAGGGACCGGACAGCCCCGGTGGCGCGGGCGCCAGCCCGCCCGACGGGCCGGGTCTGGGGCGCAGCCCCAGGGAAGCCCTGTGAGGTCCCGCAGGGACCGGACAGCCCCGGTGGCGCGGGCGCCAGCCCGCCCGACGGGCCGGGTCTGGGGCGCAGCCCCAGGGAAGCCCTGTGAGGTCCCGCAGGGGAGATCGGAAGAGCG
>JBFWTJ010000181.1:0-8122 GCA_050247895.1 Acidimicrobiia bacterium
AGCCGTCGGACCAGCGGACCTCGACCTCGGTGCCCGGCTCGACCGCCCGCGCCAGGCGGGCCAACGCCACGGCGCCCCACCGGGCCGACGGCGCGCTCGAGGTCACCACCCCGACCTGCTCACCCTCCCCGGCCACCGCGGCGTCGCGGGCCACGACCGAGCCCACCGGCGGGACGACCGCCGGCACCATCACCAACGCCCGCACCGGGCGCGGCACCTGCCCACCCCGGCTGTCGATCCGGGCCACCAGCTCCTGTCCCGTGTAGCAGCCCTTGGCGAAGCTCACCGACCGCTCGACCAGCCAGGCGCCCAACTCGGCCGGGATCGTCTCGGGCGTCACCTCCGCGCCCAGGAGCGGCACGCCGGCCGCGATCCGCAGGGCTTCCAGGTCGCCCGGATCAGCCGGGGCGATCCCCTCGGGACGGGGATCCGGACCCAACAGGTCCACGCCGACGGCACCCGGCCAGCCGCAGTCGAGCACCAGCGCCGCACCCGGCACCGCGCCCACCGGCGAACCCGGGCCCCGCACGGCGACCGCCTTCCAGTCCAGCACCTCGACCTCGGCCTCGGTGCGCAGCAGGAACCGGGCCAACCGGGCCCGCACCGGCTCGGGGTCCGGCCCCGGGGCGTCGAGCACCACGACGTCGTCGTCGGTCCGGGTCACCCGCAGCCAGGCGCAGGTCTTGCCCGTCGGCTCCAGCAGCAGCGACCAGGCCGTCTCCCCCGGCGCCAGGGCGGCGACGTCCTGGCTGAGCTGGCCCTGGAGGTAGGCGACGGCGTCCGGGCCGGCGACGCGCACGACCACCCACGGCCGCGCCACCGCCCCGGTCTCCACCCGCAGGTCCACCGGGCCGACGCTACCGGTCCCGGCCGGCGCTCAGGCCCGGCGGGCGGCCGACATCCGCCGGGCCGCGGCCACCGCGGCCAGCAGGGCCTGGGCCTTGTTGCGGCACTCGAGGTCCTCGTGCTCGGGCACGCTGTCCACCACGATGCCCGCCCCGGCCTGCACCGAGGCCCGCCCGTCGTCGGTCACCACCAGGGTGCGGATGGCGATCGCGGTGTCGATGTTGCCGGAGAAGTCGACATAGCCGACCACGCCGGCGTAGGGGCCCCGCTTCACCGGCTCCAGCTCGTCGATGATCTCCATGGCCCGGACCTTGGGCGCCCCGCTCACCGTGCCCGCGGGAAGGGTCGCCCGCAGGACGTCGATCGGGGTGCACCCCGCCCGGAGCCGGCCCGAGACCTGCGAGGTGAGGTGCATGACGTGGCTGTAGCGCTCCAGGGTCATCGTCTCGTCGACGGTCTCGGTGCCGAACTCGACCACGCGCCCCACGTCGTTGCGGGCCAGGTCGATGAGCATCACGTGCTCGGCGACCTCCTTGGGGTGCTCGCGCAGCTCGGCGGCCAGCCGCCGGTCCTCCTCGTCGGTCGCGCCCCGCCGGCGCGTCCCCGCGATGGGTCGGGAGATCACCCGACCGTCGAGCAGCTGGACCATCGGTTCGGGCGACGCCCCCACCAGGGTCACCCCCGGCTGGCGCACGAAGTACATGTACGGGCTGGGGTTCACCTGGCGCAGCACCCGGTACAGGTCGAAGGGCTCGGCGCCCAGACCCCCCTCGATGTCGAAGCGCTGGGCCAGCACCACCTGGAAGACGTCTCCGGCCAGGATGTGCTCCTTGGCCACCTCGACCGCCCGGGCGTAGTCGCCCCGGCCCATCGTCGAGTGGACCCCGGGCAGCTCCCCGTCGCCGTCGGGCGGCTCGACCAGCGGTTCGTCCAGCGGGCGGGCCCCGTCCGCGGCCAGGTCGTCGAGGCGGCGCAGCGCCCCCTCGTACAGCGCGTCCAGCTCGGCCTCGGTCGCGTCGGCGTGGGCCACGACGTTGTCGATCAAGGTCACCCGCTGGCGCCAGTGGTCGTAGGCCGCCAGCTGGCCGATGACCGACAGCACGGCGTCGGGCAGGCCCTGGTCGTCGGTCGGCACGTCGGGGAGGCGCTCGACCTCGCGGACCACGTCGTAGCCCAGGTAGCCCATCACCCCACCGTGGAGCGGGGGCAGCTCGGCCAGGGCCGGCGCCCGCCACGCCTCGACCAGGGCACCCAGGGCGGCGAGGATGCCGCCGTCGAGGGGGACGCCGTCGGGAAGGGTCCCCGTGGCGGTGACCGAGCGACCCCGGGCCGTCAGCGTGGCCAGGGGGTTCCGGCCGATGAACGACCAGCGGCTCCAACGCTCGCTGTGCTCCACCGACTCCAGGAGGAAGCCGGGGGCGTCGCCGACCAGCCGCGCGTAGCCGGCCACCGGGGTGGTCAGGTCGGCCAGCAGCTCCCGCCACACCGGGACCACCGTGTGGGTGCGGGCCAGGGCCAGGAAGTCGTGCCGGGACGGGTGCGTCCGCATCGGTGCCGGTCTAGCCGAAGGAACGGAAGAAGCAGCTTCGCTCCCCCGTGTGGCAGGCGCCCCGGCCCTCCTGCTCGACCACGAACAGCAGGGTGTCGCCGTCGCAGTCGTAGTACGCCTCGCGGACGAACTGGCGGTCGCCCGACGTGTCGCCCTTGCGCCACACCTCCCGGCGGCTGCGGGACCAGAACACCGTCCGCCCCTCGGCCAGGGTCTGGCGCAGCGTGTCGGCCGTCATCCAGGCCATCATCAGCACCTGGCCCGTGCCCTGCTCCTGGACGATCGCCGGCACCAAGCCGGCCGCGTCGTACTTGACCAGCTCCAGCTGTTCCTCGGTGGCGGCGATCGGCACGGCGACGGGCATGCCCGTCAGGGTACGAGGGCGATCGCGGCGACGGAAACCGGGTTCCCGCCGGTCACAGGTAGAGGCCGGTCGAGGACTCCTCCAGGCGCTTGGCCGCCACCGCGTGGATGTCCCGCTCGCGCAGGATGATGTAGTCGTCGCCCCGGACCTCGACCTCGTAGCGGTCCTCCGGGCTGAACAGGACCTGGTCGCCGACCTCCATCGCCCGCACGTTGGGCCCCGCGGCCACGACCTCGGCCCACACCAGGCGCTTCTTCATCTCCGCCGTCGCCGGGATCAGGATGCCCCCCGAGGTCCGGCGCTCGCCCTCGGCCGTCTGGCGCACGAGGATCCGATCGTTGAGCATCTTGATCGGGAGCTTCTCGCGGTCGAGCTCGGTCATGGGGCAACGCTACCGGGACCCGTGGCGTGGCCGGAGGGGTCAGGCCGGCCGGACCGCGACGCCCGCGGCGGCGAGCCGGGCCTTGGCCTCGGCCACCGTGTGCTCGCCGAAGTGGAAGATCGACGCGGCGAGCACGGCGTCCGCGCCACCCTCCACCACGCCCTCGACCAGGTGGTCCAGGTCGCCCACGCCCCCGCTGGCGATCACCGGCACGCCGACCGCCGCGCTCACCGCCGCGGTCAGCTCCAGGTCGAACCCGGCCCGGGTCCCGTCGCGATCCATCGAGGTCAGCAGCACCTCGCCCGCGCCGAGCTCCACTGCCCGGACCACCCATTCCAGGGCGTCCAGGTCGGTCGGGCGACGGCCCCCGTGGGTCGTCACCCCGAAGCCGCTCGGCGCCGCGGGCTGGCGACGGGCGTCGACGGCGAGGACCACGCACTGGTTCCCGAACTCCTCGGCCAGCTCGGCCAGCAGCGAAGGCCGGGCGATCGCCGCGGTGTTGACCGAGACCTTGTCCGCTCCCACCCGCAGCAGCCGCCGGGCGTCGTCCACGGTCCTGATGCCCCCGCCGACGGTGAAGGGGATGAAGATCTCCTCGGCGGTCCGGCGGGCCACGTCCACGATGGTGTCCCGGGCGTCGCTGGACGCCGTGATGTCGAGGAACACCAGCTCGTCGGCTCCCTCGGCGTCGTAGCGGGCAGCGAGCTCCACCGGGTCGCCGGCGTCGCGCAGGCCCACGAAGTTCACGCCCTTGACGACCCGGCCCGCGTCGACGTCCAGGCACGGGATGACCCGGGCCGTCCTCACGACGTCCCCCCGGCCAACCGGGCCCGTGCCTCGGCCACGCCGAAGCGGCCCTCGTAGATGGCCTTGCCGACGATGGCCCCGGCCAGGCGCCGGCCACCGGCCTCCAACCCGTCCAGGGCCACCAGGTCCTCCAGCGTCCCGACGCCGCCGCTGGCCACCAACGGGACCGGCGAGCGCGCCAGCAGGTCCCGGTAGCCGTCGAGGTCGGGGCCGACCAGCTCGCCGTCCCGACTGATGTCGGTCACCACCAGGGCACCGAGGTCCTCGGTGGACAGCTCGGCCACCACCTCCACCAGCCGGCGACCGCTCCCCTGCGTCCAGCCGCGGGTCCGGACCTCGCCGTCGCGGTGGTCCAGCCCCACGGCGATGGCCCCGCCGTGGCGGGCCACCAGCCGGCGGACCAGGTCCGGGTCCTCCACCGCGGCGCTGCCGACCACGACGCGGGCCACGCCCGCGCCGAGCAGCTCGTCGGCGTCGGCCTCGGTCCGCACCCCCCCGCCGGTCTGCACCGGCACGTCGACCGCCGCGGCGATGGCGCGGATGACCGGGCGGTTCACCGGGTCGCCGGTCCGGGCCGCGTCGAGGTCCACGACGTGCACCCACGGTGCGCCCTCGGCCACGAACGCCCGGGCCTGGGCCACCGGATCGTCCCCGTACACGGTCTCGTCGGCGTAGTCGCCCTGGCGCAGCCGCACGCAGCGGCCGCCCCGCAGGTCGATGGCCGGGAACAGGTCGATCACGACGCGGCCACCGCCGTCGCCCGGCCGGCCCGGGCCACGAAGCGGGACAGCACCCCCAGGCCGACCGCCGAGGACTTCTCCGGGTGGAACTGGGTCGCCCACACCGGGCCCCGCTCCACCGCGGCGACGACCGGGCCGCCGTAGTCGCAGGTGGCCACGACCAGCTCGTCGTCGGTCTCGGCCGCGTAGGAGTGGACGAAGTAGGCCCAGCACGGGTCGGCCAGGCCGGCGAGCATCGCCGGATCGCCCCGGCGCTGGAGCACGTTCCACTGCATCTGGGGGCGCTTCACGCCCTCGGGCAGGAGCCGCACCCGCCCGGGCAGGATGCCGAGCCCGGCCACCGAGGGGCTCTCGTCGGAGCCCTCGAAGAGCAGCTGCATCCCGATGCAGATGCCCATGAACGGCCGGCCGGCGTCGACCACCTCGTGGACCAGCTCGACCAGCCCCGCGGATCGCAGCGCCTCCATGCAACGACCGAAGGCGCCCACCCCGGGCAGCACGACGCCGTCCGCGGCGCGGACCTCGGCCGGATCCGCGGTCAGCCGGGCGTCGGCGCCCACCCGCTCGAGCGCCTTCTGGGCCGAGCGCAGGTTGCCGATGCCGTAGTCGAGCACCGCGATGCGGGTCACGCCGACAGGGTCCCCTTGGTGGAGGGGATCGCCGTGCCCTCGACCCGGACGGCGTCCCGCAGGCAGCGCGCCACCCCCTTGAAGGTGGCCTCCAGCACGTGGTGGGTGTTGCGGCCCTCGCGCCGGCGCACGTGCAGGGTGATGCCCGCGCTGACCGCGAACGACTGCCAGAAGTGCTCGGCCATCTCCGGGTTGAAGGGCGGGTCACCCAGCGGCAGCACCTCGCCGAAGGGCACGTCGTAGGCCACGAACGGGCGGCCCGACAGGTCCAGGGCGACCTCGACCAGCGCCTCGTCGAGCGGGAACAGGCCGCTGGCGAACCGCCGCACGCCGGCCTTGTCGCCCAGCGCCGCCTTGAAGCACTCCCCCACGGCGATGGCCACGTCCTCGACCGTGTGGTGGCCGTCGACCTCCAGGTCGCCCCGGGCCTCCACGACCAGGTCGAACCCGCCGTGGCGGCCGAGCTGGTCGAGCATGTGGTCGAAGAACGGCAGGCCCGTCGAGGCCCGGACCTCGCCGGCCGGGCCGTCGAGGTCGAGGGCCACGGAGACCTCGGTCTCCTTGGTCGTGCGGGCTCGGGTCGCGGAACGGCTCATGCCAGGACCTCCTCCAGGGCGGCCAGGAAGGCGTCGTCCTCGTGCTGGGTCCCGACCGTGACGCGCAGGCAGTCGGCCAGGCGCGGCCACGACGAGCAGTCGCGGACCAGCACGCCCCGGTCGACCAGGGCCTGCCACACGTCGTGGCCGCTCCGGCCCCGGGGTCGGAACAGGACGAAGTTGGCGTCCGACGGCCACACGTCGACCGCCAGGTCCGACAGGCGGGCGGCCAGCCGTCCCCGCTCCTCGACGAGGGCGGCCACACGGCGGTCCATGGCGTCGCCGTGCTCCAGCGACAGGAGGCCGGCGGCCTGCTGGAAGGCGTCGAGGTGGTACGGCAGGACGACCTCGTCGAGCTGGGCCACCAGCGGGGCCGGGCCGACGAGGTAGCCCAACCGCAGACCGGCCATCGACCACGTCTTGGAGAAGGTGCGGGTCACCACCAGGGGGACGTCGTCGCCGGCGAGCTCGAGGGCCGACCACGGCGCGAACTGGCCGTAGGCCTCGTCGACCACGAGCAGGCCGGGCACCGCACCCAGCACCTCGACCACCGCCTCGCGCCGGTCGACCAGGCCGGTGGGGTTGTTGGGCGAGCACAGGCAGGTCAGGTGGGGGCGCTCCGCTTCGAGCACCCGGTGGACCTCGGCCAGGTCGAGGGACAGGTCCGCCGCCCGCTCGCCGCTCACCACGGTCGTCCCGGTGACCCGCCCGATGTGGCCGTGCAGGGCGTAGGTCGGCTCGAAGGTGGCCATCGAGCGTCCCGCGCCCCCGTAGGCCAGGCACAGCGTCTGGAGCACCTCGTTGGAGCCGTTGGCCACGAAGACCTGGTCCGGCCGCACGCCGTGCAGGTCGGCCACGGCCCCGCGCAGGGCCCGGTAGCGGCGGTCCGGGTAGCGGTGCCACTCGATCCGGTCCGGGAGCAGGGCCAGGCGCTCCACCAGCTCGGGCGGCGGCGGGACCGGGGCCTCGTTGGTGTTCAGCCGGACGGGGACCTCGACCTGGGCCGAGTGGTAGCCGGCGTGCAGGCGCAGGTCGTCGCGGGGGCCGATCACGCCCGGGGCCCCGACCTGCGCAGCCGCACGCTCTCCGCGTGGGCCGGGAGCCCCTCGTACTCGGCCAGTGCCACCACGTGGTCGGCGACCTCGGCCAGGGCGGCCTCGTCGGCGGTGACGACGTGGACGTGGGTGGTGAAGTCGTCGACCCGCAGGGCGCCCGCGAACCGGGCCGAGCCGAAGGTGGGCAGCACGTGGTTCGGGCCGGCGACGTAGTCGCCCAACGAGGCCGGCGACCACCGCCCGCAGAAGACCGCCCCGGCGTGGCGGACCAGGGGCAGCAGCACCTCGGGCTCCTCCACGAGCAGCTCGAGGTGCTCCGGCGCGATGGCGTTGCACACCGCCATGGCCTGCTCGGGACCGTCGCAGACCACCGCGTAGCCACCCTCGGCCAGGGTCGCCTCGAGGTGGGCCCGCCGGGGCGAGGCCGCGACCAGGGCGGCCACGACCTCAGCCACCGCGTCGGCCACCGCCGGGTCCCAGGTGACCAGCCACCCCAGGCCGTCGGGGCCGTGCTCGGCCTGGAGCACGACGTCGACCGCGGCCCACTCGGCCGGCACCCCCGCGTCGGCCACGACCACGACCTCGGACGGCCCGGCGAAGGCCGACGGGACCCCGACCAGGCCCCGCGACGCCACCTCCCGCTTGGCCTGGGCCACCCGCGCCGAGCCCGGACCCACGATCACGTCGACCGGGCGGATCGAGTCCGTGCCGTAGGCCAGGGCCGCGATCGCCCCCGGCCCCCCGACCCGGTACACCTCGTCGACACCGGCCAGGGCCGCCGCGGCCAGGATCCCCGGGGCCACGGACCCGTCGGGCCGCGGCGAGGTCACCAGGACCACCTCGGCGACGCCGGCCACCTTGGCCGGTGTGGCGGTCATCAGCACCGTCGACACCAGCGGGGCCAGCGCCGAGGGCACGTAGCAGGCCGCCCGGTCCACGGGACGGACCAGCTCCCGGACCACCAGGCGCCCGTTGCGGTGCTCGACCGGATCGTGGCGCTGGGTGGCGTGGTACGCCTCGATGTTGCGGTGGGCCAGCTCCAACGCGGCCCGCAGGTCGTCGTCGATCTCGTCCAGCGCGGCCCGCACCAGGTGGTCGGGCACCCTCAGGTCGTCGACCCTCTCGCCGACGAACCGCTCGGTGAGCACCCGCAG
>JBFWTJ010000182.1:0-8121 GCA_050247895.1 Acidimicrobiia bacterium
CCCGGATGATCTCGCCGGACCGCTGGCAGCTGACGAACCCGGGCCCGCGCTCGACGACGAAGCGCTCGGAGGCGGCCCGGTAGACGCGGGTGCCGGTGATGTCGGCCGGGAGCAGGTCGGGCGTGAACTGGATGCGGGCGAAGGTGCCCCCGACCACCTTGGCCATGGTCTCGGCCGCGAGCGTCTTGGCCAGGCCGGGGACGCCCTCGAGCAGGCAGTGGCCCCGGGCCAGCAGGCAGGTCAGGAGCCGTTCGACCAGGACGTCCTGGCCGACGATGACCTTCTTGACCTCGACCACGACCCGCTCCAGGGCGGCGGCGGCGTCGGTCGCGGTGAGGGGCGCGGGCGTTGCCACGAGGAGACGCTACGGCAGGATCCGGCCGATCCGCACCGCGTGGGCCGCCCCTCCCGCCCTTCCCCGGGGCCCCGGTCGGGCGGTCGGTCCGTCCGACCGCCACCGCTAACCTCGCCCCCGCCATGACAGCCGCCTTCGTCCTCATCGCGCTGACCGTCCTGGTCGTCGGCGGCGCGGCCCTCTACACCACCCGTCGGCGCCGCGCCCTGGACCTGGAGCCCCCGTCGCCGACCCGGGCCACCGTGCAGCGGGGAGAGCTCGACGGACCGGCCGGTGCCGCCGGGGTCGGGGTCGACGAGCGGGACGAAGAGGACGAGGACGGCGAAGCGGGAGGGGAGGCCGGGCCCGCCGGCGGCCGACCCGGTGGGCCGCGCGAGGTGGGCGAGCCGACCGACGAGCTGGTGGCCGAGGTCGAGGAGGCCTTGGCCGCGGGCACGGTCGGCCCCACCGAGGCCGTCCCGCGGCCGTCGTTCCGGGAGCGGCTGGCCAAGGCCCGCGGCGCCCTGTCGGGCTACGTCGGCTCGGTCCTGTCGCGTGCGAAGGTCGACGCCGAGACCTGGGACGACCTGGAGGAGGCCCTCATCCGCGCCGACGTGGGCGTGGCGACGACGACCGCGGTGCTCGACCGGCTGCGGGCCACCGTCGAGGAGCGGGGGATCACCGAGCCGGCCGAGCTGCTCGAAGCGCTCAAGGACCAGCTCAAGGCCGACCTGTCCACCGGCGAGCGCAGCCTGCGCTTCGTCGAGGGGGCCACCAACGTGTGGCTCTTCGTGGGCGTGAACGGCGTGGGCAAGACCACCACGATCGGCAAGATCGGGCGGCGGGAGGCCCTGGCCGGGCGCTCGGTGGTGATGGCCGCGGGGGACACGTTCCGGGCCGCGGCGGCCGAGCAGCTCGCCACCTGGGCTGAGCGCAGCGGGGCCGACCTGGTCCGCGGGGCCGAGGGCGGCGACCCGTCGTCGGTGGTGTTCGATGCCGTCCAACGGGCCGCGGCCCGGGGTCGCGACCTGGTCCTGGCCGACACGGCCGGGCGGCTCCACACCAAGGTCAACCTGATGGACGAGCTGCGCAAGGTGCGCCGCGTGGCCGACCGCGATCCGGGCACGGTCACCGAGGTCCTCCTGGTGCTCGACGCCACCACCGGCCAGAACGGCCTGGTCCAGGCCCGGCAGTTCACCGAGGCGGTCGAGGTGACCGGCGTGGTCCTGACCAAGCTCGACGGTTCGGCCAAGGGCGGTGTGGCCATGGCCATCCAGTCGGACCTCGGCATCCCGATCAAGCTGGTCGGCCTGGGCGAGACGGCCGACGACCTGGTCGAGTTCGACCCGGTCGAGTTCGTCGACGCCCTCTTCGCGCCGTGACCCCGGCGCGGTCCGGTCCCGGTCCGGGGAGCGAGCCGGTAGCCTCGGCCCCGGCTGGTCCGCGAGGGGAGGTCCGATGCTGACGTTGATCACGTTGCCCTTCCGGGTCGGGTTCGGCACGGCGAGGCTCGCCGTGCGGACCGGGCGCCTGGTCGGCCTGCGGCGGCTGTTCGTCTTCGGTGCCGGCGTGGGCGTCGGCCTGCTGGTCGCCCCGACGACCGGCCGTGAGCTGCGCGAGCGGATCGCCCGCCGCCTCGACGCGGCCGGCCCCTCCGGCGACCAGGAGATCGCCGAGCGGGTCCGATTCGAGCTCTCGCACTCGCCCCGGACCTGGCATCTGCCCCAGCCCGAGGTCGACGTCGTGGCCGGCACCGCGGTCCTGCGGGGCGAGGTCCCCCACGTCGAGGGTCGAGCCGACCTGGAGCGGGCTGCGGCGGCCGTGGCCGGGGTGGTCGCGGTCGACAACCACGTCGAGGTCGCCCTCGCGGGAACCAACGGCCACGGGTGAGCGTCGAACCGGCATCGATCGATCCGGGAGGCGCGACGTGGAGGGCACAGACGACCAGGCCGGGCTGACCGGCACCACCGCCGCAGGCGGCCGGCCGCGCCGGCAGGTCCTGTGGGCGGTGCTCGGCGTGGCCGCCCTGGGGGCCGGGGCCCTGGTGGCCCAGGGCGTCGGCGGCGGGGGAGGCGGGGCGCCACGGCTGCCGATCGGGCTGGGCGGTGCGGGCGGTGCCCGGGCCGAGGCCGCGGTCGCGGCCGACATGTCGATGGCCGCCTGGGTGACCTACCTCCCCGGGGACGGGCTCGCGGCCCTGGGCGGGTCGGCCCGGGCCTACGTCGTCGAACCACCCGAGGACGCCGAGGTGGCCCGGTTGGCCGAGGCGCTGGGCCTGGATGGGGAGCCCGAGCGCAACGAGTTCGGCTGGGAGCTGGACGCGGGCGAGGGCGGGAGCCTGAACGTGTCGGGGTCCGACGGCTCCTGGTGGTACTCGGCCTGGCCCACCACGGCCACCGCCGCGGTGGCCGAGTGCGCGTCCTCCTCGGACGGGCCGGTCGAGTGTCGGGACGTGGCCGTCGACCCGGCCGTCTCGTGCGGCTCGGCCGCACCGGGGTCGGTCGGCGCGGCCGAGCCGGTGGTCGACGACCGCCCGGTCGAGGACACCCTCCCGGAGCGGGTGCCCGTGGCGCCCTGCGAGCCGGCCGTGGACGTGCCGGCCCCGCTGGTCGGCGACCCGGTGTCGCCGGCCCGGGCCGAGCAGGTGGCCCGCGAGCTGCTCGACCGGGTGGCGCCGGACCTGGAGGTGCGCGACGTGCGGGCCGAGCCGACCGGCGGGCCGATCGCGTGGGTCGCGATCGACGTGGCGGTCGACGACGTGCCCGTCGAGGGCCAGTACTGGGCGGTCTCGGTCGGGCCCGAGGGCCAGGTCCTGGACGCCTCCGGGTCGCTGGGGACCCCGTCGCCGCTGGGGACCTACGACCTGGTCGACACGCGGGCGGCCATCGACCGCTTGAACGGGACCGCGTTCGGCGGCTCGGGTCGCGAGGTCGCCGTCCTGCAGTCGGCGGCCGACGAGGTCGCGGTCGAGGCCGCCGGGGGCGGGTCCGGCGGATCGCCCGGGGCGAGGGAGGGCTCGGGCGCGTCCTCCGCGGGGTCGCCCGGCATCGTCGTGGAGGCCACGGGCACCGGCGGTGCGACGGGCGAGGGCACGACCGCCATCGCCCCGGCGCCGCCCGACGCCGGAGGGAACCTGGCCGAGCCGTCGCCCCCCGGGCCCACGACCACCACCGTGGTGACCGAGCCCGAGCCGGGCGGGTCCGGCGAGGGCTCGCCGGGTTCCGAGGGCAGCGGCGGCGAGCCCTGCTCGGCCGCCGACGACGAGGCGAAGGCGCGCTGCGAGGCCCTGGTCGGTCCGGAGCCTTGCCCGACGGTGCCCGCCGCACCCCGGCCCGCGGGCGGCCCGGTGGACGAGCCCGGCGAGATCGTGGTGCAGACCACCCTCGTCGGCGAGGCCGGGGGGACCTCGACCGGTGGCGCCGATCCGACCGAGCCGGCCGTGGCCGTCGACCCCGTCGGCCCGCCGACCACGATCGCCCCGTGGGAGGGCGACGCGGTCCCGGGCTGCTACGAGCCCTGGGTGCCGCCCGAGCCGATCGAGATCGTGCTGCGTGAGGCGGAGGTCGTGCTGATCCTCACCGGGTCCTGGGACGGCACGACGTCGTACCTGGTCCCCGGCTACCGCTTCACCGGCGACGACGGCAGCAGGCCCAGCGTGGTCGCGGTCCTCGACGAGGCGGTCACCGGCCGGGTCCCGGACGGCACCGTGCCCGACGTGCCCGTGACCGACCTGCCGGCCCCGGCCCCCGCTCCCACGGCAGTGCCGACGCCCGCGCCGGAACCCCCGCCCGACTGCACCACGCCCTCGGGCGGGACCAGCTGCGCCACGGTGGCGCCGCCGGGCGAGCCGGGCACCAAGCCCTCGCCGGGGACGGTGGCCAGCGCCGTGCCGGTCGAGGTGGAGCCCGGCGAGTGCGGGATCGAACCCCTCGACGGCCCGGTCCCCGAGCTGCGCTGGGTGCTCGACCCGGCCGCGCCGGGCGGGACGTCCGTGCCGGCCGACCTGGCCGGTCGGGGCACCCTGTCGTGGACCGGCGACGCCCGGGTCGGCACGACGGCCACCTACCTCGACGAGTCGGGTCGGGAGCTGGCCCTGGTCGCGGTGGGCGCCGAGGGGGCGACCCCCTGCTGAGCCGGCGGCCACGCCGGGGGTGACGGCGGGCCCCGGCGGGCCGGGCCGGGGTCCCGACCGGTAGCATCGGCGGCCGCATGTTCGACGCCCTCTCCGACCGGTTCGACGGCATCTTCAAGCGCCTGCGCAGCAGGGGCCGGCTGCACGACGAGGACGTCGAGGAGGTCCTGCGCGAGATCCGCGTCGCCCTGCTCGAGGCCGACGTCAACCTCACCGTGGTCCGCTCGATGCTGGGCCGGATCCGCGAGCAGGCGGTCGGCGCCGACCTGTCGGCGGTGCTCAACCCGGCCGAGCAGGTCGTCAAGATCGTCCACCAGGAGCTGGTCAACGCCCTCGGTGGCGAGACGTTCAAGGTCTCCTACGCGTCCAAGCCGCCGACCGTGGTCCTCATGGCCGGCCTCCAGGGCTCGGGCAAGACCACCAACTCGGGCAAGTTGGCCCGCTGGTTCAAGCAGCAGGGCCGCAACCCGCTGCTCGTCGGTGCCGACCTCCAGCGCCCGGCCGCGGTCGAGCAGCTCCGCACGCTGGGCGGCCAGGTCGGCGTGCCGGTGTTCAGCCAGCCCGGCGACCCGGTCACCACGGCCGCGGCCGGCCTGGCCGAGGCCCGCCGGACGGGTCGCGACGTCCTGATCGTGGACACCGCCGGTCGTCTGGCCATCGACGCCGATCTCATGGACGAGGTCCGGCGGATCTCCGAGGCGGTCGGCCCCGACTACACGTTCCTGGTCGTCGACGCCATGACCGGCCAGGACGCGGTGACGGTGGCCGAGTCGTTCAACGAGGCCCTGTCGCTCGACGGGGTGATCCTGACCAAGCTCGACGGCGACGCCCGGGGCGGCGCCGCGCTGTCGGTCAAGGAGGTGGTCGGCAAGCCGATCGCCTTCGCCTCCACGGGCGAGAAGCTGGCCGACTTCGAGCTGTTCCACCCCGATCGCCTGGCCGGGCGGATCCTGGGCATGGGCGACGTCCTGACCCTGATCGAGAAGGCCGAGCAGGTCTACGAGCAGGAGCAGGCCGAGGAGGCCGCGGCGCGCCTGCTGGAGGGCCGGTTCACCTTCGACGACTTCCTCGAGCAGATGCAGCAGCTCAAGCGGATGGGCCCGCTGCAGAACCTCGTGGGGATGCTCCCGGGGATGCCCAAGGAGCTGCGCAAGGCCGAGATCGGCGACGACCAGCTGGCTCGGGTCGAGGCGATCATCCGCTCGATGACCCGGGCCGAGCGCATCGACCCCGACCTGATCGACGGCTCCCGCCGCTCCCGCATCGCCCGCGGCTCGGGCACCGATCCCGGCGAGGTCGCCCAGCTCTGCAAGCAGTTCAAGGAGATGCAGAAGCTGATGAAGCGGATCCCGGGCATCTCGGGGACCAAGCGGGGGACCGGCAAGAAGGGCAAGAAGGGCAAGCGCGGGGGCGGTCGGGTGACCGCGCCGCGGGCCCAGGCGCCGGAGGCTCGCAAGCCGTTCACCCTGCCGGGCTTGCAGTGACCCGCTCCGGTGTCGAAGAATGGACGGTCGCCTCGTCCGGCCTGTTGGTCGCGACCGGGGTGCAGGGCTCGGCTGCCGGCTGAGCGGAGACGTGGCCGCCGGCCGCCGAACGAGGTGCCGCCCCCCGGCGGTGTCAGACACAGAAGGGACGTCCGACGTGGCCGTCAAGCTCCGCCTCATGCGGATGGGGAAGAAGAAGCAGCCGACGTACCGCGTCGTGGCCGCCGACTCGCGCTCGCCGCGCAACGGCCGGTTCATCGAGATCATCGGCACCTACGATCCCCGGGCCGAGCCGTCCCGGGTGAAGATCGACACGGCCAAGGCCAACGAGTGGCTGGCCAAGGGCGCGCAGCCGACCGACACGGTCCGACGCCTGCTGGCCGTGGCGGCCGAGCAGCCGGTCGAGGCGCCCGCCGCGGCGCCCGAAGCCTGATGACCGACGTCGACGACCCGGTCGACGACGCCGACGGCAACAGCGTCCCGGCACCGATCGCGGCCGACGTCCTGGAGCTGATCGTGAGCTCGCTGGTGGACGATCCGGATGCCGTGCGCGTCGACGCCCTCGAGCAGCGCAACAAGGTCCGCCTCGAGGTGCGGGTCGGCCCCGACGACATGGGCCGGGTCATCGGCAAGCGGGGCCGGGTCGCCGGCGCCATCCGCACGGTCGTGCGTGCCGCCGCCGTCAAGGACGGCGTGGACGTCGACATCGAGTTCGAGGACTGAGCCCGCGCCGGACGTCCCGGTGAGGCTGGAGGTCGGGCGGATCGGCCGGGCCCACGGCGTGCGCGGCGACGTGGTCGTCACCCTGATCACCGAACGCCTGGAGCGCCTGGCGCCGGGTGCGGTGCTGCACGCCGACCGTGGTCCGTTGACGGTGCGGTCGGCCCGGCCGCACCAGGGCGGTCACATCGTCAGCTTCGAGGAGATCGCCGACCGCGACGCGGCCGAGCGCTGGCGGGGGGCGGTCCTGCGGGCCGAGGCGCTCGACGATCCCGGCGACGAGCTGTGGGTGCACGAGGCCGTCGGGGCCACGGTGGTGCTGGCCGACGGCACGGTGGTGGGCGTCGTGGAGGCCATCCAGGCCAACCCGGCCGCCGACCTGCTCGTGCTCGACGGCGGGGCCCTGGTGCCGGCGGTGTTCATCGTCGCCCACGAACCCGGGCGCATCGCCGTCGACCCGCCCGAGGGCCTCTTCGACCTCTGACCGGCGCCCGGTAGCGTGCGCCGGGTCATGCGGATCGACGTCTTCACGATCTTCCCCGAGATGGTCGAGGGGTTCGCCTCGGCCAGCCTGCTGGGCCGGGCCCGGGCCGCCGGGCACCTCGACGTGCGGGTCCACGACCTGCGGGGGTGGGCGTCGGACCCGCACCGGTCGGTCGACGACGCGCCCTTCGGGGGCGGGGCCGGCATGGTCCTGATGCCCGAGCCGATCTTCCGCACCGTCGAGGCGGTCGAGCCGCCCCGCCCGCTCTACTACCTGGGCCCGGCCGGACGGCGCTTCGACCAGGCCCTGGCCCGGCAGCTCGCCGCCACCGAGGGCTTCAGCCTGCTCTGCGGTCGCTACGAGGGGGTCGACGAGCGGGTCCGGGCCCACCTCGTCGACGGCGAGATCTCCATGGGCGACTTCGTGCTGTCGGGCGGGGAGGTGGCGGCCATGGCGGTCCTGGAGGCGGTGGGCCGCCTGGTGCCCGGAGTGATGGGCAACGCCGGGTCGGCCGAGGAGGAGTCCTTCTCCGACGGCCTGCTCGAATACCCCCACTACACCCGCCCGGCCGAGTTCCGGGGGTGGGCCGTGCCCGAGGTCCTCCGCTCGGGCGACCACGGCGCGGTGGCCCGGTGGCGCCGGGCCCAGGCCCTGGTCCGCACGCTGCGGGACCGCCCCGACCTCATCGCGGCGCGTGGCGGGCTGACCGACGCCGAGCGCGGCCTCCTGCACGACGCCGGCGTCGCTTGGACCGACGACGCCCCGCTCGCCTAACCTGGCTCGTTCCCGCTTCACGCCTCGGAGCACGTCACATGCAGCCCACCGACCTGATCGACCAGTCCAGCCACCGCGACGACATCCCAGATTTCGGGCCGGGCGACACGCTCAAGGTCCACGTCCGGGTCGTCGAGGGCTCCAAGGAGCGCGTCCAGGTGTTCCAGGGCGTCGTGATCCGCCGCTCCGGCGG
>JBFWTJ010000183.1:0-8111 GCA_050247895.1 Acidimicrobiia bacterium
GTCGCCGGCGTACTTGCACACCATGCCCAGGGCGTTGTGGGCCAGGGCGGCCTCGACGGTCCGGTCGCCGCCCCGGGCGGTGGCCAGCGCCAGCGCCTCCTCGCAGCGGGTGCGGGCGGTGTCCAGGTCGCCGGCGATGCGGTCCTGGTGCGCGGCGGCCAGGACGGCCTCGAAGCGCAGCGCGCCGTCGCGCCACCCCGGCCGGGCACCGGCCTCGACCAGCGCCAGCGCCCGGTGCGCGGCGGTCCGGGCGGCGCGGGCCTCCCCGGCGCCGTGCAGGCGGTCGACCTCGTCCAGCAGCCGGCGGGCCTCGGCGAGGGGCTCAGGTGTCGTCATGCGCCATGGGGTCGGGAAGCGGGTCGGCGCACCCGGCGTCGGCGAGGTCGAGGTGGCGCACCCCGGCCTGCTGGAGGACGCGGGGGATCGGCACCACCCGGAGCAGTGCGTCGCCGCGCCGCAGGTGGAAGTGGCCGGGCCGGTCGAAGCGGAACACCGTGGAGACCACGGGGTGGAGGTCGCTGTGCACGACGCCGCGGAGCCCTTCGAGCCCCGGACGGTGGATGCCGTCCTGGATCGTCGACCAGCCGGGCGGTACGTCGGCCAGCACCCAGGGCATCACCGCCAGGTAGGGCTCGTCGCGGTGGGGGAACGCCGAGCTGTCGATCGTGTAGGTGCTCAGGGCCTCGACCGTGTCGCGGACCTCCTCGCCGAACGCGGCGACCCAGGTCCTCACCGCCTGCCGCTGCGCGGGCCCGTCGAGGGGGGACAGGTCGCGCAGGCATCGGCCGTCCCAACGCCCCGTCACGTCGAGGGGGTTGCGCACCTCGCCGAAGGTCACCCGACGTTCGGCCGGCGCGGGGCCGACGCCGCTGGCGGTGGCGTGGCGCGTGAACCAGCGGCCGCGGGGCCGGCCCGGGCCCACGACGACGAGGCGGCAGCGCGCCGGGTGCGCGGCGCGGCGTGGCGCCCGCGCCGTCAGTTGGGCGTAGTCGCCGGCCCGTCCCTCGGCTCGGCGGCAGGCGTACTCGGGCGTGTAGAAGTCGACGACCCGGCGGCCCACCTCCGGGGCCTGGTCGAGCCGCTCGACGGTGGTCGCCACGCCCGGCACCACGGGCACCAGGCAGGCGAGCTCCGTGTCGAGCCACAGCTCGTCGCCCACGACCGAGGTCATGTCGAGCTCGATCACCACGGGCACGAAGCCCTCGTCGCCGGCGATGACCACCTCCTGCACGCCGACCCGGCAACGCCGGTTGTAGGCACCGCTCTGCAGGATGGCGGTGCCCTCTGCGGGGCGTACGAGGAGCCCGGTCCACAGCGAGAGGAAGCCGGCCCGCCGGCGGACGAGGCCGGCGCGCAGCCGGCGGTGCCAGTAGCCACCGGGGATCAGCAGGCCCCGCCGTGCCAGGTCGTCGACCACCGGTGCGACGTCCTCGCCGACCTTGTCGTAGGCGGCGTCGGTGAGTCGGAGGTCCCAGCGGCCGTCGGCCTGGCGCTCGAGCAGTGCCGGCTCGGTCGGGATGAGCTGGCGGCCGAGCGAGCTGCCGTGCAGGACCGGGACGCAGCCCCGCACGGCCCGGTGGGGCAGGGACCCGTCGAGGGTAGATGACCGCTCGGAGACGGTGAAGAAGCCGTCGAGGGCGTCGACGAGGTCGAACGCGTGAGGGGAGGTCCTGGTCGGCACGATCGTCCCGGTGGGGCTCGTCGCGGGCCGGTGTGGCCGCGGAGGACCCGCGGCCACACCGAGCGCGTTCAGACGTTCTCGTTGTGCTGGAGAACCGGGCCGAGCTTGCGGGTCGTCATCGTGTTCCCTCCCTTCCGTGTCGGGACGCGCCCTGACGGCGCGCTCCGAAGGAGGCAGACGACCCAGGACGGGCGACCTAACAGGCGCTCGGTCTAACGTGGGAGCAACGTTCGTTTGACGTAAGGGACCGGCTTGTGGGGCAGTCGGGTCCCAGATAGTCTTACGTTGAACGTTAAATCTCGCCGGACGCGAGATCGAGGGATCGAGATCGAGAGGGGACCCGCACGATGGCTGATGTCGAGCGCACCGACCACGAGACCCTGTACGTGGAGAAGCACGTGGCCGAGCGGTACGCGGTGGTGACCTTGCACCGGCCCGACAAGCTCAACGCGGGGAGCCCGACGCTGTTCCACGAGGTGGGCCAGGTCATCCAGGGCTTCGACGGTGACGACGGCGTGCAGGCCATCGTGATCACCGGGGGCGATTCCAAGGCGTTCTCGGCCGGGGCGGACCTGGGTGGGATGACCTTCGACGACATGGGGACCTGCGCCTGGTTCATCCGCCGGTGCCACGAGGCGTTCGAGTCGATCGAGCGGTTGCCGAAGCTGGTGATCGCGGCGGTGAACGGGTATGCGTTCGGCTTCGGCCTCGAGCTCACCTTGGCCTGCGACCTGGTCCTGGCTTCGGACAAGGCCCGGTTCTCGTTGCGGGAGATGAACCACGGCCTGCTGCCGGCGGTCACCGTGACCCGGGGGATCGACATGATCGGTCGGCGCAAGGTCGCGTGGATGGCCTACACGTCGGAGGACTTCACCGCCGAGGAGGCTCGGGAGTACGGGTTCGTGAACAAGGTCGTGCCCCACGAGGAGCTGGTCCCGACCTACGAGGAGCTGGCCGCGCGGATGGCCAAGCGGGCGCCGTTGGCGGTGGCCCAGACCAAGCGGCTGCTGACCCTGCAGGCCGGTGAGCACTACCGGGCCGGCGAGACGCTGATGCCGATGATCTTCGCCAGCGAGGACGTCGAGGAGGGCCGCAAGGCGTTCGAGGAGCGCCGCGAGCCCGACTTCAAGGGCCGCTGAGCCCGAGCAACCCGGCAACGATCGCGATTCACGAGGGGAAGGGGAGCGATATGGGATTGAAGGCCATCGACCCGGCCGACGAGGGCATGCACGAGCCCACCGACCACCCGCAGTTCAACGAGTCGATGTACTACAACTTCGTCGATTCGGGCAGCGGGTTCGCGGTGCTCATCCGGATGGGGAACCGGGTCAACGAGGGCTACGCCGAGTGCACGGTGCTCGTCTACCTGCCCGACGGGGGCGCGGCGATCCGCTTCGACCGGGCACCCATCACCGCCAACGACAAGTTCGACGCCGCCGGGCTGAAGTTCGAGGTCGTCGAGCCGCTCCGCCACGTGCGGGTCACCTTCGACGGCACGGCCAACCGGCTGGCCAAGGGCACCGACCTGGCCAACCCGAAGGAGGCGCTGGGGAGCTCGCCCGTCGTGCCGCTGTCCCTCACGCTGGACTACGACGCCATCCAGCTCCACGGGATGGGCGAGTCCGACGACGGCGGCCTGGCCGGGGGGTCCTCCACCATCGCCACCGGCCACTACCAGGGTCCCCAGCGGGTCACCGGCAGCATCGAGCTCGACGGCGAGCGCTTCGAGGTCAAGGGCCTCGGCTTCCGCGACCACTCGTGGGGCCCCCGCATCTGGCAGGGCCCGCAGTGGTGGCGCTGGATCTCGTGCCTGGCCGACGAGAACAACGGCTTCGTCGGCTGGATCACCAAGGTCGACGGCGAGGTGCAGCCGGCCACCGGCATGGTCCTCAAGGACGGCGAGATCGACCTGGTCAACGCGGTCGAGATCACCAGCACCTACGGCGAGGACGCCCCGCACTACCCCGAGTCGGTCGACATCACCCTGACCACGACCAAGGGCACGACGCACCACGCCAGCGGCACGGTGTTCCACAACGTGCCGCTGCGCCACCGCCGCGACGGCACCGTGGCCCGGCTGGCCGAGGTGATCGCCAAGTACGACTTCGACGGCCTCGAGGCGTACGGGATCATGGAGTACCACGACCTCATGGACGGTGACGTCCCCGCCGGTATCGGCGAGGCCTGAGGTGCGGCCCGACCCCGACGAGCTGCTCCGCCTCATGCGGAAGTCGCTCAAGACGGTGGTCACGCCCGCGGTCTCCGAGGAGTGGCCCACCTACGTGGCCAAGTCGATCGAACGGATGCTCGAGCACCTCGAGCGCCGGTGGGAGCACGAGATCCGCTTCCTGGCCGACGACACCGAGGAGATGCGCGAGCTGTTCGCCAAGCTCAAGGTCGAGCTGGCCGGGGCCGGGGGACCGGCGGCTGACGCGGTCCAGGAGGTGGTCGGCGAGCTCGACCAGCTCCTGGACGAGCCGTCGCTGGCGTCACGGGCGGTCGTCTACGACGACCTCAGCGCCGAGAACCAGGCCCACCGGGCCGCACTGGAGAAGCTCGTGCTCGCCCTCGATGACGCGCAGGGCGAGGAGCGGGCCGAGGCCAGCCGGGTGCCGATCCGTGCCTACCTGAAGCGCCAGCTCGCCCGTGACGTGGAGCTGGCCGAGCCGACGTTCATGCGCTTCGGCGCCCCCACGCCCAAGTAGCCCGGAGGACGGGGAGACGATGGACCAGGAACGCTTCCAGGAGTACTTCCGCGCCCGGATGCCCGAGCACCCCGACCTGACCGTCGTGGGCCTCCGGCGCATCGCGGGCGGCATGTCGCGCGAGACGTGGTTCGCCGACGTGTCCTACGACGGCGGCCCCGAGCGCGACGTGCGGTTCACGGTGCGCCTCGACCACCCCAACGGCTCGGTCGCGCCGACGCCGCTGGTGTGGGAGTACAAGGTCCTCGACGGGCTGACCCGGACCTCGGTGCCCGCGGCCACGCCCCTGTGGTTCGAGGAGGACCCCGACCTGATCGGCCGGGCGCCGTTCTACGTGCGCGACAACGTCCCGGGCACCGCCGCCTTCCGGGAGCTGTTCGCCGAGGGCGCCGACGAGCGCCGGGCCTCGGTGGGCCGCCACCTGGCCGAGCTGCTGGCCGACGTGCACACCGCCGACTGGGAGGCGGCCGGCTTCGGCGAGTTCATGCGGGTCCCCCAGGCCCCCGAGGACTGCGCCCGCTTCGAGCTCGAGAAGTACCGGGCCCACTGGGACGCGCATCGCATCGAGCCCCAGCCCATCGTGGCCGAGACCCTGTCCTGGCTGGCCCGCAACGCCCCCACCTCGGTGCAGCGGGTGTCGCTGATCTGGGGCGACGTGGGCCTGGGCAACTTCATCTTCGAGGGCGACCACATCACCGCGCTGACCGACTGGGAGCAGGCCCACCTGGGCGATCCCATGAAGGACTGGGCCTTCGCGCTCTGGCGCGGCGCGGACAGCCTGCTGCCCCGCGAGGAGATGTTCCGCATCTACGAGCAGCGCTCGGGCCTGACCGTCGACCTCGACGCGGTCGCCTACTACCAGCCGTTCATCAACGCCATGAACGTCCTCACGACGTCGTCGCTGATCCCGCGCATCCTCGACGGGAGCTTCGAAGACGTGACGTTCGCCCGGCTGGCGATGGGCATGCCGTTCCAGTGCCTGGAGGACGGCTTCCCGGCGATCGCCGGGTCGAGCTAGCGGCTCTCGCCGAGCAGGCCCACCAGGTGGGCGACGCGGTCCTGCGGGTCGACCGGGTCGTTGCCCGTGCCGTACTCGTTGAGGATCTCGCGCAGCCGGCTGAGGACCCGGATCTTGTGCTCCAGCGAGGTCATGCGGTCGAGCACGATCTCGGCCGCCTGGGTGCGCTGCCGCTCGGACATGGGCCGGCCGAGCGCCATCCGGCCGAGGAGCTTGATCTCCTCCAGGGTGAAGCCGAGCTCCTTGAGGGCCAGCGCGCCCTCGATGTAGAAGCGGTACTCGGCCGGGTACTTGCGGGTGCCGCCGGCCGAGCGGGGAGGCTCGGGCAGGATGCCGAGCTCCTCGTAGTACCGGATCGTGCGGCTGCTCACGCCGGTCTCGGAGGCGAGCCGGCCGATGCTGATCAGCTCCTCACCGTTGCCCGCGCTCTGTGTGACTGCCAACGTTCGCTCCTGGGGGTTCCGTCGCCTCGCCGCGAAGGTGGCCCCACTGTAGTTGGCGGATCCTTCCGTCGAACGTCACACTCGCGGTCGGGGCCCCACCCCCGGGGCGACCCCGATCAGCGGAACCGGGGCAGGACCAGCTCGCCGAAGCGGTTGAGGGCGGCCTCCTGGTCGGTCTCGCGCAGGATGAATTCGAAGTAGGTGCAGCCGGCGTCGATGAACTCCCGGAGCTGGGCCGTGGCCCGGTCGGGACCGCCGAAGATCGTGCCCTGGTCGGCCAGCATCTTGTGGTACTCGTCCACCGAGATGCCCCGCTTGCCGGCCCGGTCGGCCGCGTAGGCGTCGAACTCCTCGTCGGTGTCGCGCAGCAGCAGGGAGGGGTTCAGCGAGCGGCCCAGCGTCTTGGGGTCGCGGCCCAGGTCGGCGCAGTGCCCGTCGAGGATCTCCATCTTGCGCTTGAAGTCGGCCAGCGGCGTGACGACCAGGTTGTGCCAGTCGGCCCAGCGGGCGACGATCCGCAGGGTCCGCTTCTCCCCGCCACCGCCGACCCAGATGGGCGGGCGGGGGCTCTGCACCGGGCGGGGGTTGTTCCAGGCGCCGTCGAGCGCGTAGTGCTCGCCCTTGAAGAACGACTGCTCGTTGGCGAACAGCTCGGTGATGATCTCGAGCCCCTCCTCGAGCCGGTCGAGGCGGACCTTGCCCGGCGGGTAGGGGATGCCGTACATGCGGAACTCGTCCTCGTGCCACCCGGCGCCGATGCCCAGGTCGACGCGGCCGTTGGACAGCACGTCGAGCGAGGTGGCCATCTTGGCCGTGACGGCGGGCAGCCGGTACTCGTTGCACAGGGTCATGAACCCGATGCGGACCTTCTCGGTGACCTGCGACAGGGCGCCGGCGGTGGTCCAGCACTCGAGGGTGTCGATCTCGTACTTCCCCGAGATGGGGTCGGGCACCCAGTGGTCGTTGAGCCACAGGCCGTCGAAGCCCAGCTTCTCGGCGAGCTGCGCCGTCTTGACCAGCTGGGGCCAGGTCGAGTTGTACTGCTCGACGCGATATCCGAATCCGATGGTGGTCATGTCAGCTCCCGGTGAAGACGGGCTTGCGCCGCTCGAGGAAGGCGGTGACGCCCTCGCGGAAGTCGGCCGCCGGCCAGAGCGCGGCCACGCCGGCCCGCTCGTCGTCGAGGTGGGCGTCGAGGCCCTGGGTCGGCGCACGGTCGATCAGGCCGCGGGTGTAGAGCAGCGCCGCGGGCGGGGCGCCGGCGACCTGGGCGGCCAGGGCGGCGGCAGCCTCGAGGGCGCCACCGGTGTCGACGACCTGCTCGACCAGGCCCAGCCGCTCCAGGGCCTCCACGTCGAGCGGCGCGTTGCGCACGATCAGGGAGGTGGCCCGGGCGCCGCCCAGGGCGCGGGTCAGGAAGTAGGACACGCCGCCGTCGGGGGAGGCGCCGATGCCGAAGTAGCCGGGGATGAGCAGGGTGCCCCGGGCCGCGACCCGCAGGTCGGCCGACAGGGCCAGGCCCATGCCGGCACCCACCGCGGGGCCCTCCAGGGCGGCGACGCTGGGGATCGGCTGGGCCCGCAGTTCGCGCAGGAAGGCGTGCAGCTCGTCGACCATGGGACCCAGCACCGAGGCGGCGTCACCGGCGAGCGCCTGGCGGACCAGGGCCAGGTCGGCCCCGGCGCAGAAGCCGCCCTTGCCGCCCAGCACCAGCGCCCGGGCGCCGTCGGCGACCAGTTCCCGCAGCGCGACGCGCATCTCGCCCAGGGTGGCCGGGTCGATGGCGTTCCTGACGTCCGGACGATCGATGATGATCGACCCGACGCCCCCCTCCAGAGCGCGGTGAACGGTCATGGTTGGTACACTAACACGACCTTACGTTTGACGTAATGCTTACGTTCGTCAGCAGGGGACCCAGGGCAGTATCTTACGTTTACCGTTAAGTCTCTGATCTGGTAGGCTGGAGCGGGATGCCCGAGTCGCACGACATCGCCGAGCCCACGGAGGCCGTTGACCCCGTGGCGCGCCGCGCCGCAGCGGTCGTCGCCGGCGACGTGGCCGAGGCGGCGCGGCTCATCTCGGACATCGAGAACCGCCCCGCCACCGTCCGGCCGGTCATGGCCCACCTATTCCGCCGCTGCGGGTCGGCCCACCTCGTGGGCGTCACCGGGCCGCCCGGCGCCGGCAAGAGCACGCTGGTCGCGGCCCTGGTCAAGGAGATGAGGGCGAAGGACCTCCAGTTTGGCGTGGTAGGGGTAGAACCG
>JBFWTJ010000184.1:0-8066 GCA_050247895.1 Acidimicrobiia bacterium
GGCCGAGTCGTCGTCGTCTCCGCAGGCCGCCATCCCGGCGACGACGACGAGGGCCAGGAGCGCCGCCAGGGCGCGTCTGATCGTGGAAGACATGTGGTTGGTGCCCTTTCTGTTGGGGGGGGGGGGTTCCGCCGCGGACCGCGAGGGTACCGGCGCGATCCGCGGCCGACGAGCACGGTGGGTGGGCCCGGGGCGGCCCGGTACAGTCGCCGCCGGCGGTTCCACCCGGGCAACCCGCCTCACCAAAACCGGAGGACCCACCCCGTGAGCACCCTCGACCCGCCGTCGGCGCGCCCGGCGGCGGTCGCCGCGGTGGCCGGCCGAGTCGCCGTCGCCGCCGTCGCCGCCTACGCCGGCGCCCAGGTCATCGCCGACGTCACCAGCCTCAAGATCGGCTCGGTGGCCGGACGGGCCGTCGACATGGGCACCTTCGTCTACCCGGTGACCTTCACCCTGCGCGACGTCGTGCACAAGGCGCTCGGCCGCCGGGCCGCCCGCACGCTGGTCGTCACCTGCGCCGTGGTCAACCTCGCCATGGCCGCCTACCTCCAGTGGGCGGCCCGGGTTCCCGCCGACGCCTCCTACCCGCTGGCCGCCGAGTTCGAGGCGGTCCTGGCCCCGCTGTGGCGGATCACCGTGGCCTCGATCGTGGCCGAGGTGGTCAGCGAGCTGCTCGACACCGAGGTGTACCACTGGTTCGTCCGCAGGGTGACCACCCGGCACCAGTGGGCCCGGGTGCTGGTGTCCAACGCCGTCAGCGTCCCGGTCGACAACGTGATCTTCGCCGTGGGCGCCTTCGGGGCCCTGCCCCTGCTGGGCGACCACCCGCTGACCCTGCCGTGGGCCGCGGTGTGGGACGTGTTCCTGGTCAACCTCGTGGTCAAGGGCCTGGTCTCGGTGGCCAGCGTGCCGCTGATCTACGCCACCCCGGACCGGGACTGGGACGCCGACGGCCCGTCGGGCTGACCGGCGGTCGGGCGGATCAGGCCCGGCGGTGGGCCACGAACCGGGCCAGCTCGACCAGCGCCGTGCGGGCCTCGGGCACCAGGTCCGAGGCCGAGACGGCCTCGATCGCGGTGGCGGTCAGCTCGTCGATGCGGGCCTCCACGCTCGACACCGCCCCGGTGGCGACCAGCACGTCCTGGATGGCGCGGACGCCGCCCTCGTCGAGGTCCCGGTCGCCGACCCGGGCCAGGGCCCGGGCCTGGTCGTCGCCCGCCCGGGCCGACGCGGTGGCCAGCAGCGGCGTCGGCTTGCCCTCGCGCAGGTCGTCGCCGACCGGCTTGCCCGTGGCCGCCTCGTCCCCGAACGCGCCGAGCAGGTCGTCGCGGAGCTGGAACGCCTCGCCCAGCGGGTCGCCGTAGGCCGAGAGCTGGTCGGCCAGGTCGTCGAGCCGCCCGGCCAGCGCCGCGCCCACGTGCAGCGGCCGCTCGATCGTGTACTTGCCCGACTTGTACCGGGAGATCCGCCGGGCGTTGACCGGGTCGGTGTCGCCCCGGGCCGTGCCCAGCACGTCGAGGAGCTGCCCCGCGTTGAGCTCGAGGCGCAGCTCGTCCCACACCGCGAGCACCTCGGGATCCCGCGACGGCAGGAGCTGGTCCGCGTACACGTGGGCCAGGTCGCCGACCAGCACGGCGACGCCCTCGCCGAAGCGCCGGGCCTCGCCCCGCCACCCGTCGGCGTGGTGGCGGTCGACGAACTCGAGGTGCAGCGTGGTGGTCCCCCGGCGACGGGACGAGCCGTCCATCACGTCGTCGTGGACCAGCGCGAAGGCCTGGAGCATCTCGAACGCGGCGCCGGCGTCGACGATGGCCGGGTCCTGGGGATCGCCCCCCGCGCCCACGAAGCCCCAGAAGCAGAAGGCCGGGCGGAGCCGCTTGCCGCCGTTCATCACGAAGCGCTCGAGGGCCGAGTAGGGCCCGGCCAGGTCGGGGGACAGGGCGCTCCAGCGGGCCGACTCGGCGGTCAGGAGGTCGGCGAGGCGACGCTCGACCCGAGCGGCGACCGCCCGCAGGGCCGGGGGTTCGGGCACCGTGCGCGACCGCATGCCCCCCGGATGGTAGGAGGCGGGCCCGGCCACCGCCGCATCCCCTGCGCGACGCGGTGCCGCCGGAGGTCCTGCACGAGGCGGCGACGGCTCGGCGCGCCGTGACGCCGGCGCGCCGCGGCCGCCCGCTGGGCCGGGTCAGCCGGCCGGGGGGTCCTCCGGCTCGGGCGCCGCGGCCGGGTCCAGCTCGGCCACGATCCGCTCGACCTCGAAGCGGGCCGTGCCGATGCGGTCGCGGCACACCCGGACCAGCAGGGCGGCCCGCCGGACCCGGCTGACCAGGACGTCCACGTCGACGGCGTCGTCCTCGATCTCGGCCAGGATGGCCTCCAGCTCGGCCAGCGCGGCGCCGTAGCCGATCTCGCCCGGGTCTTCGTCGGGCTCAGGCATCGGGCTCCTCCGGGGGGTCGACGGTGGAACGGAGCTCGCCGTCGGCGAGCAGGGTGGCGATCCGCTCGCCCGGGGCCACGTCGTGGCGGGACCTCACCACCGAGCCGTCGGCCCGGCGGGTGATGGACCAGCCCCGGGCCAGGGCCCGCTCGGGGTCCAGGGCCCGGACCCGGGCCGACAGGCCGGCCAGGGACCGCTCGGCCCCGGCCGCGGCCCGGGGTGCCCGCTGGGCCAGGTGGTGGCTGACCGCGCCGGTGGCGGCCTCGGCGCCGCGCACGGTGCGGCGGGCCGCTCCGGCCAGGCGGCCGACGCGCAGCGCGACCCCGGCCTCGGCCCGCTCCAGGGCCAGGGACCCGGCCCGGTGGGACCGGTCGGCGTGGCGGTCGAGCCGGGCCGCGGCCAGGCCCAGCGTGCCCCGGGTGGAGGCCGAGAGGTGGCGGCCCTGGTCCTTGAGGCGCCGGTCGTGGCCGGCCAGCGCCCGGGCGCCGGCCCCGGCCACCGCGGCCCAGCGGTCCTCCAGGAGCTGCGCCTGGGCGGCCACCCGTTCGACGAGGAGCGCGCCGCACGCCGTGGGCGTCTTGGCCGCCGTGTGGGCCACCTCGTCGGCCACCGTCCGGTCGACCTCGTGGCCGACGCCGGTGACCACGGGGTGGGGGCAGCCGGCGATCGCCCGGGCCACGACCTCGGTGTCGAACGCGGCCAGGTCCGTGCGCGCGCCCCCGCCGCGCACCAGCGCCACCACGTCGAGGTCCTGCCCGGCCAGCAGCGCCAGCGCGGCGCGGATCGAACCGGCCGCGCCCGGCCCCTGGACCCGGGCGTCGACCACCGTGACGCGGAAGCCGAAGCCCGAGCGGCCCAGCTCGTGGAGCAGGTCGGCCTCGGCCGCGCTCCCCACGCTGGTGACCACCCCGACCCGCAGGGGCACGTCGGCCAGGGTGCGCCCCCGGTTGGCCACTCGCAGGCCCTCGGCGTCGAGCCGGGCCAGCAGCTCGGCCCGGGCCAGCTCGAGGCGCCCCAGCGTGTAGGCCGGGTCGATGGCGGTCATCCGCAGCTGGAGCTGGCCCCGGGGCGCGAACCAGTCGATCCGGCCCCGCACCCGCACCTCGGTGCCGTCGACCATCCGGACGCTGCCCCCCGCCGCGGTCAGGGTGCGGTTGACCGACCGCCGGTTGCGGGCGGAGAGGATCACCGGCAGCGTGGCGCGCCCGCCCTGCTCGTCCACCTCGACCAGGCTGAAGTAGACGTGGCCCGAGGCGGGGCGGGAGAGGTCGTGGACCTCGCCCCGGACCCAGACCTCGTCGGGGAAGCCCTGGTGCAGCACCTGGGCGACGGCGGTGGCCAGCTCGGCCACCGACCAGGTCGGCTCGACCGCACGGCCGACGTCGGGATCCTCCCAGAGCACGGCGGCGAGCCTAGGCAGGGCCTGCGACGTGCACCGCGCCCCGGCCGCGGGTCCGGACCGGCCCTGCGACATGGACAGCGCCCCGGCGACGGGTCCGGACCGGGCCTGCGACACTGACCCGGGGCGCAGGAGGAGGCTGGACCCATGCAGGACCACGGCGCGCACGGCGACCCCCGCGACGGGGACCGGCCCGAGCAGGGGCCCGGCGGGGACGACCACGGGCACGACGACCACGGGCACGGACACGGCGAGCCCAGCCACGAGGGGCACGGGCACCCGCACGGCCACCACCACGGGCACCACGGGCCGGTCGCCGCCTCGGCGCTGACGACCCGGCACGAGGAGATCGCGCCCGGCGTCGTCCAGATCGACACCCTGCTCGGCGGGTGGTCCCGGGTCACCGCCGGCTACCTCCTCGGCGGGGACGCGCCGGTCCTGGTCGAGACGGGAAGCCAGACCTCGGTGCCGGTGCTGCTCGCCGCCCTGGCCGGCCTGGGCGTCGATCCCGGCGAGCTGGCCGGCGTGGTCGTGACCCACATCCACCTCGACCACGCCGGTGGCGTCGGCGACGTCGCCGCGGCCTTCCCGGGGGCGACGGTCTACGTGCACCCCAAGGGCGCCCGGCACCTGGTCGACCCCCGCCGGCTCGTCGACAGCGCGGCCATGGTCTACGGCGACCTGCTCGACTCGCTCTACGGCCGGCTCACGCCCACCGAGGCGGCCCGGGTGGTGGCCCTCGAGGACGGCGACGAGGTGCGGATCTCGGCCAACCGCACGCTGACCACCGTCGACTCGCCCGGTCACGCCAAGCACCACCTGGCCCTCCACGACTCCGACAGCGGCATCCTGTTCGCCGGCGACGCCGTGGGCGTGCGCCTGCCCGACGTGGGCGTGCTGCGCCCGGCCACCCCGCCGCCCGACTTCGACCTCGACCAGGCCCTGTCCTCGCTCCGGCGCTTCGCCGAACGGCGCCCGGCCGGCATCGCCCTGGCCCACTTCGGGCTGGTCCCCGACCCCCAGGACATCCTCGTCGAGGCGACCGAGACCCTGACCCGCTGGGCCGAGGTGGCCGAGGCGGCCTGGCGGGAGGGCCGGGACATCGCCACCGCCCTCGACGCCGCCTTCGCCGTCGATCCCGCCACCGTCGACCCCGCGGCCCGCGAGGTGATGGAGACGCTCAACGGCATCCACTCCAACGCCGCGGGGTTCCGGCGCTGGCTCGAGGGCCGGAGCACGCCCGACCGCTGACCGGCCCGGGCGGGCGACGGGAGCCGGTGCCGGTCGATGGGGGATGATGGGGGCGCCGCTCGCGGGGGGACGGCACCGTCGCCCGTCCGCCGCGGGCACCGAACCTGGAGGACACATGCCCGAAGCCGTGATCGTCGCCGCCGTCCGCACCCCGATCGGCCGGGCCATGAAGGGGAGCCTGGTCGACTGCCGGCCCGACGACCTGGGCACCCTCGCCGTGCAGGCCGCCCTGGCCAAGGTGCCCGAGCTCGACCGCAACACCGTCGACGACCTCGTCATGGGCTGCGCCCAGCCCGCCGGGGAGGCCGGCTACAACATCGCCCGCGTCGTGGCCCTCCTCTCGGACATGCCCGACGTCCCCGGCGTGACCGTCAACCGCTACTGCTCGTCCTCGCTCCAGGGCATCCGGATGGCGGCCCACGCCATCCGCTCCGGCGAGGGCGACGCCTTCGTGTGCGCCGGCGTGGAGACCGTGAGCCGGTTCGGCAACGGGGCGTCGGACCGGGGCCCGCACAACCCCCTGTTCGCCGACGCCGAGGCCCGCACCGCCGAGCTGGCCGAGGGGGCCGCGAGCTGGGAGCCGGGCCCGGGCCTGGCCGACGTCTACATCGCCATGGGCCAGACCGCCGAGAACGTGCGGCTGGCCGAGGGCGTCAGCCGGACCGAGATGGACGAGTTCGCCGCCCTGTCCCAGCAGCGGGCCGTCCGCTCCCAGGAGAATGGCTTCTTCGAGCGGGAGATCGTCCCGGTCACCCTGGCCGACGGCACGGTCGTGGCGCGCGACGACGGCCCCCGCCCGGGCACGACCGCCGAGGCCCTGGCCCAGCTCAAGCCGGTGTTCCGCCCCGACGGCGAGATCACCGCGGGCAACTCCTGCCCGCTCAACGACGGTGCCGCCGCGGTCGTGGTGATGAGCGACGAGCGGGCCCGCCAGCTCGGCATCCGGCCCCTGGCCCGGATCGTGTCGAGCGGGGTCACCGGCCTCAACCCCGAGATCATGGGCCTGGGCCCGGTCGAGGCCTGCCGCCAGGCGCTGCACCGGGCCGGGCTGACCATCGACGACATCGACCTGGTCGAGATCAACGAGGCGTTCGCGGCCCAGGTCGTGCCCTCGGCCCGGCACCTGGGGATCCCCTGGGACAAGCTCAACGTCAACGGCGGGGCCATCGCCATCGGCCACCCCTTCGGCATGACCGGCGCCCGGATCATGACGACCCTGCTCAACGGGCTCGAGGACGCCGACGGCCGCTACGGCCTGGAGTCGATGTGCGTCGGCGGCGGCCAGGGCATGGCCATGGTCGTCGAGCGCCTCTGAACGGGACGCCGTCGAGGGCCGAGGCCGGTCCGGCGTCGGAGGAGCGCGGGTGAGGGTCGGGATCACGATGTTCGCCACCGACGTGTCGATCGGCGTCGTCGAGCTGGCCCGGGCCTGCGAGGCGCGCGGCTTCGACTCGCTGTGGCTGCCCGAGCACACCCACATCCCGCTCAGCCGCCGGACGCTCCCGCCCACAGGCGAGACCGTGCTGGGCGACCGGTACCTCCGCTCGCTCGACCCGCTCGTCGCCCTCACCGCAGCGGCCACCGCGACCACCGACCTGCGCCTGGGCACGGCGGTGGCGCTGGTGGCCCAGCGGGACCCGGTGGTGACGGCCAAGGCCGTGGCCACCCTCGACCTGGTCAGCGGGGGCCGGTTCAGCCTCGGCATCGGCTTCGGCTGGAACGAGGACGAGATGGAGACCCACGGCGTGGACCCGCGCCGACGCCGGTCGGTGGCCCGCGAGCACGTCCTGGCCATGCGCGCCCTGTGGGAGCAGGAGGAGGCGTCGTTCGAGGGCGAGCACGTCCGGCTGGCCCCCTCGTGGTCGTGGCCCAAGCCGGTCCAGGCGCCCCTGCCCGTCCTGGTCGGCGGGATGGCCGGGCCGGGCCTGTTCGCCCACGTCGCCGAGTACGCGCAGGGTTGGATGCCGGTCGGCGGCCGGGCCCTGGGCGACTCGATCGCCCGGCTCCACGAGGCCGTCGCCGCGGCGGGCCGCGACCCGTCGGGCATCGAGGTGGTCCCGGTGGTCGAGGTCGTCGAGGCGGGCAAGGTGGCCCACCTGCGCGACGCCGGGGCCACCGGGTGCGCCCTGCGGGTGCCCTCGGCCCCCGCCGACGAGGTGCTGCGGGTGCTCGACGCCCACGCGGCCCTGCTCGCCACGCTCTGAGCGAGGTCTCGGGTCGCCGGGGCGGGTCCTGGCAGGCTGGGGCGATCGCCGCTCCCGAACCCGTCGACGACCCGGCCGATCCCCGGTTGGCCGACTTCGCCCACCTGCGGTCGCCGTCGCGGCGGACCGCGCTGGAGCGCGGGCGGGGGATCTTCACCGTCGAGGGCGCCCTGGCCCTCGAGGCGCTGGTCGACTCGCCCTACCCGGTGCGCGCCGTGCTGGTCGACCGGCGACGGATCGGGTCCCTGGGCGACCTCGTCGCCCGGGCTGGCGCCCCGGTGTACGCGCTGGCGCCCGACGCCGTCGAGGCGCTCACGGGCTTCGCCTTCCACCGGGGCGTGCTGGCGGTGGCCGAGCGGCCCGCGCCGGTCCCGGTCGAGGAGGTGGTGGCCGGCGCCCGCCGGCTGCTGGTGGTCGAGGCCGTCAACGACCACGAGAACCTCGGTGGGCTCTACCGCAACGCGGCCGCGTTCGGGGTCGACGCGGTGGTCTGCGACCCGACCACGGCCGACCCGCTCTACCGCCGCGTGGTGCGGGTCTCGCTGGGCCACGTCCTGCGGGTGCCCACGGCCCGGGTCGGGCCGGGCGGCTGGCCGGGCGCGCTGGGCGACCTGCGCGCCGCGGGGTTCGCCGTCCTGGCCCTCACGCCCGCGCCCGACGCCGAGCCCGTCGACCGGGTCGCGGCCGACCCGCCCGACCGCTGGGCGGTCCTCGTGGGGGCCGAGGGCCCGGGGCTCACCGCCGGCGCGCTGGCCGGGGCCAGATCGGAAGAGCA
>JBFWTJ010000185.1:0-8047 GCA_050247895.1 Acidimicrobiia bacterium
CGGGCGCCTCTCGTTCGGCCTCGTGCTGCCCGACCTCACCGAGGACATCCTCGGCTCCTACAGCGGCGCCGGCATCGCGGTGATGGCCAACCTGGGCGCCCAGTTCGTCGGGCTCTTCTGCGTCATCGCCCTGTCCCGGCGCTTCGACGCCGCCACCCTGGTCAAGGCGGGCCTGGTGGGCACCATCGCCGGCATGGCCGTGGTCAACGTCGCCACCAGCTACGCCGTGCTGGTGGCCGGCATGGCCGCGGCCGGCTTCTTCGCCGCCGCGGTGTGGACCCCCGGCGCGGCCGTCATCGCCCGCTCGGTCCCCGAGTCCCGGCGGGGCTTCTCGCTCGGCGTGGCCACCGCCGGTGCCGGGATCGGCATCATCGTCTCCGGGCGCCTGGCCGTGCTGACCGACCGCATCGAGGGCCCCGGCTCGTGGCGGGTGCTCTGGGCCATCCAGCTCGGCATCAGCGTGGTGGTGATGGTCCTGACGCTCCTGCTGGTGCGGACCGAGCCCCTCGTGGTGCGGCGTGACACCACCCCGTCGACCCGCACCGCCCTGCGCGGGCTCCCCGCGGTGGGTCCCCTGCTCGTCGGCTTCGCCGCCTTCGGCGTGGTCTTCAGCGTCTTCGCCTCGTACCTGGTCGCCATGCTCGAGGACGACGCCGCCTTCACCGGCCCCCACGCCGCCACCGCCTACTCGGTGTTCGGGCTGACCAGCATCGGGGGCGGGATCCTCCTCGGCCGGGCCTCCGACACCATCGGCCGGCGCCTCACCCTGATGGGCTGCGCCGCCACGATGGGCCTGTGCGGCCTGGTCGTGCTCGCCCACGCCGAGCCCTGGGTCACCGCGGCCAGCGCGGTCTGCGGGCTGGCCATGACCGGCGTCGGGGCCACCACCGCGGCCTACGTGGGCGACAACCTCTCGGCCGGCGAGATGGCCGCCGTGTACAGCGCGGTGAGCGCCTCGATCGGTGCGGCCCAGTTCATCGGACCCCCCGTCGGCGGCGTGCTGGCCGACGTCACCGGCTCGTTCACCACGACCTTCGTGCTCGTGGCCGCGTTCGGGCTGGCCGCGGCGGGCTCCTTCAGCCGCCTGCCCCGGGACCGGAGGGTCCGCACGGCCAGCCGATGACCCGGCGCGCCCGGACGGCCTCGGCCGTCGCCGCGCCGAAGGGACCGGGCAGGGGCCCCGGGCGGGCCGGCGTGCGGGCCAGGCGGACGGCCGGGCCGAGGGTGACGATCCGCCCGGTCTCGGGCGACGTGTCCTCGCAGCGCAGGCCCCGGGCCGCGAACGCGCCGTCCGGGCCGACCAGCTCGGCCAGGTCGCACAGGCGGTGGGCACCGGCCCCCGCGGCCCGCAGCTCGGCCACGGCCTCCGCCGAGGCCGTGCCGGCCAGGACCGGGCCCAGCTCGGCCAGGTCGTCGATCCCGAAGCGCTCGAGCACCGCACCCCGCTGCGCCGGGCCGATCCCGACGAAGATGGCGCCGTCGGCGGTCAGGTGGGTCCGCTGGGCGTCGTCCCAACCGACCGCGTCCTCGCCCCGCGGCTCGTGGCCCACCACGCCGGGCAGGTCGACCGCCATCGTGCACTGCTCGACCATGGCGGCGCGGACCAGCGACGTCTCGACCAGCGGGCCGGCTCCGTCCCGCGACCGGCGCAGCAGCCCGACCACGGCCCCGAAGGCGCCGATCACCCCCGCGGCGTAGTCGGTGAAGGGCCACCGGGGACGGTCGATGAACGGCGACGACCCGCTGTCGATCTGCGCCGGCGCGCTGCGCTCGGCCACGCCGGTCACCGTGTTGGCGATCTCGGCGTAGCCCCGGTGGTCGGCCCAGGGACCGGACCGGCCGTAGGTGTTGAGGTAGAGGACGACCGTCGTCGGGTCGAGCGCCCGGACCGCGTCGGGGTCGGCGCCGAGCCGGGCGCCGGCCGACATCGTCGTGTTCTGGACCACGACGTCCGCGCTGCGGACCAGGTCGGCGAACAGGTCCCGGCCCGAGGCACCGCGCAGGTCCACCACCGCCGAGCGCTTGGCCCGGTTGAGGCTGTCGTGGAAGATCGGCTCGGGCACCGCCACCCGGCGGGCCGAGGGGTCGGCGTCGGCCACCATGACCTCGGCACCGAGCTGGCCGAGCAGGCGCCCCACCGTCGGGCCGGCCACGACCCGACTCATGTCGAGGACCCGGGTGCCGGCCAGCGGCGGCGCGGTCGACGCGGCACCTCCGGTCCCGGGCGCCGGCGCGGGCACGGGGTCGGGCACCTCGCCGAGCGCGGCGAGGACCGCGGCCGTGTCGGCGCCCGAGGGCCGGGCCACCGCGGGGAGGGGCGCCGTGGCCCGCCCGTGGTCGACCACCGCCGGGCCGGGGCCCCGGGTCTGCGTGCCGTCGGGCGCGACGATCTCGGCCACCGAGCCCCCGGCCCGGGCCGCGGGCTCGTCGAGCCACTCCCGGGTGGTCCGCAGCCGGGCGATCGGCACGCCCGCCTGCTGGCCCCGGTGCTCCCACTCGGCGGCCGGCCGGCGGGCCAGCTCGGCGACCAGGCGGGCCCGCAGGGCCGCGCCGGCGGCGGAGTCGTCGCGCAGGCGGGCGAAGTCGAAGTCCGGGTCGTCGGGGTCGCCGAAGGTCGCGGCCAGCCAGGCCAGGTGGCGGTGCTGGACCATGATGGCGTTGACGTGGCCGCCGTCGGCGCCCCGGTAGAAGCCCTGGCCGAAGTCCAGCAGCATCGACGGGCCGTTGCGCTCCTGGCTCACCGCCCGCACGCCGATGGCCTCGGCCAGGGCGTCGAAGAGCGGGACCTCGATCCACTGGCCGGTCCCGTCACGGTCCCGGGCCACCAGCGCGGCCACGATGCCCAGCGCGGCCTGGAGGCCGGCGAAGACCGACGCCAGGGGCAGGGCGGTGAAGGCCACCGGGGCGTTCGACGAGTCGCCCGGCATCAGCTCGAGGGGCAGGCTGGCCGAGTAGCCGCCGGCCGCGGCCATGACCACGCCCTCCCAGCCGGGGACGCCGGCCCGCTCGTCGGTGGCGCCGAACCCCGGCAGCGAGCAGTACACGAGGCGGGGGTTGGACGCCCGGCTCTCGTCGGGGCCCACGCCGAGCCGGTCGGCCACCCCGGGCCGGAAGCCCTCGACGACCACGTCGGCCGAGGCGACGAGCCGGCGGGCCGCGTCACGGCCGGCCGTGCTCGACAGGTCGAGCTCGATCCGCCGGCGCCGGGACAGCAGGTACGCGTTGGCCGGCGTGTCCCACCGGGGCCCGCCGGGCGGGTCGAGGTGGATGACGTCGGCGCCCTGCTCGGCGAGCAGGAGGGCGGCCAGCGGGCCGGCCACGTACTGGCCCAGGTCGACCACCCGCAGGCCCCGCAGGGCGCCGTCCCCCTCCGGCGACCAGGGCATCAGCGGGCCACCGCGTCACGGATGGCGGCGTGGACCTCCGTGGGCCGCAGGCCCAGGCCGTTGTCGCCGCCGCCGACGCCGCTCATGTCGCAGAGCACCACGTGGCGGCAACCCGCGTCGACGTACTGCTCGACGGTCCGGGCGATGTCGTCGGGGCTGCCGATCGGGATCGCCGCGGCGAGCTCGTCGGGGTCGATCCGCTGGGCCAGGTCGAGCATCTGGGGGTCGGTGGGCAACAGGTCGGCCCAGGGCCCGTCGGGCATGGGCGTGTGGGCCAGCGCGCCCTGGGGCAGGAGCAGGCCGAGGGCCCGCAGCGCCGGGTCGTCGAGCAGCGCCCGGGCCCGCTCGGTCGACTCGGCGGCCACGACCCACAGGAAGGCTCCGGCCTCGACCGCGCCGGGCCGGCCGGCCGCCTCCTCGGCGGCGCGGATGCGGGCCAGCTGCTCGGCGTAGGTGGCCGGGCCCGCCGCGGTGGGCAGCCAGCCGTCGGCCACCGTGCCGGTCAGCCGCAGCGTCCGCGGGCCGTGGGCCGCGATCCACACCGGCGGCGCGGGGACCGTGGCGGCCAGGCCGCAGAGGGCCCGGTCGAGGACGTAGTGCTCGCCGGACCAGGTCACCGGCGTGCCGTCGTGCCACAGCCGGTGCATGACCTCGAGGGCCTCGGTCAGGCGGGCCACCGGCTTCTCGTAGGGGATCCCGTAGGGCCGGGTGCCGGCGACCTCGCCGCAGCCCACGCCGAGCAGGAGCCGCTCCCCCGACAGCTGGTGGAGCGAGAGGGCGGTCTGGGCCAGCTGGGAGGGGTGCCGCCGCATCGGATCGGTCACCGCGGTGCCGAGCAGGATCCGCTCGGTCGCCGCCGCGCTGACCGCCATGAGCGGGAACGGGTCCAGGAGCTGGTGGGGGCCGTCGGGCATCCAGCCCATCAGGCGGTCGGCCCACCATATGGAGTCGAACCCGGCGTCCTCGGCGGTGCGGGCGGCCCGGGCCGGGTCACGGCTGGGCAGCTGTGAGCCCGGCACGCCGTAGCGGACCGGTGCGGTTGCGTCATCGGGCATCGGCATGGATTATGGTCGATAATCGTCTGGTGAGTTGATTATCTGGCGCCGGGTCGCCCAGGGAGGAGCCGAGTGGGGGCACGTCGTGGTCCCGGTCGGCCGGCAGGCACGCCGGCCAAGACCGAGCGGGAGGTGACCGACGCCGCCGCGGCCGTGTTCCGCCGCCTCGGCTACCACCGGGCCCGCATGGACGACGTCGCCGCCGCGCTCGGGATCACCAAGAGCAGCCTGTACCACTACGTGGGCACCAAGGAGGAGCTGCTCTACCGGATCCTCCTGCCCCCCTACCGGGGTGCCCTCGAGCACCTCCTCGAGGTCGCCGCGACCGACGCCCCCGCGCCCGAGCGGCTGGCCCGGGTCGTCGAGCGCCACGTCCGCAACACCGTCGAGCACTACCCGGCCATCTCCATCTACCTGTCCGCGTCGCGCGACACGCCGGTCCCCGAGGAGATGCGGGCCCTCGACCACGCCTACACCGCCGGGCTCAAGCGGATCATGGTGGACGGCATGCGCGAGGGCAGCCTCGCGGTCCACGACCCGGCGATCGCGGTCATGGCCGTGCTCGGCATGTGCAACTGGTTCGCCACCACCTACGAGCCCGCCGCCGGGTGGGATCCCGACGAGGTGGCCGCGACGTTCGCCGCGACGTGCCTGCACGGCCTCGCCGTCGCCCAAGCACAAGGAGCCGCCGATGTCTGAGGGCACCGTCGTGGTCACCCAGGTCGAGGGCCTGCGGATCCTGACCCTCACCCGGCCCGGGAAGCTCAACGGCATGGACACGCCCATGCTCGAGGCGCTGCACGCCGCCATGCGCGAGGCGGCCTGGGACCGCGACGTGCGCGCCATCCTGCTCACCGGCCACGGCGACGCGTTCAGCGCCGGGGGCGACCCGGCCGAGATGGCCGGCGACGACCCGCTGGGCACCGCCGACCGCTGGACCCAGATCTCGGCCGACCTGGCCTCGCGCATCTTCCACGCCGAGAAGCCCGTGGTCGCCGCGGTGGACGGGGTGGCCGTGGGCGCCGGGTTCGCCCTGGCCCTGGCCTGCGACGTGGTCCTGGCCTCCGAGCGGGCCCGCTTCGGTCCCGTGTTCGTGCGCCGCGGCATCCTGCCCGACCACGCCGCCCTGTGGTTCCTGCCCCGGGTGGTCGGGCTGCTGGCGGCCAAGGACCTCATGTTCAGCGGGCGCGTCCTCGACGCCGGCGAGGCGGCCGAGCTGCGGCTGTGCACGCGGGTCCTGCCCACCGAGGGCTTCGCCGAGGCGGCCCGGGCCGAGGCCGCCGAGCTGGCCGCCGGGCCGACCAGGGCGCTGGCCGCGGCCAAGCTCGTCATGAACAAGGGCCTGGAGACCGACATGTGGACGGTCCAGGCCTTCGAGCGGCTGGTGCAGCCCGGGCTGTTCGCCAGCGAGGACTTCGCCGAGGGCTTCGCCGCCTTCGCCGAGCGACGACCGCCCCGCTTCCGGGGCCGATAGGAGGGGCTCATGGCGTACGACGTGATCGTGGTGGGCGGCGGCGCGGCCGGATCGGTCGCCGCGGCCGTGCTGGCCAAGGAGGGCAAGCGGGTCCTGCTCCTGGAGAAGGACGCCGGGCTCGCCGGCCGGGCCCGCTACTTCGACGTCGACGGGTACAAGCTCCAGTGGGGCCCGCACCTGCTGGAGGATCCGGGCAGCGGCCTGACCGCCATCCTGGACTGGCTCGGCTACCGGATGGACCACGGCGAGACCAACGACGGCATGGCCATCTGGACCGGCGAGCAGTGGAAGTCGGCCTCGGAGGTGTACTCGTCGGGCCGGGACGACCTGAAGAAGGTCATCGCCGACATCGCCTCGATCGACCTGGACTCGCTCGACGCCCTCGACCAGGTGTCGCTGCGGCAGTGGCTCGAGGAGCGCACCGACCACGAGGGCGTCATCGGCCTGTTCGAGTTCATGGCCGTGCTCGAGGGCCAGACCGGGGCCCCCGACGACCACTCGGCCAGCGACAACCTGTTCATGCGGGCGCTGCACCTGCGCGAGCAGCGCAAGCCCGGCTACTCCTACGTGCCGGTCGGCGGCTTCGACGCCCTGTTCGAGACCGTGGGGTCGATCGCGCAGGACCACGGCGCCGAGGTCCGCCGCAACGTGACGGTGGCGTCGGTGTCCATCGAGGACGGCCGGGTGCGTGGCGTGCTGGTCGAGTCCGGCGAGCGGCGCATGCCCAACGAGTTCATGCCGCTGGAGCTGATCGAGGCCGACGAGGTCATCCTCACGCTGCCGGTCTTCCAGGTGCTCGACCTGCTCCCCGAGGGCACCGTGCCGGAGTGGTACCTCGACCTGATCCGGCGTCTCACCACCGAGGACGCCAGGGGCAGCTGGATCGGCTTCTACGCCGCGCTGCCCGAACCGGCGTTCCAGTACACCGAGAAGGAGCTGGCCGCCTGGTTCACCACGCCCCGCACCGGCTACCCCGGCTTCGGGTACCTCCACTCGGCGCTGGACCCGGGCACCGCGCCCGAGGGCGAGCACCTCTTCGTGTGCGGCATCGCCTGCGACCTGGCCGCGGTGAGCGACCGGACCAAGCTGGCCCGGCTCATGGCCGACTTCGAGGCCGACATGGAGGACATGTACCCGGCGCTGAAGGCCTCGAAGTGGCGAGTGCGCCACGTGATCACCAACTTCGGCCTCAAGGCCCGCCCCGGCCTGGTCGGCGCCCTGCGGCCGCACAACGTCGTGCCCGGGGTCGAAGGCCTCTACTGCGGGGGCGACACCTTCCGGGGTCGTTCGGTCGGCATCGACCGGGCGGCGCGCTCCGGGCTGACCTGTGCCGAGCTCGTGCTCGGCCGACGTGTCGAGGGACTCGACGGAACATGGAGGTACTGATGAGCGACGTCGCCGACGAGCTGGCCATCCGCGACCTGGTGGCCCGGTTCACCGACGCGGTGAACCGACGGGCCACCGACGAGTTCGCCGACCTGTTCACCGACGACGGCGAGTGGGTCGTGCCCGGCATGCCCGAGTGCCGGGGCGGCGCGGCCGCCGGCGCGCAGCTGGCCGGCATGCTCGAGGCCTTCGCCTTCCTGGTCCAGCTGGTGCACAGCGGTCGGGTGCAGGTCGACGGCGACCAGGCCAGCGCCCGCTGGTACATCACCGAGTGGGCTGCCGACGGCGAGGGCGGGGGCTCGTACTTCGTGGGCACCTACCACGACCAGCTCGTGCGGACCGGTGACGGCTGGCGCTTCACCTCGCGCCGGTTCGACTTCCTGTGGCTCGGCCGGCCGGAGATGAAGGGCAAGGCCAAGCCGTTCCCCGAGGTGCCCGCCGGCGCGGTGCCCTGGCCTTCCTGAAGCGCGCCCCGCGGTCAGCCGATGTGGGTGATGACGGCTTGGCGTTGCTCAACGCTGTGCCGGCCCTCGGCCTCGGCGACCAGGGGATCCAGCGCCTGCCAGTCGCCCCCGTCGACCCGGTACGCCGCGACCAGCTCCACCCGGACCCCCACCGCGTAGTCCCCGTGCCAGGCGAACACGTGACGCACGCTGGACTCCCGCGGATAGGCCCGGCCCAGATCACCGGTCACCGGGCCCGACCCGTCCCCGAAGTCCCAGATCACCTGGCCCGTGGACAAGCGC
>JBFWTJ010000186.1:0-8032 GCA_050247895.1 Acidimicrobiia bacterium
GGTCATCCCCGCCACGTCGCCGCCGGCGCAGAAGGCCCGGCCGGCGCCGGTGACCAGCACGGCGCGGACCTCCTCGTCGTCCTCGAGGCGCCGCCAGAGGGCGGCGAGCTCCTCGAGCGAGGTCCGGGTCAGCGCGTTGAGGCGGTCGGGCCGGTCCAGCGTGCAGACCAGGACGCCGCCCTCGACGAGCTCGGTGCGCAGGGTCGAGGGCACGGTCAACGGCCCGCGGCCAGCAGCCACTCCAGGTTGCCGCGCATGACCTTGCGGACGTCGGGCTCGGGGACGCCGCCCAGCGACTGGACGAAGTCGACCGGTTCGACGCAGCCCTCGGGGTGCGGGTAGTCCGAGCCGAACAGGACCCGGTCGGCGCCGATCCACTCGACGAGCTGGGCGTTGTCGCTCTCGGGGTACGGCGCGATCCAGACGTGCTCGTGGAACACGTCGATGGGCGGGTCCTCCAGGCGTCCCCAGGGCGCGGGTCCGAAGGGGGCCATGCGCCACCCCTTGTGCAACACCTTCTGGAAGTACGGCACCCAGGCCGAGCCGTTCTCGATGCTGAGGATCCGCACGTTGGGGAAGCGGCCGAACAGGTTGTGCAGGATCAGCGCGCCGAGCATGTCCATGATCGGGCGATCGCCGAAGAAGAAGCCGAACTGGAAGGCCGACATGGCCTTGTGGTGGGGGGTGGGGTCCTCGCCCCAGTCGGCGGACTGGTCCAGCAGGCCGGCCGAGACGTGCAGGACGACGGGGACCCCGGCCTCGTCGATCCGGGCCCAGAACGGGTCGAAGGCCGCGTCGGCCGGCGACCGCCCGCCGACGTGGCCCGGTCGCAGGTAGACGAAGCGCGCCCCGGAGGCGAGCACCCGGTCGAGCTCGGCCACCGCGCCCGGCAGGTCGTGGAGGGTGAGCACGGGCACGCCGTAGATGCGCCCGTCGGCCCCGTAGCCCCACTCCTCCTCCAGCCAGCGGTTGAAGGCGCGGACGTTGGCCATCAGCGCGGGCGGGTCGTGGCTGAGGGCCTGCTCGACGGTCACGCCGACCGAGGGGAGCAAGATCGCCCCCTCCACGCCCTGGCGGTCCATGACGGCCAGGCGAGCCGACCGGTCGACGTAGGCGCGATCGTGGGGGACGGCGACACGGGCCGCGTCCCGGCTGCCCAGGCCCCGGTTGCGCAGCACCGACAGCAGCGAGCCCGGCGGCTCGGCCTCGTCGAACATGTCGGCCGCCGAGTAGCGGATGACCCGGCCGTCGTGGACCAGCACCCACCGACCGTCGCGCCGCTCGGCCACCACGGCCCGGTCCCGCCAGGCCGCCTCGATGTGACGGCTGAAGCAGTCGGGTGGCTCGTAGTAGTGGTTGTCGGCGTCCAGCAGCGCGTAGCCCAGGTCCATCGCCCTCTGCCCCTCTCCTGGTCCCTCACGGCGCCTCGCCAACGTACTTGAACTTGACGTCGGTGTCAACTTAGCGATAGGGTGCCGCCCGTCACCGAGGAGGCACGATGCTGCTGGACGCCTCGTTCCTGGGGTCCGCCACGACCGCGGCCGCTGATGCACGGGCACTGGAGGACAAGGGCTACGCGGCCCTGTGGAGCGCAGACGGGCCCCGATCCCCCTTCTTCCCCCTGGTCCTGGCCGCTCCGGCCACGACCGCGGTCACGCTGGGCACCGGGATCACCATCGCCTTCCCACGCAGCGCCTTCGTCCTCGCCCAGACCGCCTGGGAGCTCCAGGAGCTGAGCGGGGGCCGGTTCGTGCTCGGGCTCGGCACCCAGGTCCGGCCCCACGTCGAGCGCCGCTTCGGGTCGCCCTTCGACCACCCGGGGCCTCGCCTGCGCGAGCTCGTCCTCGCGGTGCGGGCCCTCTGGCGGGCCTTCCGAGGCGAGGAGCGGCTCGACTTCCAGGGCGACTTCTACCGGTTGGACCTGCTCACCCCACCCTTCACCCCGCCGACGCCCCGGCACCCGGACCCGCCCCTCTACCTCGCCGCGGTGAACAGGTGGATGTTCCGCATGGCGGGCGAGGTGGCCGACGGCGTGTTCGTGCACCCGTTCCACTCGCCCCGCTTCCTCGACGAGGTGGCCATCCCGGCCCTCGAGGAGGGGCTGGCGCGCGCCGGGCGCAACCGAGAGGCGCTCACCCTGGTGTCGCGGGTCATGGTCGTCGCCACCGACGACCCCGACGAGCACCGGGCCGCGGTCGAGCTGGCCCGCCACCGCATCGCCTTCTACGCCTCGACGCGCGCCTACCTACCGGTCCTGGCCGTCCACGGCTGGGAGCAGGTCGGCACCCGCCTCTCCGCGCTCGCCGCAGCCCGCGACTGGGACGCCATGCCCGCCCTGGTGAACGACGACATGGTCGCCGCGTTCACCGTGGAGGGGACCTGGGCCGAGCTGCCCGGGCTGCTCGAGGCCCGGTACCGGGGCCGGCTCGACCGCATGATGATCTACGACGGCTTCGGACCGCGAGACGAGTCCGTCGAGCGGCGCCTGGTCGCCGCGGTCAACCACGCCCGGCGCGCACCGGCGGTCGCCCCGTGACCGCGGCCGTCGTCGCGGCCCGGTTCCGCGACGACCAGGACGGGCGGGCCCGCCTGGTCGGCTCCACCTGCCGCCGCTGCGGGGCGACGTCGTTCCCGGCCCAGCCGTCGTGCACCCGCTGCACCTCCACCGACGTGGCCGAGCGCCTGTTGGCCCGCCAGGGCCGGCTCTGGACCTGGACGGTGCAGGCCTTCCCGCCCAAGGCACCCCCCTACGCCGGTGTCGTCGAGGGCTTCGAGCCGTTCTGCGTCGGCTACGTCGAGCTGCCGGGCGAGGTCATCGTCGAGGGCCACCTGGTCGACGTCGACGCCGACGCGCTGTCGATCGGCGACGAGATGGAGCTGGTCGTCTGGCCGTTCCCCCGGGCCGACGGGACCGCGGTGCCGACCCACGGGTTCACGGTCCGGCGGTGACCGGCACCGACGTCGCCGTGGTCGGCATCGGGATCCACCCCTTCGGCCGACATCCCGGGGTCACCGGGCTGGCCATGGGCGTGGCCGCCTGCCGCGCCGCGCTGTCCGACGCCGGGTTGGCCTGGTCCGACGTCGACCTGGCCGTGGGCGGCTCGGACGCGGCCGGCAACGCCGACACCATGGTGGCGTCGCTCGGGCTGACCGGGATCCCGTTCGCCAACGTCCGCAACGGCTGTGCCACCGGCGGGACGGCGCTGCTCACGGCCTGCGACGCCATCCGTGCGGGACGGGCCCGCATCGCGTTGGTCGTCGGATTCGACAAGCACCCACGGGGCGCCTTCGACCCCGACCCGGCCGACTGGGGCCTCGACGCCTCCTACGGCGAGACGGGTCTGATGCTCACCACGCAGTTCTTCGGCATGAAGGTCCGGCGCTACCTGCACGACCACGGCGGCTCGGAGGCGGTCCTGGCCGCCGTGGCGGCCAAGGCCTACCGCAACGGCTCCCTCAACCCCAACGCCTGGCGGCGCGAGCCCCGCACGGTGGAGGAGGTCGTCGCCTCGCGCCCGGTCGCCCCGCCCCTCACCCAGCTCATGTTCTGCTCGCCCGGGGAGGGCGCCGTGGCCCTCGTGCTGGCCGCGCCGGGCGAGCTGTCCCGCTTCACGGCGCCGCCCGTGTTCGTCGCCGCCGCCGTGATGCGGACCCGGCGCTACGGGTCCTTCGAGGTGTTCAGCCCCTCGCTGGCCGTCGAGCGGGGACCCTCCCCGTCCCAGGACGCCGCCGCAGCCGCCTTCGAGGAGGCCGGCGTCGCACCCGCCGACGTGTCGCTGGCCCAGGTCCAGGACACCGAGTCGGGCGCGGAGGTCATGCACATGGCCGAGTGCGGGCTGTGCGCCGACGGCGAGCAGGAGGCGCTGATCCTGGGGGGTGCGACCGAGCTGTCGGGCACCCTGCCGGTCAACACCGACGGGGGCTGCATCGCCAACGGGGAGCCCATCGGCGCCTCGGGCCTGCGCCAGGTCTACGAGACGACGCTCCAGCTCCGCGGCGCGGCCGGCGCCCGGCAGGTGGCCGGCTCCCCCCGCGTCGGGTTCACCCACGTGTACGGCGCACCGGGCGTGAGCGCCTGCACCGTCCTGACGCGATGACCCCCGTGACCGACGCCGAGCTCGCTCGCTGGACGGCCGAGGCCGAGGGCTGGCTCGACCGGCACTGCGCCCGCCGGCCGCCGGGTGGGGAGCGGGCCTCCTACGCGCTCTTCCACAGCCTCGACGAGGCGGCGGAGCGGGCGCTGGTGGACGCGGCCAAGGCCTGGCAGCGGACCAAGCACGCGGCCGGCTACGGCGCCATCGGCGCCGACCCGGCCATCGGGGGCGACGGGCTGGGGCCGGCGCACCGGCGGGCGTTCGAGGAGCTCGAGGCCCGCTACGCCACCCCCGAGGTCGTCGAGCTGGTGCCGGTCAGCCTCGACCTGGTCGCGCCCACGTTGGGCGTGCACGGGACCGACGAGCAGAAGGCCCGCTTCGCTGCGCCGATCCTGCGGGGCGAGATCCTCGTGTGCCAGCTGTTCTCCGAGCCCGGGGCCGGCAGCGACCTCGCCGCGCTGTCCTGCCGCGCCACGCGCGACGGGAACGCCTGGACGATCGACGGCCAGAAGGTCTGGACCTCCGGTGCCCACCTGGCCGACCACGGGCTCCTCCTGGCCCGGACCGACCCGGTCTCCAAGCACGGCGGCCTGACGGCGTTCGTGGTGCCCATGGACGCACCGGGAGTGACGGTGCGCCCGATCCGCCAGCTCACCGGCGGGACGGCCTTCAACGAGGTGTTCCTGGACGGGGTCCGCGTCGACGACGACCGACGCGTCGGCGCCGTGGGCGACGGCTGGTCGGTGGCCCTCACCACCCTCGCCTTCGAGCGCGCCCGATCCGGCCGGGGCGGCGACCCCGGCGGCGGCTACGCCGAGATCGCCGCGACGGCCCGGCGGACCGGACGCACCGGCGACCCGGTGGTGCGTCAGCTCGTGGCCGACGTGTACGTCCGCGAGGTCGTCCAGCGCCGCTACGCACGGCAGGTGGCGCTGGCCGCCGACGCCGGCGTCGTCACCGCCGAGGGCTCGATCGTCAAGCTGCTCTGGCTGCGCACGCTGGGGGCCACCGCGACCGCTGCCACCGCGCTGGCTGGCCCCCACCTGGTGGCCGGGACAGGCGAGGACCGGCGCGAGGCCTGGAGCGAGCACGTGCTCGGGGCGCCCGGGTACCGCATCGCGGGCGGCACCGACGAGGTGCAGCGGACGATCATCGCCGAGCGCCTCCTCGGGCTGCCCCGGGAGCCTCGGCCACCCGCGGGCCGGGTGGGCTGAGCGTGCCCGAGGTGGCGCCGGCGGGCGCGGGCCCGAGGATCGTGGTCGCCGCGCGAGGCGCGGTGACCACGATCGCCCTGGGCCACCCGCCGGCCAACGCGCTCTCGTTGGACTTCCTGGACGAGATCACCGCGGCGGCGCACCAGGCCCGGGCCCTGGCCCGCACCCGGGTCGTGGTCGTGTCCAGCACGCTGCCCCGCATCTTCATGGCCGGCGCCGACCTCGAGGCGCGCGACGCCGGCGACAACCCGGCGGGGCCGTTCGTCGCCGCCCTGCACCGGGCCTTCGGCGCGATCGAGGCGCTCGCGGTCCCCACGATCGCCGCCGTCGGCGGGCATGCCCTGGGCGGCGGGTGCGAGCTGGCCCTGGCCTGCGACTTCCGGGTCATGGCCCGGGGCGAGGCCCGGATCGGGCTGCCCGAGGTCCGGCTCGGCCTGCTCGCGGCCGGTGGCGGCACCCAGCGCCTGGTCCGCCTGGTCGGCCGGGCCACGGCCACCGACCTGCTCCTGCGGGGCCGCGCGCTGGGCGCCGACGAGGCGCGGGCGGTGGGGCTGGTCCACGAGACCTGCGATCCCGGCGAGCTCGACGCCACGGTGGCCGAGCTGGCCGAGGAGCTGAGTCGCCTGCCCCCGCTCGCGCTCGCCGCGGCGAAGCGCCTGATCCGCGAGGGACCCGAGGTCCCCTTCGGCGAGGCGGTGGCGCTCGAGGCCGCGGCGATGGCCGAGCTCGAGCCGACCGAGGACGCCCGCGAGGGCGTGCGGGCCTTCCTCGAGCGGCGGCCCGGAGTGTTCCGCGGCCGCTGATCCGAGCGCCCTCAGGCCGCGGGGGCCGTCACGCCGTCGGGGATGACCGCCTGGGGAGGCGGGCCGACGTGGGGGAAGAGGTCGAGGAAGGACCCGATGGTGATCCGGTAGCGGACGTCGTCGGGCTGGCCGTCGAACAGCTCGCGCAGCGTCGCCTGGGTGTGCCCGAAGGTGCCCTCCAGGTGGGGGTAGTCCGACCCGAACATCACGTTGCGGTAGCCCATCGAGGTGAGCGTGGGGATGGCGGTGACGTCGTGCTGGAACGAGCAGTACACCTGGCGATAGATGTACTCCTTGGGCAGCATCTCCAGCTTCGGCCAGGCCATCACCGCGTGCTGGCGGTAGCCCTCGTTGAGCCGGTCGCCCAGGAACGGGGCCCAGGTCGCCCCGCCCTCGGCCACCAGGACCCGGAGCCCGGGGTGGCGGGCCAGGGTCCCGTTGGCCACGAGCTGCGCCGCGGCCCGCTGCCCGCCGTAGGTGGTCTCGACGTAGTTGAGGATCGCGCCGCCGGGGTTCCGGTAGATCTGGGGCGCGACCCGGTCGGTGCCGATGTGGAACGCGACGACCACGCCGCAGGCCTCCGCCGCAGCCCAGAGGGGGCCCCAGCGCTCCTCGTTCCAGTGCCCTTCGGGCGGGTCGACGGGCAGGAAGACCGCGTGGAAGCCCTCCCCGGCGCAGCGCTCGAGCTCGGCCACCGCGTCGCCGACCTCGACGAGGGGCAGCGAGGCGCAGGGCACGAGGCGAGGCGAGGCGGCGGCGATCTCCTCGGCCGCCCAGCGGTTGAGCGCCTGCGCACCCGCCCGGGCCAGCTCGGCGGAGCGGATGTAGGTGGACCACAGGCCCAGCGACGGGAAGCAGACCTCGGCCCAGATGCCCTCCTCGTCGAGGTCGGCCAGCCGGCGCGTGACGTCGCGGGCCCCGGGGGGCCGATCGCCCACCTCGATGATGTTGAGGCCCTTGTGCTCTCCCTCGCGGATCGGCTTGGGCATGGGCCGGCGGAAGGCCTGGCCGTCGACGTGGACGGTCTCGAAGGCGCCGTCAGGGTCCTTGACGCTGCGCGGCATCCGCTCGGCCACCTCGGCGGGCAGGTAGCGGGCCCACAGGTCGTCCGGTTCGGTGAAGTGCGAATCACCGGAGTTGACCCAGATCTTCTCCATGAGGGGTCCTTTCGTCGCGGGCCGCCGCAGGCCCGTCGCGATCAGTAGAGCGGTCAGTAGAGGGGACGGCTGCCGATGATCCCGGCGGCCTCGAGCCGCTCCCTCTCCTCCTCGGTCACGCCGAGGCCGGCCAGGATCGACGCGTTGTGCTCGCCCAGCAGGGGTGCCCGTGACACCAGCCAGGGTCCCGGGCGGCTCGAGAACCGGGCCGGCCAGCCGATCTGCTCGTAGCGGCCGACCACGGGGTGGTCGATCTCCTCGACGAAGCCCCGGGCCCGCAGCTCGGGCACCAGGTAGTTGTTGTTGGTGACGACCTCCGAGGCCGGCACGCCCGCCTCGGAGAGCATCGCGAGGATCTCGGCCGCCTTCGTGGTGGCGCAGAACGTGGCGAGGTGGCCGTCGATCTCGTCGTGGCGGGACCGGCGGCCCTCCAGGTGCTCGAGCGCCGGGTCCCGGGCCCAGTCCGGCGAGCCGAGGCCGGCGACGAGCCGTCGCCACTGCTCGTCGGTCTCGACGGCGATGGCCACCCAGACCGTGTCCTGGTCGGCCGCGGCGTAGACGTTCTGGGGCGCGGCGTGGGGCGACCGGTTGCCGTCGCGGCCCAGGAGGTGGCCGTGGGCCGAGTGCTCCAGGACCATCTCGGCGCCGATGGCCAGGGCCCCGCCCGTCATGGGCGACTCGACGAGCTGGCCGGCGCCGTCACGGCGGCGGGCGTACAGGGCGAGCAGCAGCGAGATGGCCGAGGCGACGGTGGCCACCGGGTC
>JBFWTJ010000187.1:0-8023 GCA_050247895.1 Acidimicrobiia bacterium
CGTGACGCGCAGGCGGCGTTGGCGTCGGCGACCACGGCGGTGCGTCGTTACGGTCCGCGGGGTCAGGCCAACGGGGACGCGGTGACGGTGTTCGTGGAGGTCTTCGCGTCGCCGCCGCGGATGGTGATCTTCGGGGCGGTGGACTTCACCGCGGCGTTGGTGCGGGTGGCCAAGGTGCTGGGCTACCGGGTGACGGTGTGCGATGCCCGGGAGGTGTTCGCGACCCGGGCCCGGTTCCCGTTGGCTGACGAGGTGGTGGTGGACTGGCCCCACCGGTTGTTGGCCGAGATCGGTCCGTCGCTGGGCCCGCGTGACGCGGTGTGCGTGTTGACCCACGACGCCAAGTTCGATGTGCCGGCCATCGTGGCCGCGTTGTCGACCGAGGTGGGCTACCTGGGGGCGATGGGTTCGCGGCGCACGACCCGGGATCGGGCCGCCCGGCTGCGGGACCAGGGGGTGGGTGAGGAGCAGTTGGCCCGGGTGATGGCGCCGATCGGGCTCGACATCGGGGCCCGGACGCCCGAGGAGACCGCGGTGTCGATCTGCGCCGAGATCATCGCCCGGCGCACCGGTCGCCACGTGCCCAGCCTGCGCACCGGCTCCGGGCCCATCCATTGACGGGCCCGGTGACCGTGGTGGCCGCCGTGCTGGCCGCCGGCGGTGGTCGGCGCTTCGCCGCGTCGGGCGGGCAGGGCCACAAGCTGCTGGCGCCGCTGCGGGGCCGGCCGCTGGTGGCCTGGGCCCTCGAGGCCGTGGTCGCCGCCGGCTTCGACGAGGTGCTGGTGGTGAGCGGGAGCGTGGACCTGAGCCCGGTCCTGGCCGCCTTCCCGGTCGAGGTGGCGGCCAACCCGGCGCCCGAGGGCGGCATCGCCACCTCGCTGGCCGTCGCCGTCGACCACGCCGCGGCACGGGGCGCGGCCGCCCTGGTGGTCGGCCTGGGGGACCAACCGGGCGTGGTCCCGGCCGCCTGGCGGGCGGTCGCCGACGAGTCGGCCGCCCCGGTGGCGGTGGCCACCTACGGCGGGCGCCGGGGGAACCCCGTGCGCCTGGGCCGCGAGGTGTGGCCCCTGCTCCCTCGCACGGGCGACGAGGGGGCGCGCCGCCTCATGGGGCGGAGGCCCGATCTGGTCGCGGAGGTAGCGTGCCCCGGCGATCCCTTCGACGTCGATCGCGTGGAGGACCTCGGGCGATGGAGCTGACCAACGAGTTCCGGGTGGGTGTGCCGGTGGAGCGGGCGTGGGCGGTGCTGACCGATGTGGAGCTCATCGCACCGTGCATGCCGGGGGCGCAGCTGTTGGAGGTCGAGGGGGAGGCCTATCGGGGTGTGGTGAAGGTGAAGGTGGGGCCGATCACGGCGCAGTACAGGGGTGAGGCGACGTTCCTGGAGCGTGACGAGCAGGCGCGGGTGGCGGTGTTGAGGGCCGAGGGTCGTGAGATCCGGGGTCAGGGCAACGCGAGTGCGACGGTGACGGCCCGGTTGGTGTCGGAGGGGTCGGTGACGGTGGTGACGGTGACCACGGATCTGACGGTGACGGGTCGGGTGGCCCAGTTCGGTCGGGGGGTGATGGGTGACGTGAGCGCCAAGCTCCTGGCCCAGTTCGCCGACTGCCTCCAGTCCAGGGTGCTCGCCGGGCAGGCCGAGGGTGTCGAGGAGCCACCGGTGCCCGTCGCGGATGGGGCGGAGGGGCCCGGGTCGTCCGAGGCGTCGTCGGACGTGGGCGGCTCCGAGGGGACCGCGGTGGCCGACGCGGCCGACCCGGCCACGGTGCCCGACGGCGCCGACGCGGCTGGCGGGTCGGATGCGGCCGGGGCCGTGCTGCCCGAGGGTGCCGGCGCGGACGTGCCGGGCGTGACCGGTGGGTCCGGGGAGGCGGGGGCCGCCGCCGATCGGCCTGCGGTGCGGCGCGTCGACTCGCCCGAGCCCGAGCCGGTCGACCTGGTCGGGACGGCCGGTGCGCCGCTGGCCAGGAGGGTCGGTCCCGTCGTCGCCGCCCTGGCCTTCCTCTGGTTCCTCCGCCGCCTCCTGCGCCGCCGGTGACCGATCCCGACCTCGTCGCGGTGACGGCCCTGCTCGGGCGCGAGCCCCAGGGGGACTTCACGGTCGTGGTCCGCCACGACGACGGCTCGCCCGTGGTGGTGCGGAACTCGCCGGTGCTGCGCGACGGCTCGCCCATGCCCACGCTGTTCTGGCTCGTCGGGGAGCCCGAGCGGACCTGGGTCGCCCGCCTCGAGGCCGAGGGCGGCGTCCGGCGGGCCGAGGCCGAGGTCGACCCGGCCGCGCTGCGGGCCGCCCACGGCCGCTACGCCGCCGAGCGGGACGCCGCCGTCCCGGCCGACCACGAGGGCCCCCGGCCCCACGGGGGCGTGGGCGGCACCCGCACGGGCGTGAAGTGCCTCCACGCCCACTACGCCTGGCACCTCGTCGGCGCCGACGACCCGGTCGGCCGCTGGGTCGAGGCCCACCTCGACGAGGTGCGCTGACCGGTTCGCTCGGGTCCCCCGGGCCGGTACGGTTCGGGCATGCCGACCCTGGCCGCCATCGACTGCGGCACCAACTCGACCCGCCTGCTCGTCAGCGCCGGCGAGCACCCCCTCGGGCGCACCACGTTGGCCCGTCGCAACGTCATCACCCGGCTCGGCCAGGGCGTCGACGCCACCGGGCGCCTCCACCCCGAGGCCATCGAGCGGGTGATCGCGGTCCTGCGCGAGTACCGGGCGGTCATGGACGAGCACCAGGTCGACGGCATCCGCATGACGGCCACGTCGGCCGCGCGCGACGCCGCCAACCGCGACGAGTTCTTCGACGCCGCCGAGGAGGTCGTCGGGGTGCGCCCCGAGCTGATCACCGGGGCCGAGGAGGGCGAGCTCTCGTTCCGGGGCGCGACGGCCGAGCTGGACCCGGCCGACGGGCCGTTCCTCGTCGTCGACATCGGGGGCGGGTCCACCGAGCTGATCGTGGGGACCGAGCGGCTCGAGGCGGTCCGCTCGCTCGACGTGGGCTGCGTCCGGCTGACCGAGAAGCACCTCCACCACGACCCGCCCCGGCCCGAGGAGCTCACCGACGCCATCGGCCTGGTCACCGAGCACCTCGACGACGTGGTGCGGGAGATCCCCCAGGTCAGCGGGGCGCGGACCCTGGTCGGGCTGGCCGGCACCATCACCACGGTGGCCGCGGTCGAGATCGGCCTGGTCGACTACGACCGCGACGCCATCCACCACTTCCGGTTGACCCGGGCCGCGGCGGAGGACGTGTTCCGCACGCTGGCCACCGAGCCCCTGGCCCAGCGCCTGCACAACCCGGGCCTGGAACCGGCCCGGGCCGACGTGATCGTCGGCGGCTGCTGCGTGCTGGTGGCGCTCTACCGCAAGCTCGGCTTCGACGAGATGCTGGTCTCGGAGTCCGACATCCTCGACGGGCTGGTGGCCTCGCAGCTCTGAACGCCACGGCGCTCCTCGCCTGGCGAGGTCGGTCGGTCGTGTCCCGTGCCCCCGGATGATCGGGGAAGGCGCCTCCTGACACCTGGGTGCCAAGAACTAGCGTCGGGCGCCGTGATCACCGACCGGATTCTCATGGGACCGGGCCCGTGCAACCCGTACCCGGAGGTCGTGGCGGCGCTGGCGGCACCGATGCTCGGCCACCTGGACCCGGAGTTCGTGGCCGTGCTCGACGAGACCTGCGAGCTGCTCCGTCGGGCCTTCGGCACCACCAACGCCATGACGCTGCCGATCAGCGGTACCGGCTCGGCCGGCATGGAGGCCGCCTTCGTCAACTTCGTGCGACCGGGCGACGTGGTCGTCGTGGCCGTGAACGGGCTGTTCGGCCAGCGCATGGTGGACGTGGCCGAGCGGTGCGGGGGCAAGGTCGTGGCCGTCGAGCACGAGTGGGGCGCGCCGGTCGACGCCGACCGGGTGCTGTCGGCCCACCCGAACCCGGCGATCGTCGCCGCGGTCCACGCCGAGACCTCGACCGGGGTGCGGTCGGACATCGCGCCCCTGGGCGAGGGCAAGGGCGACGCCCTCCTGCTGGTCGACTGCGTCACCAGCCTGGGCGGCCTCGAGGTCGAGGTGGACGCCTGGGGCGTCGACGTCGCCTACTCCGGGACCCAGAAGTGCCTCGGGGTCCCGCCCGGGCTGGCACCGCTCACCGTGAGCGACCGGGCCCGCGACCGCCTCGTCGAACGGTGCCCGAGCTGGTACCTCGACCTGCGCCAGCTGGGCCAGTACACGGGTTCGGCCACCGGGGTCCGCCGCTACCACCACACGGCGCCGGTCAGCATGGTCCAGGCCCTCCACGCCGGGCTGGGCGTGCTGTTCGCCGAGGGCCTCGACGCGGTCGTCACCCGCCACTCGCTGTGCGGCTCGGCCATCCAGCACGGCTGCGAGGAGCTGGGCCTGGAGATCCTGGCCCCCGAGGGCCACCGGCTGCCGCAGCTCACCGCGGTGCGGATCCCCGACGGCATCGACGACGCCGTGGTCCGGGCCGAGCTCCTGTCGGTCCACGGCCTGGAGATCGGCGGCGGGGTGGGCGCGCTGGCCGGGAAGGTCTGGCGCCTGGGTTGCATGGGCCACACCGCCCGGCCCCGCAACGTCGCCCTGCTGCTCGCCCTGCTGGGCGAGGTGCTCGACCGGTGAACCGGCCGGGCGGGCGGTGGCCGGTCGTCCCGGGGGTGGCGACGCCGGCCGGTGCGGGTCCCCAGGGCCCGGACGCGCGGGCCGGGGTGGTCCGATGAGCCCGACCCTGATCGGTCGGCGCCTGATCCTGCGGCCGCTGGTCGTGCAGGACTTCCCGATGTGGCAGGAGGTCCGCCGGCGCAGCGCCGACTGGCTCCTCAAGTGGGAGCCCCGTCGCCCGCCGGCGGCGCCCGACCCGGTGGAGGACCGCGACGCCTTCGCCATCCGGTGCAGCGCCCGGGCCCGGGAGCGCCAGCTCGGGACCGGCTTCGGTTTCGGCATCTTCGTCGACGGCCGCCTGGCCGGGGAGATCAACCTCAACATCGTGCAGCGGGGGCCGTTCCAGAACGCCTACGTGGGCTACTGGGTCGACGAGGCCCGGGCCGGGCAGGGCCTGGTGCCCGAGGCGGTCGTGGTCCTGTTCAAGTACGCCTTCGAGGACCTGCACCTGCACCGCCTCCAGATCTCGATCATCCCCCGCAACCGGGCGAGCCGGCGGGTGGTGGAGAAGCTCGGCATCCGGGACGAGGGCGTGGCGCTGCGCTACCTGGAGATCGATGGGGTGTGGGAGGACCACGTCCGCTACGCCATCACGGCCGAGGAGTGGGAAGAGCGGCGCGACGAGCTGCTGACGGCGTGGGTCGCCTGAGGCACGCCGCGGCGGTCCTGGCCGTCGTGGTCCTGGCCCTGGCCGGGTGCAGCGACGACGGGCCCGACGCCGGCGCGGACGGCGACGCGGGCGGCGATGAGGGCGCGGGTGCGATCCCGGGCCACGCCACGACCTCGACGTTCGCCGCCGGCGGGCTCGACATCGAGGTGCCGGAGGGCTTCACCGCCATCCCGCTGCCGTCGGCCGGCTTCGGGTTGGCGGTGCCCGAGGGATGGGAGGCCACGGTGCTGACCGACGCGGCCCTGGACCGGCTGGAGGCCCTCCAGGTGTCACCGGGGTTCCTGGACGCGGCCCGCAACGCGGCGGGCAGCGGAGCGGTGCTCTACGCCGCGGGCGTCGACGGCCAGGGCCGCGTCGCCGACCTGAAGCTGATGCGGATCCCCCAGCCCGCCGCACCGGGTCCGGCCGAGGTGGAGGCCGTGGCCCGCCAGGCCCTGGCCGCGGCGCCGGCGGGGGCCGAGCTGGAACTGCGCCCCGACGACGCGCACCCTTCGGCCCGCGTCACGTTCCGGGTCGGCGACGGCACGGTCGAGGCGGTGGGCACCCAGTGGCTCGTGGCCGGTCCCGACGCGGTCTTCTCCCTGGTGGTGACCAGCGAGGACCCCGACGTCCACGACGAGCTGGCCGCCGACGTCGCCGGCTCCCTGACCTTCGCCTGACCGGCGATCCGAGCACCTGGTCGACGTCCGCGTCGGACCGGGCTGCTGCCCGGCGATCCTGCGATGTGGCCCGTCGTCCGGATCGGTCCAGCGAGCGCCGACCCGGGCTGGGTTCGTTGCCGGACGGTCAGCGCCGGCTCAGACGGGCCTTCGCCGTCGCGAGCCGTTCGGCCGACCAGGGCTGGGCGAGGGACCAGACCTGGGGGGCGAGCTCCAGGTCGACCGCCGTGGCGTGGTCGTCGACGGAGGCCACGGCGCCGAGGGTGGCCTTGGTGCGCTCGACGAGCTCCCGGGGCGCCTCGGCGGCCCGCCTGGCCAGGCGGTGGGCCTCGTCGAGGAGGTCGCCGTCGGGCACGCAGCGCCAGGCCAGCCCGCACCGCTCGGCCTCCCGCCCGTCGAGGACCTCCCCGAACAGCACGGTGGCCGCCACGGCCTGCGGCCCGGCGATGCGGCGGGACATCCACGTGTGCCCGCCCCCGGGATGGATCCCGAGCTGGAGGAACCGGGCGTCGAAGCGGGCGCTCTCGCCGGCGAGCCGCAGGTCGCAGGCCAGGGCCAGGTTCATGCCCGCACCGACCGCGGCGCCGTTGACCGCGGCCAGGGTGGGCAGCGGGCAGCGCCCGACGCGCAGGAACCCCTCGTAGATCCGGCGCAGCCCGTCCTCGGGGCCGGCCTGTGCCGAGTCGGAGAGGTGCGACAGGTCGGCCCCGGCGCAGAAGGCGGGGGGCTCGCCGGTGACCACGACGGCCCCGACCTCGGGGTCCGCCTCGAGGGCGTCGAGCGCCCCGACCAGCTCGGCGACCAACTCGAGCGTGAGGGCGTTGCGGCGCTCGGGCGCTGTAAGGGTGAGGTGGGCGACGCCATCTTCGACGTGGGTGCGCACCAGCATCGGGCGAGTCTGGCACGCCCCCGGACCGGGAGCTCCGGCGCCCGGTCAGCGGCTTCAGTTCGGCCTCCGTCGTGTCGATACGTGACATGGCGGAGTGAGATTGTTACGGTTCCGTGTCACCCGTGGCCCGGAGGGCCCCGCGTCGCACGAGACCGGACCAGAGCTCCGACCGAAAGTGAACGATTTGCGCTTCAAGCCCCTGCCCCGCCGATTGGTCGCCCAAACGGCGGTCGTGCTCCTCGCCATCGGGATCGTCGGCCTGCCCTCGCTGGTGGGCGCCCAGCGCCAGGACAAGGACCCCTCGGCCGAACGTGCCGCCGTGCGGGCCCGCAAGGCCGACGTCGCGTCGCAGGTCGACGCCCTGGAGGCGACCGACGACCAGGTCACCCGGGCGTTGAGCGCCCTGCAGGCCAACGTCGCCGGGCAGGAGGCGCGCCTGGCCGAGGCCCAGCGGGCAGCCAACGCCGCCGAGCAGGCCTACCAGGAGGCGATCGCCGCGGTGGAGGCGAAGGGCGCCGAGATCGAGGGCCTCAAGGGCAGCATCCGCGAGTTCGCCGTCAACGCCTTCATCCACCCGCCGGCCGACGACGCCATCTCGGCGCTGAACGCCGACAACCCGTCCGAGTCGGCCGAGAAGCGGGCCCTGCTGGCCATGCAGAACCAGTCCGACATCGACCTGCTCGATGCCCTGAGCGCGGCGGAGGAGGACCTCCAGGTCCGCCAGGGCGAGGCCGAGCGGGCCAAGGTCGCGGCCGACGCGAAGCAGTCCGAGGTCGAGACCCGCCTCACCGAGGTCACCCGGGCCCGCGACCAGCAGGCCGCCTACGGGGCCCAGGTCCAGGCCCGCCTCGACCGGGCCCTCTCGGAGGCCGCGGCCCTCGAGGAGCTGGACCAGCAGCTCTCGGCCGAGATCCAGCGCCGCCAGGAGGAGCTGGCCCGCCAGGCCGCGGCGGCCCTCGCCGCCCAGCGGGCGGCCGAGGCCGCGAAGAAGAGCAGCTCCAGCAGCGGCAGCAGCGGTGGTGGCTCCCGGCCGGTCAACATCGGTCCGGGCGCCGGAGGGCTGGCCAGCGTGTCGTGCTCGACGGGCGGCTCGATCACCGTGGCCGCCTCGATCGCCGGGACGCTCCAGTCGCT
>JBFWTJ010000188.1:0-7998 GCA_050247895.1 Acidimicrobiia bacterium
CCCAGGGCTCCATCCGGTCGAAGACGTGGTGGAGCAGGCCGGTGCCCCGGGTCTCGGTGACGAACTCGGAGCGGAAGCCGATGAGCCCCCGGGCGGGGACGAGGTACTCGAGGCGGACCCAGCCCGAGCCGTGGTTGACGATCTGCTCCATGCGGCCCTTGCGCAGGGCCAGGAGCTGGGTCACCACGCCCATGTAGTCCTCGGGGACGTCGACGGTGAGGCGGTCGACGGGCTCGTGGACCTGCCCGTCGACCTCCCGGACCAGGACCTGGGGCTTGCCCACCGTGAGCTCGAAGCCCTCCCGGCGCATCATCTCGACCAGCACGGCGAGCTGGAGCTCGCCCCGCCCCTGCACCTCCCAGGTGTCGGGCCGGTCGGTCGGGGCCACCTTGATGCTCACGTTGCCGACCAGCTCCTGGTCGAGCCGGCCCTTGACCAGCCGGGCGGTCAGCGCGCTGCCCTCCCGGCCGGCGAGCGGCGAGGTGTTGATCCCGATGGTCATCGACAGGCTGGGCTCGTCGATGCGGATGACCGGGAGGGGCCGGGGGTCGTCGGGGTCGGCCAGGGTCTCGCCGATGGTGATCTCGGGGAGCCCGGCGATGGCGATGATCTCGCCCGGGCCGGCCGAGGCGGCGTCGACCCGGTCGAGGGCCTCGGCCACGTACAGCTCGGTGATCTTGGCCCGTTCGATGGTGCCGTCGATGCGGCACCAGGCGACCTGCTGGCCCTTGCGGATCTCGCCGGCGCGGACCCGGCACAGGGCCAGGCGCCCGACGTAGGGCGACGCGTCGAGGTTGGTGACCAGCGCCTGGAGGGGGGCGCCGGCCTCGTAGGAGGGGGCGGGGATCCGTTCGAGGAGCAGGTCGAGGAGCGGTTCGAGGGTGGTGCCCTCGGGCAACCCGGCCCCGTCGGCCGGGCGGTCGAGGGAGGCCCGGCCGTCGCGCGAGACGCAGTAGACGATGGGGAAGTCGAGCTGGTCGACGTCGGCGTCGAGGTCCAGGAAGAGCTCCTCGACCTCGTGGACCACCTCGGCGATGCGGGCGTCGGCCCGGTCGACCTTGTTGACCACCAGGATGACCGGCAGGCGGGCCTCGAGCGCCTTGCGCAGCACGAAGCGGGTCTGGGGCAGGGGGCCCTCGGAAGCGTCGACGAGGAGCAGCACGCCGTCGACCATGGACAGGCCCCGCTCGACCTCGCCGCCGAAGTCGGCGTGGCCGGGCGTGTCGACGATGTTGATCTTCACGCCCTTGTACCGGACCGCCGTGTTCTTGGCCAGGATCGTGATGCCCTTCTCCCGTTCCAGGTCCATCGAGTCCATGACCCGCTCGGCCACGTCCTGGTTGGCCCGGAACGCGCCGGACTGCCAGAGCATCTGGTCCACGAGGGTGGTCTTGCCGTGGTCGACGTGGGCCACGATGGCCACGTTCCTCAGGTCGTCGCGCGCCGGCACGAGCATCCTCCAGCTTCGGTTCGGGGGCGGCCGAGCCTACGGGCTCGACGGTCCCGCCCCGGTATCGACCGGGCGTTAGGGTCGGGGCGCGATGGCGCCGCGGACCGACTGGAACCCGATCCTGCGAGCGGAGCTCGCCAAGCCGTACTGGCCCGAGCTGCAGCGCTTCGTGGCCGAGGAGCGGACCCGAGGACCCGTCTACCCGCCCCACGACGAGGTGTTCGCCGCCCTGCACCTGACGCCGTTCTCCGAGGTGAAGGCGCTCATCCTGGGCCAGGACCCGTACCACGGTCCCCGGCAGGCCCACGGGCTGTGCTTCTCGGTGCGGCCGCCGGTCGCCCCACCGCCGTCGCTGGTCAACATCTTCACCGAGCTCGAGACCGACCTGGGCATCCCCCGGCCCAACCACGGCAGCCTCGAGGCCTGGGCCCGCCAGGGCGTCCTGCTGCTCAACGCCACGCTGACCGTGCGGGGCGGGCAGGCCGCGTCGCACCAGGGCCGGGGCTGGGAGACCTTCACCGACGAGGTCATCCGGGCCGTCGACGCCAAGCCCGAACCGGTCGTCTTCATCCTCTGGGGCGCGTCGGCCCGGCGGAAGAAGGGCCTGGTCGACACGACCCGGCACACGATCATCGAGTCGGCCCACCCCTCTCCCCTGTCGGCTCACAACGGCTTCTTCGGCAGCCGGCCGTTCTCGCGCACCAACGCCGCGCTGGAAGCCGCCGGCCGCACGCCGATCGACTGGCACATCCCCGACCGCTGACCCATCGAGTGGATGGCGACGAGGCCGGGCAGCCTCACCGTCAGATCCGGTCGGACGCCTCCTGGTCGTTCGGGTCGTCGGCCATGGGTGGCAGGAACGCCCGGATCATCGAGTCGTTCGACATCCAACCTCCGCGCCGCCTGACGATGAGGCCAACGCGTTGGAGGCGGTTCAGGTCACGGGCGAGCGTCCGTGGTCCAGCCTTCGCGTAGAGGGACGCGAGCCTGGGTGTGAGGCCTCCGAGGTCCACCCGCGCCACGGGCTGATCCCTCGGGTGGATGGTGGCGAGGCCGGACCGCACGCCGCCACCGCTGCCGGGCTGGCAGGATGGCGCAGGGCGGTACCGAGGAGCGACTGCCGGCGGGGGTGGCGTGGCGATGACAGCGCAGGACGTGCGGGCCTGGCGCCTCTGGCGCTTGCGCACCACCCTCACCTGGCTCGTCCGGCTGGTCGGGGCCGCCGTCCTGCTCGTCACCTCGATCGTCCTGGGAGGGGGCCTCCCCGACGGCGGTGAGCTGGGCGAGGACCGGCCCCTGGGGCATCGGCGCGTGCGCCTCGTCGGGGCCCTGTCCGGGGTCGGCGAGCGGGTCCTGCCGGGCCGGTCGCTCCGGACACGCGCCCTGCGCCTCCCCTCGCCCCGCGTCGTGCACGTCGCGGGCGACGGCGACGTCTGGTTGGAGGGCTGGTCCCGCAATGCCGTCCTCGGGCAGCTCATCGCGACCCCGGGACGGAGCCGGTGAGCCAGGACGGCGACCTCCACGTCGTGCTCAGGACCACGACGAAGGTGGCGAAGCTGGCCGTCCTGCTCGACCTGGTGACGCAGAACCTCCCGGACGCGCTCGACGAACGGCGGGTCCACCGCCTGGACGCGGTGAGGGGAACGAAGGCGGTCCTGGAGGCGGACATCCCCAAGGGCCTGGCTCCGCAGGACGTCGCCCGGGCGCTCGACGAGGAGCTCGAGGCCTGCCGTCGGCGGACCGGGACCTCGACCGCGGAGGAGATCTCGGATCGAGAGCGGCTCGACGAGGCGTGCCGGGCGCGGGGCCTCGACCTGACCTGGCGGCCGCCGCGCCGACGGTTCTTCGGCTGACCTCGATGTCCGACCGGCGGTCCCGTCCCGGACGGCCGGAGGTGCGACCTCAGCCGTCGGAGAGGGTGGTGGGACCGAGGGACGGGCCGTCGGGACGGGACGGTGGAACCGGTGTCGTGGCGGTCGCGGTCGCCGTCGCCGTGGCCCTGCCGCCCGGGCCGGTCACGGTGAGCTCGAAGGTCGCCGTGGCGCCGGCGGGTGTGTGGGCGCAGGCCTCGAGCGAACCGTCGGGGCCGATCGGGCCGAGGGGCTCGACCGTGCCGGCGATCGTGGCCGTGTCGGCACCGGTGCTCGACCACAACAGGCGGTAGCCGCGACCGGCCGTCGTGGACGGGCAGGGGCTCGGGCCGTCCTGGGCGGTGGCCGCGAAGCGCTGGATCGTGGGCGCGGCGGGACGGGGGGTCGACGTCGTGGTGGTCGTCGGGACCTCGGCCACCGGCGGGGGTTCCGGTACCGCCGGGGCGACCGTGGTCGTGGGCGAGACGGTCGTGGACGTGGTCGTCGCCGCCCCGGCGCGCGCCGCGGGCGCGACGGTGGTGGTCGGTGGGACGGCCGTCCGGTCCGTGCCGTGGCCGTCCCACGGGCCGGCCCGCAAGAGGGTGACCAGCAGGGTGACGGCCGCCGCCGATCCGACCAGCGCCGCGGCCCTCCCCCACCCACGCCGGCCGGTCGTCGGCGTCGGGCTCCCGGTCGCCACCGAACCTTCAGCAACAGACGGCTCGGCCGTGGGGATGGCACCCGCTCCCGGCGACTCCGGGCCGGTCAGGTCCGTGCCACCCCGGCCGCCGCCCGGCCCCTGTGCATCGGCCAGGCCGGGCCCACCGTCCCCGTGGCCCGATCGGTGTGCGTCGGCGAGGTCGGGGCCACCGTCCCCGTGGCCCGATCGGTGTGCATCGGCGAGGTCCGTGCCACCCTGGCCGGGGCCCACGGGCGCGGCCGCGGACGTCGCGCCGAACCAGGAGGAGCCAGCCATCGGCACGCCCTGGGCCGACAGGGCCGCGGCGGCCTGGGTCTTGAGCACCGTCGGGGCGGCGACCAGGGGCACGGCGGCGAACATCGCGGCGGGAGCGAGGTGGCCCCGCTCCTGCTCGGTGCACCGCGCACACCGCTTCAGGTGGCGGCGGGTCACCCCGACCACCTCGGGACCGAACCGGGACAGGCCTGCCGCGTCCAGGGCCCGGGCCAGATCGGTGCAGCGGGGCCGGCCGGCGCGCCACAGCACCCGGGCCCGCACCGCGTCGCCGAGGCGGGACCGGAGGCGGAACAGCAGCTGGTGGGCGTTGTTCGGCGTCACGTCCAACGCCACGGCGATCTCGGCCGGGCCCAGGCCGTGGCGCAGGTGCAGGTCCAGCACGCTCGCGTCCCGGGGGCCCAGCGCCGCGGCCGCGGCCCAGACCAGGTCCGCCTGGTCGGCCTGCTCGGCGCCGGCCGCGGTCGTGTCGGTGCCGGCGTTCCGGCGGTCGATCTCCATCGCGGTCTCCTCGTCGCCGAGGGCGACGTCACGGCGGTCCCGGGTGACCCGGTCGAGCGCCCCGTTGCGGGCGATGCGGAGCAGCCACCCGCCGAACGCGGCGGGCTCCCGCAGCGAGGCGAGCCGCCGCCACGCGGTGAGGAACGTCTCCTGGGCCACGTCGGCGGCCGCGTCCCGGTCCCGCAGGATCGTCCAGGCCAGCGAGTGGACCCGATCGAACCAGCGGTCGAACAGGATGCCGAAGGCCCGGTCGTCGCCGTCGCGGGCGGCCAGGACCAGGTCCAGGTCGGCGTCGCCGCGGCCGGCGGTCAGCGACGATCGCACCGCCTCACCCCACGATCGTGACCGGCGTGCCGAGCGGGACGAGCCCGGTCAGGCGGGTCGCGACGTCGTTGGGGACCCGGACGCACCCGTGGGAGACGTCCCGGCCGATGCTGGAGGGGTCGTCGGTCCCGTGGATGCCGATCTGGCCGTCGCCCCCGGCGAACTCGGTCAGCACGTCGGAGTGGCCCGACAGCCCGAAGGCGTACGGCCCGTAGGGGCCCGCCTCGCTGCCGGTGTCGAGCTTGTCGGTCACGTAGAAGCGTCCGGTCGGGGTGGGCGCGTCCGGTGCGCCCACGGCCACCGGGGTGGTGAGGGTCACCTCGCCGCCGACGGTGAGGGTCAGGGTCCGGGCGGCGAGGTCGACGTGGATGGCCTCGTCGACCTCCCGCACCTCGATCCCCTCGCCGCGGATCCAGCCGCTCGACCCGTTGGGACGGACCGGGAGCTCGACGCGGAGCCAGCCGTCACGGCGGTCGACGATCGGCAGGGCCCGGGCCGAGCCCAGCTCGGTCAGCGGGTCGAGCACCAGGATGACCGTCGGGTCGCCGGGCGACGCGTGCACCTCGACGGCGCGGTCGGGCCGGGCGACCTCGACGGTCACCTCGACGTCCGTGGTCCCACCGTCGGCCGGCGGCACCACGGTCGTGGCCGCGCCCTGCACCACCGTGGTCGGCGTCGTGTCGGGAGCACTGCCGTCGCCGCCCGCCGTGGCGCCGCCGCCGCACCCCACCAGGGTGAGGGCGGCGACGGCCACGGTTGCACGGGCGGCGAACGCCCGGCAGGTCATCAGCCGGTGAAGTTCGGGGTGCCGGGGACCGGGGCGTCGTGGTCCTCCTCGAGCACCTCGTCGTCGTCGCCGGGCGTCTCGCCAGGGGTCTCGCCGGGGGTCTCGCCCCCGTCACCGCCGTCGCCGCCGTCGGGGTCGCCGCTCGGGCACGGTGCGGCGCCGGTGAGGCGGACGATCGGCACGGCCGGGTCCGGCCCCGGGTCGGGCTCGGGGTCCTCGTCGGGGATGGCGACATCACCCGGACCCGGGTCGGGCTCGGGGTCGTCGTCGGGGATGGCGATGTCGCCCGGACCGCAGCTCTCGGGCGCGGGCGGGGTGTCCGCCACGGCCGTGGGGTGCTCGGCCACGGCGCCGGCGAGGTCGAGGCTGCCGCCGGTCAGGGCCGCGGTGGCCAGGAGCGCACCGGCGATCAACCGGCGGTAGCGGGATTCGGTGGAGATCATGGGTCGGTCCCTTCGTCGGAGGCCGGTCCGCCCGGCCGTCACAGGTCCTGACCCCAGGGACGCCGATCTCTTACGGGTCCGGGGAAGGTTCTTCCCGGTCCCGTCCGGACGTGCCCGCACCCGGCCCGGGCCCGATCGGCTCCCCGGCCTGCCAGTGGCGTCGGCACACCACCTCGTAGGTGACCCGGTCGCCCCACAGCGGGACCTCGCCCTGCGCGCCCACGTCGCCCATCACCACGGTGTCGCCCTCGTAGACCTGGCGGCCGTCCACGACCCGGGCGTTGTGGGTCGCCGGCGCGCCGCACCAGCAGCGGACCTCGACCTGGATCTCGATCCGCTCGTCGGCCAGCTCCAGCAGCCGGGCGGTGGCCGGGAAGAGCCGGCCCCGGAAGTCCAGCAGCAGCCCGAACGCGTACACGTCGGCGCCCAGGTCGTCGACGATCCGGGCCAGCTGCTCGACCTGGTCCACCTCGTAGAACTGGACCTCGTCGCAGACCAGGTGGTCGAGGCGGCCCTCGGCCTTGGCGAAGCGGCCGGCCAGGTCGAACAGGTCCATCGCCGGTGCCACCTCCACCGCCGGCTCGCTGACCCCCAGGCGGCTCGACACCCGGGCGCCCTGGCGGTCGAGCTGGGTGCACAGCAGGCCCCGGTGGCCCCGCAGGCCCAGGTTGTGGTGGATCTGGAGGGCCACCGTGCTCTTGCCCGAGCTCATCGTCCCGTACCAGAAGCGCAGCGCGGCCACCGGCGACACCGTAGGCAGGGGGGCGGCCCGGCGCCCGACGGTGGCAGGATCGCCCGATGGCCCCCGACCCCGTCCCGGCCCCGGTGCCCGCCGCCACCGTCGTTCTGGTCCGCGACGGCGAGGCCGGCGTCGAGGTCCTCATGCTGCGCCGGGACTCCCGGGTGGCCTTCGGCGGGATGTGGGCCTTCCCCGGCGGCCGGATCGAACCGGACGACCTGGTCCCCGGCGACGAGCAGGCCGGTGCCCGACGGGCCGCGGTGCGCGAGGCCGCCGAGGAGTGCGGCCTCGCCCTGCCCGCCGAGGGGCTCGTGCCCTTCGCCTTCTGGGTCCCGCCTCCGACGGTCCCCCGCCGCTTCGCCACCTGGTTCTTCCTGGCCGGGGCGACGGCCACCCCGGTGACCGTCGACGACGGCGAGATCCGCGAGCACCGCTGGCTCGCCCCCGGGGCCGTGCTCGACCTCCACCGTGGCGGCGAGGTCGACCTGGCCGCACCGACCTGGATCACCCTCGACGACCTGGCCGGGCTGCCCGACGTCGACACCGCCCTGGCAGCGGCCCGCGACCGCGCGCCGCTGCCCCGCTACGCGACGCGGGCCATCACCGTGGAGGGCGGGATGCTCGCCTGCTGGGAGGGCGACGCCGCCTACGCCGGGGGCGACCTGGCCGCGACGGGAGGTCGCAACCGCCTGTGGATGGTCGGCGCCCGCTGGCGCCGCGAGGTCGGCTGAGCGTCAGGAGGCCGGGCGGACCCAGGCCGGCGGGTCGACCGGAACGCGGGCCAGGCGGGTCTCGATCCGGCCGAACCGGTCCGCCTCGTCCATCCAGTCCCGCTGGGCCTGCTCGATCTCGGCCCGGTCCCGGGCCACGATGTTCCACCACATGAGCTGGGGCTCGGTCAGCGGCACGCCCCCCAGCAGCTGGGCCCGGG
>JBFWTJ010000189.1:0-7990 GCA_050247895.1 Acidimicrobiia bacterium
GGGCTGACGCCGTCGTGGACCGGGACGTTGAAGTCGGCGCGCAGGCGCACCCGCTTGCCCTCCAGGGCAGGCAGGTCCTCCAACCGGGGGACCTGGACCACGGCCTCAGCCCTGGTTGGCGGCGCCGACCACCAGGGCCAGGTCGACCAGCCGGTTCGAGTAGCCCCACTCGTTGTCGTACCAGCCGAGCACCTTGACCAGGTTGCCCAGCGCCATCGTGAGCGGGGCGTCGAAGGTGCACGAGGCCGGCGAGCCCACGATGTCCGAGCTGACGATCGGGGCCTCGCTGTAGTCGAGGACCGGGGCCAGCGATCCCGAGGTCGCCGCGGCCCGGAAGGCCTCGTTGACCTCGTCGGCGGTGACGTCCCGGGCCAGGATCCCGGTGAAGTCGGTGATCGAGCCGTCCGGCACGGGCACCCGCAGGGCGGTCCCGTCGAGCCGGCCCTTCATCGACTCCACGACCAGGCTGGTGGCCCGCGCCGCACCCGTGGACGCCGGCACGATGTTGATCGCCGCGGCCCGGGCCCGGCGCAGGTCGCCGTGCACCAGGTCCAGCAGGTTCTGGTCGTTCGTGTAGGCGTGCACCGTGGTCATCAGGCCGCGCTCCACGCCGAAGGCGTCGTCGAGCACCTTGACCATCGGCACGAAGCAGTTCGTCGTGCACGACGCGTTCGACACGATCGTGTGCCGGGCCGGGTCGAACTGGTCGTCGTTCACCCCGACCACGAACGTGGCGTCGACGCCGTTGCCCGGTGCCGAGATGATCACCCGCGGCGCCCCGGCCTCGAGGTGCGGCACGCACTTCTCCCGGCTGGTGAACACGCCGGTCGACTCGATGACGACGTCCACGCCCAGCTCGCCCCACGGCAGGGCCTTCGGATCCCGCTCCGCGAAGACCTTGAACGAGTCGTCGCCGACCGCGATGCCGTCGTCGGTGACCGTGACGTCCTCGGCCAGCACCCCGTGGGTCGAGTCGTACTTGAGGAGGTGGGCGTTGGTCGCCGGGGCGGTCAGGTCGTTCACGGCGACCAGGTCGATGTCGGCCCCGGCACGACGGGCCGCCCGGTAGAAGTTCCGCCCGATCCGTCCAAAGCCGTTGATGCCGACACGGATGCTCATCGCGAGGTCGCTCCTGGGTCTGTGAACGCGAGGTGTGGGGCCCATCCGAGCAGATCGGGCCCGGTCGTTCCAGTTTCCCCGATCGGTGCTCGCCATGCGGTCCCGACCGCGGTAGACCGTGCTCCAGAGACCTTGCGCTGGGGGGTGCGAGATGTCCAAGCGCTGCTGCGCTTCCTTCGTCCTGCTCGTGGGGCTGCTCGGCGTCGGCCCGTCCGCCGGCGCCGCGAGCCCGACCGGACCCGACCCCGTCGTGGTCGTGGTCGGCACCCTGTCGCCCTGGTGGGCCGGCGAGCCGCTCGCCGCCCGGCTCCGGGCCGACGGACGCCAGGCCTGGGTCTTCGAGCTGCCCGACCTCGGCCTCGGCGACATCCGCACCTCGGGCCGGGCGCTGGACGACTTCGTGCGCAGCGTGCTCGATCGGACGGGAGCGGCCCGGGTCGACCTGGTCGGCCACTCCCAGGGCGGCCTGGTCGCCCGCGAGATGGTCCGGCGGGGTGGCACCGAGCTCGTCGACAGCGTGGTCGCCCTCGGCACGCCCCACCACGGCACCTACGTCGCCGACCTCGTGGCCTTGCTCGGGCTGGGTGACTGCTTCGGGGTGGTGGCCTGCCAGCAGATGACCCGCGGCTCGTCCTACCTGGCCGAGCTCAACCGGGACGACGACACCTGGGGCCCGGTCGAGTACACGAACATCTACACCGCGCTCGACGAGCTGGTCCGCCCCGTCGCCAGCGCGACCCAGTCCGGTGGCGCGACCGACGTGCTCGTCCAGGCCCAGTGCCCGCTCCGCTGGGTGAGCCACGCCGGCCTGCTCGTCGACGGCACCGTCTACAGCGGGATCGATCGGGCACTCGACCACCGTCGCGTCGAGCTCGACTGCTGGGCCCTCTAGCGGTCCGGGGCCGCCACGCGTCGGGGCCGGCGCGGCGGCTACGGGTGGACGGGCCCGGCCGGCGCGTCCGTCGGGCTCCCGGGTGACGGCCCGTCAGCGCAGCGCAGCCAGGGTGGACGCCAGCCGGCCGGGGTCGTGGGCCCCGTCACCCGGCGCCTCGCGCAGGTCGGCCAGCACCACCTCGCACGGGACGTCGCCGAGGGGCAGCGCGCCCGGTTGGCACACGACCACGTCGGGCACGATGCCGTGGTGCACCAGGGCGGTGACGTGGTCGGCCACGTCGAAGCCCTTCGTCTCGGTCGGCTCGGCGTCGAGGTTGCACACGTAGACGGTCCGGGCCGAGGAACGGCTCAGCGCCTCCCGCAGGTCGCCCACGACCGCGGCGGCCAGCACGCTGGTGAACAGCGAGCCCGGGCCGAGCACGATCTGGTCGGCGCCGCGCACGGCCCCCACGGCCAGGGGCGAGCACGACGTGGACCGGGGTTCGACCCACACCTCCTCGATGGCCGTGGCGGCCGCCACCGCGACCTGGCCCTCGATCCGGCGACCGTCCACCGAGGCGACCAGCACCACCGGATCGTCGGCCACCGGCACGACCCGGACCCGGCCCACGTCGATGTCGAGCAGGCCCGACAGCTCGTCCACCGCGCCCTGGAACTCGCCCAGCTCCTCGGTCAGCGCCAGGAGCAGCAGGTTGCCCACCGCGTGGCCGGCCAGCTCCCCCACGTCGAAGCGGCGCTCGACGACGCGGCTCCAGGTTCCGGCCGGGTCGGCCAACGCCGACAGGCAGCGCCGCACGTCACCGGGAGCCGGCACGTCCCACGAGTCACGCAGGCGCCCGGTCGACCCCCCGTCGTCGGCGATCGAGACGACCGCCGTGAGCTCCTCCGCATAGCTCCGGGCCGCCCGCAGGGTGACCGCCAGCCCGTGACCGCCGCCGATGGCGACCACCCGCGTCACCGGGCGATGTCCCGGTGGATCACCGTCGGCGCGAAGCCGTGGCGCCGCAGCAACGCCGCCGTCTCCTCGGCCATCACCACCGAGCGGTGACGGCCTCCGGTGCAACCCAGCGCGATCGTCAGGTACGACTTGCCCTCGGCCACGTAGGCCGGGAGCACGAGGTCGAGGAGCGGTTCCAGGCGGGCCAGGAACTCGCCCGCGGTCGGCTGGTCCACGACGTAGCGCCGGACCTCGTCGTCGAGGCCCGAGAGCGGGCGCAGCTCGTCGACCCAGTGGGGGTTCGGCAGGAACCGGCAGTCCAGCACCAGGTCCACGTCCAGCGGCAGGCCGTGCTTGTATCCGAACGACACGACCGTGGTCTGCATGCCGCCCCGGTCGCCCTCCTCGGCGAACAGGCCCTGCACCCGGCGACGGAGCTCGTGGACGTTGAGGTCCGACGTGTCCACGACCACGTCGGCCTCGGCGCGGACCGGACCGAAGAGCGCGCGCTCCCGGTCGATGGCCGACTCCAGGCCGTCACCGGGCCGGGCCAGCGGGTGGCGCCGCCGGGAGCTGTCGTACCGGCGGACCAGCGCCTCGGTCGATGCGTCGAGGAACAGGACCCGCACCGTGGCCCCCGATGCCCGCAGGCTGGCCAGGGCGGGCAGGACGTCGGCGTGGTAGTCGCCCGACCGCAGCACCAGCGCCACACGGCTCGTGGGGGAACCGGGGGCCTCGGCCAGCTCGACGACCTTGGGGATCAGCTCGGGCGGCAGGTTGTCGATCACGAACCAGCCGAGGTCCTCCAGATCGGCCGCGGCCTCGCTGCGCCCCGCCCCGGAGAGGCCCGTGATGACCACGAACTCGCCCATCCCGGGAGAGGCTAGAGGAGGTCCGGCCCGTCCGGGCCAGGTTCCTCAGCCCTTCTCGCAGCGCAGGAACAGCAGGCGGGGGATCGAGGCGGCCTGGGCGTACTCCTCGGCCCGGGCCAGGAAGCCCGCGGGCGGCGCCGGCTCCTCCATCCGGGCCAGCCGCAGCCCGGCGTCGACCAGGGCGTTGAGGTAGCGCCCGAGGGGGCGGTGGATGAACGGGATGAGGACGTCCTTCTCCACCTCCTCGAGCGACTTGTCCTCGTCCAGGTAGGGGCCGATCCGCCAGTACTGCTCGGGTGGGTCGAGCACCTGGTCGTCGATCCAGCCGCTCCCGGGCGTCTGGAGCAGCGGGTGGTTGAGGAAGAACAGGAAGCGGCCGCCGGGCGACAGCACCCGGGCCACCTCGGCGATCGCCTCGTCGAGGTCGTCGATGTGCTCGAAGACCAGGCAGGCGACGACGGCGTCGAACGAGCCGTCGGCGAAGGGCAGGGCCGCGGCGCCGGCCCGCCCGTAGCTCGGGCCCCCGGCCCGGTGGGCGGCCTCGACCACCTGGGCCCACGTCGGGTCGACGCCGACGGCCAGCTCGGCCCCTCCGGCCAAGGCCAGGCGGGCCACCTGGCCCTCCCCGGTTCCCACGTCCAGGACGCGCCGCGAACCGGCCAGGTGCTCGGCCGCCATGGGCAGGATCTGCTCGACGTACTCGGGATCGGCGCCCTCGGTGAAGCCGTCCTGCCACCAGGTCGCGTGCCGTTCCCAGAGCTCCTCACCGGCCATTCAGCCCCTCCCTCGATGGATCTTCGCGTGGACCGCCTCGGCGACGGCGTCGGGCAGCCAGGGCAAGGCCTTCAGCTCCTCGAGCGACGCTCGCTGGACGGCGCGGACGCCACCCAGCTCCTTGACCAGCCGCTTGCGACGCACCTCGCCCAGGCCCGGCACGTCGTCGAGCACGCTACGGGTCATGCGCTTGGCGCGCAGCTGGCGGTGGTAGGTGATGGCGAAGCGGTGGGCCTCGTCGCGGACCCGCTGCAGGAGGTAGAGGGCATCGGACCCCCTCGGCAGGCAGACCGGGTCGGACTCGCCCGGCAGGTAGACCTCCTCGAACCGCTTGGCCAGCGAAGCGACCGGGATCTCCTCGGCGAGCCCGAGCTCCTCGAGGACGCGGATCGCCACCGAGAGCTGGCCCTTGCCGCCGTCGACCAGCAGCAGCTGGGGCGGATAGGCGAACCTCCCCGGGCGCTCCCCCACCGGCCGGTCCCTCTCGGCCAGGTAGGCGGTCAGGCGCCGCGTCAGCACCTCCTCCATGGCCGCGAAGTCGTCGTTGCCCGGCACGCCCTTGATCTTGAACCTGCGGTACTCGGACTTCTTGGGCAGGCCGTCCTCGAGCACGACCATGGACCCGACGTAGTCGGACCCCTGGATGTGGCTCATGTCGTAGCACTCGATGCGCAACGGGGCCGTGGGCAGGCCCAGCTGGTCCTGGAGGTCGTTGAGGGCGCGCGCCCGGCTGTTGTGGTCCGCGGCTCGGCGCAGGCGGTGGCGGTTCAGCTCCTCGGACGCGTTGCGGGCCACCGTGGCCTGGAGCTCGCGCTTGTCACCCCGCCGGGGCACCCGCACGGCCACCTTCGCCCCCCGCAGCGACGACAGCCACTCCTGGTAGAGGGCCAGGTCGTCGGGCACGACGGGCACCAGCACCTGGCGGGGCACCCCCGCGGGGGGATCGTCGTAGAGGTCTTCCAGCACGTTCTCGACCAGGCCACCGGGGGTGAGGTCCTCGACCTTGTCGACGATGAACCCCTTCCGGCCCACCACCCGGCCCCGACGCACGAAGAAGACCTGGACCGCGGCCTCCAGCTCGTCCTCGGCGATGCCGACGACGTCGAGGTCCTCGTCGCGATCGGCCACCATCTGCTGCTTCTCGATGGCCTTGTTGACGCTGGCCAGGCGGTCCCGCAGCCGAGCGGCGCGCTCGAACTCCAGGACGTCGGCCGCGGCCCGCATGTCCGATTCCAGGCGACGGACCACCGCGTCGGTCTCCCCGTCGAGGAACTCGAGCAGGTCGGCGACCAGCCGGTCGTAGGTGACGTGGTCGATCTCTCCCACGCAGGGACCGGAGCACTTCTCGATGTGGAACAGGAGGCAGGGACGGCCGAGCCGCTGGTGCCGGCCGAACTTGGCGTCGGTGCAGGTCCGCAGGGGGAAGGTGCGCAGGAGCAGGTCCAAGGTCTCGCGGATGGCGTAGGCGTGGCCGTAGGGCCCGAAGTAGCGCACGCCCTTCTTCTTGGCGCCCCGCATGACCCGGGGCCGGGGCCACTCGTCGCCCACCGTGACGGCCAGGAACGGATAGCTCTTGTCGTCGCGGAGCCGCACGTTGAAGCGCGGGTCGTGCGCCTTGATGAGGCTGTGCTCGAGCAGCAGCGCCTCGACGTCGTTGCTGACCTGGATCCACTCCACGGTCTCGGCCGTGGCCACCATCTGGGCCGTGCGCGTCGGCAGGCCGGCCGGGTTCTGGAAGTAGTTGCCCAGCCGGGAGCGCAACGACCGGGCCTTGCCGACGTAGATGACCCGGCCGTCCCGGTCCTTGAACTGGTACGAGCCCGGGCCCTCGGGGATCGAACCGGCCGGCGGGCGCTGCACCATGACCCGAGGATACGGATCCGCTGCGACGGCCCGACCCGTCGCCCCGGCCCCGGTCGAGTCGGTCCGCGCGAGCCCCCGACTCGTCCGACGGCACCGTCTGCGTTGGTCGGCTGACCGGCCGCTACGCTGCGATCAACGCCGGCCCGGCTTCCGGCGACATATCGGTTCCGGGGACGACATCCCCGCAGGAGAGGCGACCGGGCTGTCCCTGCCGTCCGCAACCGGAACCCCAGCCCGGGAGGGTCGACACGAACATGCTCAGGCTCCAGCGGTCCATCGACCAGCGGTACACCGGCGCGAGCCACGAAGATCTCGACCAGATCGTCGGCACAGCGAAGGCCGCGCTGGGCGACCGCCTCTTCATCCTCGGCCACCACTACCAGCGCGACGAGATCATCCGCTGGGCCGACGCCCGGGGCGACAGCTACCGGCTCTCGGTCCTGGCCCAGGAACGGCCCCAGGCCGACTACATCGTGTTCTGCGGCGTGCACTTCATGGCGGAGTCGGCCGACATCCTCACGGGCGACCACCAGGCGGTGGTCCTGCCCGACCTCAACGCCGGCTGCTCGATGGCTGACATGGCCGATCTCGACGAGGTCGAGGAGGCCTGGGCCGCGCTGGGCCAGGTGACCGACACCGAGCGGATCGTGCCGATCACGTACATGAACTCGTCGGCCGCGCTGAAGGCCTTCGTGGGGCGCAACGGCGGCGCCGTCTGCACCTCGACCAACGCCCGGGCCGTGCTCGAGTGGGCACTCGGCGTCGGCGCCCGTGCCGGCCGGGAGTCCGTCGGCGCCAAGGGTTCGGGCGACAAGGTCCTCTTCTTCCCCGACCAGCACCTGGGGCGCAACACCGGCGTCGCCATGGGCTACCCGCTCGACGCGATGAGGGTCTGGAACCCCCGCCAGGAGCTCGGCGGGCTCACCGAGGCCGAGTGCAAGGACGCCACCTTCCTGCTCTGGCGGGGCCACTGCTCGATCCACCAGCGGTTCCGTCCCGAGCAGATCGCCGCCTTCCGAGCCGAGCACCCCGACGGGATCGTGGTCGTCCACCCGGAGTGCCCCCACGACACGGTGCTGGCCGCCGACCACGTCGGCTCGACCGACTTCATCATCCGGACCCTGCGGGACGCTCCCGCCGGCTCCACGGTGGCCGTGGGCACCGAGATCCACCTCGTGAACCGACTCGCCCAGGAGCACCCCGACAAGACCGTGGTCTCCCTCGATCCGCTCATCTGCCCTTGCTCGACGATGAACCGGATCGATCTGCCCCACCTCGCCTGGGTCCTCGACGATCTCGTCGAGGACCGGGTGGTCAACCGGATCGAGGTCGACGAGGCGACCGCCCGCGACGCCAAGGTCGCGCTCCAGCGGATGCTGGAGATCGTGTGAGGCCGTCGCTGTCCGAAGGCCTGCGTTCGCTCCCTCGGACGCCTCAGGCGGCGAAACGTTGGCTGAGCATCGGCTCGTCGTTGGAAAAGCTGGGATGGACTCGATCGGTCCGGGAGGGCGCACCGGACCGATCGAGTCCA
>JBFWTJ010000190.1:0-7974 GCA_050247895.1 Acidimicrobiia bacterium
CGGAGGCACGACCGTATCAGGTGGATCGACCGGAGCCGACGGCTCGGGCAGGCTCGACAGCTCGACCGGGGCCGGGGGCTCGAACGGTGGCACCGAGGGCGTCGGCATCTCGACCGGAGGTCCGTCCGGCGCGGGCGGGACGGGCGGTGCGGGGGGCGCGACCTCCTCCGAGCCGGGCGCGCCCGGCGGGGGCGGCGGGACGAGCTCGGGACCGCCGGCGGGCGGGCCCGGCGGAGGAGGCGGCGGGGGCGGGGGCGACGCGCCCTCCGGCTCGGTGGATCCGCTCCCGACCTGATCCGACACCGGGTGACCTCCGTCGCTCGACTGGTCCGCCGACCCTAGCGGTGGTCCCGGTCGGTCGTCGCCGACCCGGTCGCCGCGGCGACCACCCGCCGCTCCCGCTCGTCCAGGTCGAGCTCCCCCACCAGCGCCAGGGCCGCGGGCGACATCTTGGCCACGGTCTTGCGCACCACCTCGACCACCTTGTCCTCCCCCAGCTGGTCGATCGTCGCCCCGAACTGGGTCTGGAGGAACACCAGGCAGCGGGCGTCCTCGTTGGCCTGGAGGGCCCCGGCGTCGGCATGGCGGTCCTTGGCCACCAGCGCGGCCACCCGGTCGGCCGTGCCGGCGTCGCAGCCCACGGCGACGAGCAGTCCGTGGACCTCCTCCGCGTGGCGCCGGGCCGCGTCCCGACGCCAACGCAGGTACCCGGCCCGCCCTTCCGGGTAGTCGGCCCGGGGCCGGGTCCAGCGGCGCAGGTGGTGGGCCCGGGCGGCCAGCAGCTCGACCTCGCCGGCCCCCGGCCGCAGCCGGGCCACCCAGCGCGCCACCATCTCGCCGTGAACCAGCTCCTTGGGCCGGGCCACCCCGTCGACGACGATCGACACGGGGTCCTCGGCGTTGGCCGCGTCGATGGCCGCCACGGCCCGGTCGAAGAGCTCGCCGGGCAAGGGCTAGGACCCCGGACCGGGCCGGAGGTCGATCCGGAGCACGAGGACGCCGTCGTCGAGCTCGCCGGTGGCGTCGCCGACGATGGCGAAGTCCTGGAAGTCGAGCTGCGCCTGCTCGATGAACCGCGTCCGCTCCTCGCCCGCGACCGGCGGCAGGGGCCGGCTGCGGACCGCCGCGGCCCGGTCCCGGAACCGCTGGAGCATGGCGTCGACGTCGAGGTTGTCAGCCATGTCCCGGACCCTACCGGCCCTTCCCCGGCCGGGCCGCCGGCCGGGTCGCCGGCCGGGTCGCCACCCAGTACCGCCAGGTCAGGACCCCGACCAGCAGGGCGACCACGACCAGGCCGGCGATGACCAGGCGCACCAGGGTCTCGTCGCTGACGCCGTCGTCGTCGGCCGGGTCGGGTTCGACCGGCTCGGTCACGATCGTCGTCGAGGTGGTGGTCCCGCCCGTGCCGTCGCCCGGGACCAGCAGGCCCGTCGAGGGCGGCGCGACCGTCGTCGTCCCGTCGCCGTCCTGGGCCTGCACGGGCCCCGACGGCGTGCCGCCGACCAGCCCGACCACCAGGACCAGCGACGCCACCAGGCGCGCTGCGCGACGTCGACCGATCACCTGCACCTCTCTCCGGGGGACCCTGCCACGGTAGTCGTGGACGCCGGTGGGCCCCGGGCACCGGCCCCGTCCCCTCGACGCCGGCGCCGCGGGCGCGAGCCGGGCGCGCGCCCGCCGGTCGTGGGGCGCAGCCGGCGCGGCGACCGCCCCGTCCCGGCTCGTCAACGCTGGTGCCGCGGGCACGAGTAGGTGGTGCGCCCGCCGATCGTGCGCCGCAGCAGCACGGCCCCGTCCCGCGGGCAGGTGGCCCCGGGAACCCGGGCGACGTGCAGGTCGCCGGTGTGGCTGCCGCCCCGCTCGGTGAGCTGGCCGATCGTGGCGGCCAGGTGGCGGTGCAGGCGGCCCAGCTCCGGCCCGCTCAGCGAACCGGCCGGCCGGGCCGGGTCGATCCCGGCCCGCCACAGCGCCTCGTCGGCGAGCAGGTTCCCGATGCCGGCGATGCGGCCCTGGTCGAGGAGCCGGGCCTTCAGGGCCGTCCGACTCCCGGCCAGGATCCGGCCCAGGTCGGCCCGGGACACCGACGCCGCGTCGGGTCCCAGCACGTCCTCGTCGGCGTCGAGCTCGACCGAGCCCAACCGGCGGGGGTCGCTGATCCAGAGGGCACCGCCCTCCACGAAGCGCAGCCGGAAGCGGATCCACGCCGGATCGTCCCGGCCGCTGGCGTACTCGAGCCGGTCGATCGGCCCCGCCCCGTCGAGCACCAGGCGGCCCGTCATCCCGAAGCGCAGCGCCACGGTCGGCCCGTCCGTGTCGAGGAACAGGACCTTGCCGGTCCGCCGGGCCGCCTGCACGACCCTGCCCCGCAAGGCCCGCCCCACGTCCCGCGGGTCCCGGTCCCCCCGCAGGTACCAGCCGTCGAGGGCCTCGGCCCGGGCCACGGTGCGACCCACGATCCGCTCGGCGAGTCCCCGGTACGCCTCGACCTCGATCAGCTCGGGCACCGGGCCTCCCCCGTCGCCGACGGCGGACCCGCGCCCGACGCGGCCCGGCCCGACCCGGATCCGCCGGACCGGCGTGCCACGTCCGCGCCGCCCGACGACTCAGCCAGCCGGGAGGCGGTCGAGCGCCCCGGTCAGGTCGGCGACCAGGTCGTCGGGGTGCTCCAGCCCGACCGACACCCGCACCATGCCGTCCGAGATGCCCATGGCGGCTCGCTCGGCGGGTGAGAAGCGGCCCGCCACGGTGGCCGGGTGCGAGACGATCGTCTCCGGTCCGCCCAGGGACAGGGCGATCCGGGCCAGGCGGACGCCGTCGACCACGGCGGCCGCGGCCTCGGCACCGCCGTGGACCTCGAAGCTGAGCACCGTCCCCCCGTTGGCCATCTGGCGGCGGGCCAGCTCCCGCTGGGGGTGGTCGTCCAGGCCCGGGTACCGGACCTCGGCCACCGCGGGGTGCGCGGCCAGGGCCTCGGCCAGGGCCTGGGCCGTCGCGGCCTGCTGGCGGACCCGGGGGAACAGGGTCCGCAGGCCGCGCAGGCCGTTCATGGCGTCGAAGGGCGACGCCGTCCCGCCCTGGACGCCGTGCCAGCCCCAGACCGCCTCGACCAGGTCCCGCTCACCGGCGATGACCCCGAGCAGGGCGTCGTTGTGGCCGGCGATGCCCTTGGTGGCGGCGTGCAGGACCAGGTCGACCCCGTGCTCGAGGGGCCGCTGCACGGCCGGGGTGGCGAAGGTCGAGTCGACCACCGTGAAGGGCCCCGAGATGGCGCCGACCGCGTCGAGGTCGACCAGGTCGAGCCGGGGGTTGGCCGGCGTCTCGAGGAAGACGAGCTGGGTGCGACCGGGCCGCACCGCGGCGACGATCGCCGCGGCGTCGGTGCCGTCGACGAAGGTCACGTCGATGCCGAACCGGGGGCAGTGGAAGGCGAACAGGGCGTTGGTGACCGAGAACACCTGGCGCTGGACCACGACGTGGTCGCCCGTCGAGCACAGGCCGAAGACCACCGCCGAGATGGCCGCCATCCCCGAGGCGAAGGCCAGCGCGGCCTCCGCGCCCTCCAGGTCGGCCACCGCCTCCTCGAAGTCGGCCACCGTCGGGCTGCCGAAGCGGGAGTAGTAGCGGTCGGGGTGGGCCGAGGAGGCCAGCCGGCGGTGGTCGGCCATCGTGGCCACCTCGTAGGTGGTCGCCGGGAAGAGCACCGGGGCCAGCGAGTCGCCGGCCGCCGTGCGGCCCGCGGTGATCGCCCGGCTCTCCAGGTGCCAGCGCGGGTCGCCCGGCCCCGGCACGGGGGCGTCGTCGGTCATCAGCTCCCTCTCTCCTCCTTCTCCACGGCGTCGAGCAGGTCGGCCAGCGGCTCGCCGACCTGGGCGTCCTCGAGGAGGAACGCGTCGTGCCCGTGGACGCTGTCGATCTCGACGTAGTCGGCCCGGCCCCCGGTCGCCCGGACCGCCTCGACGGTGTCCAGGCTCTGGTAGCGGGGGTAGAGGATGTCGCTGCTGATCCCCATGGCCAGCACCCGGGCCCGCAGCCGGCGCAGGGCGGCGTCGCGACCGCCGCGGCCCCGGCCCAGGTCGTGCAGGTCCATCGCCTTGGTCAGCAGCAGGTACGAGTTGGCGTCGAAGCGACGGGCCAGCTTGTCGCCGTGGTACTCGAGGTAGCGCTCGACCTCGAAGCGCTGCCACAGCGAGAAGCCCTCGACCGGCTCGACGACCTCGCGCCCGAACCGGTCGGTGAACAGGTCGTCGCTGCGGAAGGTGATCTGGCTGACCATCCGGGCCAGGGCCAGCGAAGCGTGGGGGCCCTCGCCGGGCGGCGCGTCGTAGTACTCGCCGCCCCGCCACCGGGGATCCATCCGGATGATCCGGCGACCCGTCGACCACCAGCCGATCTGCTGGGCGCTCGCCGCCATCACCGACGCGATGCTGACGACCGAGGCGACCCGCTCGGGGTACATGACCCCCCACTCGAGCGCCTGCATCCCCCCCATCGAACCGCCGACCACGGCCCGCCACCGGCGCACGCCGAGCTCGTCGCCGACCATGGCCTGGGTCCGGACCATGTCCCTGATGGTGACCACCGGGAACCGGCTGGCCCAGGCCCGGCCGTCGTCGGGGTGCGGCGACGCGGGGCCGGTGGAGCCCTGGCAGGCCCCGGGCACGTTGACGCACACGACGAGGTGCCGGTCGGTGTCGATCGCCCGGCCCGGGCCGATGAGCCCGTCCCACCAGCCCGGCGTCGGATGGCCCGGCCCGAACGGCCCGGCCGCGTGGCTGTCGCCGGTCAGCGCGTGGCAGACCAGCACGGCGTTCGTCCCCGCCTCGTCGAGCTCGCCCCAGGTCTCGTAGGCCAGCTCCAGGCCGCGCAGGATCCCCCCGCCCTCCAGGGCGAAGGGGCGGTCGGCACGACGGAGGAACCGGCGGTGGCCCACCGGATCGCCCGGGCGCCACGCGCCCGACGCCGGCAGCGTCGAGGGGTGGGCCTGCGGGGGGACGTCGCCCAGCGACGGCACGATCGCCGCCCCGCCGCTCCCCTCGCTGCTCACCTCGGCCGACACGTCGCTCCTCGCCGGCGGACACCCCAGGTCCTGGCGGGCCCGGGGGCCCGGACAGTTGGTTGCCCGGCGCATCGACGCCGGACCGCATCCCCGCCGGAGCGGGAGGGCACCTTGGGTGTCCGTCCCAGGTTGCCGGACCCGGCGGACCGGGCCACTCCTGATGTGTGCCGGCAGGATACCGAGCACCCCGGCGCCGTCGCCACCGGGAACCGGTCAGCCGGCCAGGCTCGCCGAGGGCGCGCCACCCCGGCCCGTGACGGCCCCGCCGCCCCGCCGGTCCGCGGGCAGGCGGGCCCACCACCAGTCGACCACCGCCGCCGCGGCCGACCCCTGCAGCCCGTGCGCCGCGCTCGCCGCCACCGCGAAGCCGGCCAGGTCACCCCCCGACAGCGCCCGGGCCGCCTCACGCCACGCCTCGCCGTCGACGGGCAGGGGCACCAAGGCCAGCAGCGGGGCGGTCACCCGCAGGGCACCTGGTTGCAGGCCGGTGCCCTCGGTGTGGTCGAGCAGCCAGGCCACCGTCGGGGGCGCGGCCAACGCGGTGGCCAGCTCCCAGGTGCCGGGCACCGGTCCACCGGGTCGGCCCGACCCCTCGCCGGCCCCGGGCACCACGCTGATGACCGGCGTGCAGGGCGCCCACGTGCCGGCCTCGTCCACCGCGACCTCCACGACCTTGGTCTGGGAGGCCACCACGACCTTGGGCCCACCGGTCCGGCGCAGCAGCGCCGCGGCCCGGCCCCCGTCCGCGTCCACCGCGGCCCGGTCGACGACGGGCCGGTCCCACAGGCGCTTGGCGAAGCGGACCGGGCGCTCGCCCCACCGGCACCGTCCCAGGTCGATCACCCCGCTGGTCACCAGCGGCCACCCGTCGTCGGGCCCGACCGGATCGGCCTCGCGGACGTGGGCGGCCAGCCCGTAGTACTCGTCGCGGAACCCGGCCACGACCCGGGCGACCTGGCCGACCGTCGTGCCGCCGGCCAGCCGCACCGCGGGGACGCCCCGAGCCCGGGCCACCATGCGGGCCCAGTCGCTGCGACCTCGCCGCCCGACCTCCAGGACCGGCACGCACACGTGGACCGACGCCGCGAACAACCGGGCCGCCGGCGCCCACAGCTCGACGACCGCGGCCCGGGCGGCGAGGGCCCGGCGCACGGGGGCCGCGTCGCGGGCCGCCGCCACCGACGCCGGCTGGACCAGTGCGACCCGGCCACCCCGTGCGGTCATGTCCGCCGCGGCGAGCAGGAACAGCGCGGCCGTGTCCACGTAGGGGGTCACGACCTCGGGGCCGAAGCGCGACCGCAGGACCTCGGCGTCGAGGCGGCTGCGGGCGGTGGCCCGGGCCAGCTGGCCCTGGAACGGGGGGTTGCCCACCACGGCGTCGAACCCGTCCGGCGCCGCCCGCCAGGCGTGCGTCCCGTCGACCAGCGGGTCGGCCACGACCAGGTGGCCGGCGGCCGGCGCCACCCCGCCCGACCACAGGGCCAGGGCCGCCTCGGTCACCGCGACCGACAGCGGGTCGACGTCGGCCCCGAACACCAGGTCCTCGACGATCCGGCGACGAGGCACCCCGGCCCCGGCGATCCGCTCGGCCGCGGCGAGCAGCAGGCTCCCCGCCCCGCACGCCGGGTCGCACACGAACGGCGGCCGCCCGACCTCCACCCGGGGCAGGGCCAGCTCGGCCAGGCGCGCCGCGAGCACCGCCGGGCTGTAGTGCGCGCCCCGCTGCCGCTCCGAGGCGGTGAGGCGCTTCTCGAGCGCCGCGCCCAGCGCCCGGGCCGGGTCCTCGGCGCGCTGCGGGCGGGCCTTCGCCGGCCGGCCGCCGGCCAGCTCCCACAGCGCCAGCCCGTCGGGCAGCTCGACCGACGCGGAGCCGGCCAGGCCCGCGGCGATGCGAGCCAGATCCGCCGCGCGTGACGCCACCGCCATGGGAGGTGACGCTACCGACCCCGTGCCGGGGGCCCGGCGCGGGTCAGGGCTGGGTCGGATCCCAGGCCGAGAGGTCGGCCAGCCGAGGGTCGTTGGAGTACACCTCGACGATCGGGGCGACGAGGTCGAGGCGGCGCTGGAGCCGCTTCACCTCCAGCTCCTCGTTCCAGATGGCCAGGGTGACGGCCAGGCCCTTGCGACCGGCCCGGGCCGTCCGGCCCGAGCGGTGCAGGTAGGTCTTGTGCTCGGGCGCCGGGTCGTAGTGGATCACGACGTCGACGTCGTCGATGTCGATGCCGCGGGCGGCCACGTCGGTGGCCACCAGCACGCCCAGCTCACCGCTGGTGAACCGCTTGAGGGCCCGTTCCCGGGCGTCCTGGCGCAGGTCGCCGTGGATGGCCCGGGCCGTGACGCCCTCGTCCTCGAGCGCCCGTGCCACCCGGTCGGCCATGCGCTTGGTGTTGGTGAACACCAGGGTCCGGCCGGTGCGGGCGATCGCCGCGGCGACGCGGACCTTGTCCATCTCGTGCACCAGCAGGAACCGGTGCGACATGGCGTCGACGGTGACGGTCTTGGACTCGACCTCGTGGAAGACCGGGTCGCGCTGGTAGCGCTGGACCAGGCCGTCGATGACCCCGTCGAGCGTGGCGGAGAACAGCAGCGTCTGGTGGGGGCCGCCGACGTGGCGCAGGACCCACTCGACCTGGGGCAGGAAGCCCATGTCGGCCATGCGGTCGGCCTCGTCGAGCACGACGGCCTGCACGTCGGTCAGCGCCACCGCGCCGCGGTCGATCAGGTCGATGAGCCGGCCCGGCGTGGCGATGACCATCTCGGCGCCGGCGGCCAGGCCCTTGATCTGCCGGTTCATGTCCGCGCCGCCGTACACGGACTGGAGGCGGTGGCCACGGGCCTCGACCAGCGGGGTGAGCACGTCGCTGACCTGGAGGGCCAGCTCACGGGTCGGGACCAGCACCAGCGCCCGGGGCCGGGAC
>JBFWTJ010000191.1:0-7972 GCA_050247895.1 Acidimicrobiia bacterium
GATCGCCCGCTGGGACCAGTCGCTGGCCATCACCCTCGAGGCCGGCGTCGGCCTGGGCGCCATGCCGCTCCACCTCTACGGCACCGAGGAGCAGAAGGCCCGGTGGCTGCCCGACCTGTGCGCCGGGCGCGCCCTGGGGGCCTTCGGGCTGACCGAGCCCGACGCCGGCTCGGACGCCGGCGGGACGCGCACCCGCGCCGTGCCCGACGAGGCGACCGGCGAGTGGGTCCTCGACGGGCAGAAGGCCTTCATCACCAACTCGGGTACGCCGATCACCTCGATCGTGACCGTCACCGCGCTGACCGGCCCCCGGGAGATCAGCGCCCTGGTCGTCCCGGCCGGCACGCCGGGCCTGGAGGTCCTGCCCCCCTACCGCAAGATGGGTTGGCACGCCTCGGACACCCACGGCCTGGTCCTCGACGGCTGCCGGGTCCCGGCGGGCAACCTGCTGGGCGAGCAGGGCCGGGGCTTCGCCCAGTTCCTCAACATCCTCGACGAGGGCCGGGTGGCCATCTCGGCCCTGGCCTGCGGCGTCATCCGCTGCTGCCTGGAGGAGGCCACCGCCTACGCCGGGCAGCGCCACGCCTTCGGCCGGCCCATCGGGGCCAACCAGGCCGTGGCCTTCGCCTGCGCCGACCTGGCCGTCCTCTACGAGTCGTCCCGCCTGCTCACCTACCAGGCCGCGGCCCTCCACGACGCGGGCCGGCCGTTCAAGATCGCGGCGGCCACCGCCAAGCTCCACAGCACCGAGTCCGCGGTGACCGCGACCCGGATCGCGACCCAGGTCTTCGGCGGCTACGGCTTCATGGACGAGACGCTGGTGGCCCGCCAGTACCGCGACGCGAAGATCCTCGAGATCGGGGAGGGCACCAGCGAGATGCAGCGCCTGGTCATCGCCCGCGACCTGGGCCTGCCGGTCGGATGACCGACGGGGGCGACCCGGCGCCGTCGTCGCGGCGTCGCCGCCGGGCCGAGCGGCCGCGGCGGGGCCGGCGCACCTGGCCGCAGCGCCTGGTCATCGGCCTGAACCTGGTGATCATCGCCGGGCTGCTCGCGGTGGCCGGCGGCCTCGGCTACGCCTGGTCGAAGTACACGCGGCTGACCCGGGTCGTGGTGAGCAGCGCCCTCACCGCCCGGCCGAGCTCCTCGGACGAGCCCCGCAACCTCCTCATCGTGGGGGTCGACAGCGCCGAGTCGCTGGGCGAGGACGACGCCCTGCGGGTCGACCGGGAGGCGGCGGGCGTGGCGGGCCTGCGCTCGGACACGATCATGGTGCTGCGGGTCGACCCCGGGGCCGAGACCGCCCAGCTCCTGTCGCTGCCCCGCGACCTGTGGGTGCCCCTGGCCGGCGGCGGCCACCAGCGGATCAACGCGGCCCTGCAGATGGGCGGGCCCCGGGAGCTGATCGACACCATCGAGTCGTACCTTGCCGTGCCGATCCACCACTACGTGCAGGTCGACTTCGCCGGGTTCCTGGGTCTGGTCGAGGCCATCGGGGGCGTGCCCGTCTACTTCCCGTACGCGGCCCGCGACGAGAGCCTGGGCCTGTACATCGAGGAGCCGGGCTGCATCACCCTGGACCCCGAGCAGGCGCTCGCCTACGCCCGGACCCGGCACTACCAGTACTACGAGGACGGGCGCTGGCGCACCGACGGCACGGGCGACCTCGGCCGCATCAGCCGCCAGCAGGACTTCATCCGCCGGGCGCTGGGCCAGGCCATCCGCAAGGGCCTGCGCAACCCGGTGACGCTGGACCGCCTGCTCGACGTGGCGCTGAGCAGCGTCCAGGTCGACGACCTGCTCACGGTGGACAACCTGTTGGACCTCGGCCGGCGGTTCCGCTCGCTCGACCCGACCGAGATCGAGATGACCTCGGTCCCGGTGGTGCCCGACACGGTGGGCGGCGCCTCCATCCTGCGGCTGGTCGACGACGAGGCCCAGGCGATCCTCGACCGCTTCCGGGACGTCCCGGTGGCCGGTGCCGAGGTGGTGGCGCCCGATGCCGTCCGGGTCAGGGTCCGCAACGGGAGCGGGGTGGGCGGCCAGGCCGGCCAGGCCGTGGCCGACCTGGCTTCGGTGGGCTTCGCGGTCGCCGGCCGGCCCGACAACGACGCGGTGCTCGGCCTGGAGCGCACCCGGGTCCTGTACCGGCCCGGCGAGGAGGCCCGGGCCGACCTGGTCGCCCGCTGGCTGGCCGCGGGCGCCGAGCAGGTCCCGACCGACGAGGACCTCGGCGCCGACGTGGTCGTGGTCACCGGCTTGGACTACGCCGGCGTGCTGACCAGCCCGTCGCCGCCGACGTCGCCGCCGCCCACCACCACCACGACGCCGGTGCCGCCGCCCGACGCCGAGGTCGAGGAACCCGCGCCCACCACCACGACCACGGTGCTGGGGGAGGTGCCCCGCCAGCCCGAGGGGGTGTCGTGCTGAGGGCCCCGGGCCGGTCCGCCCGCGGCCGGCACTAGCATCGGCGCCCGCATGAAGGGGATCGTTCTGGCCGGTGGACGTGCGACGCGCCTGGGACCCGCCAGCCGAGCGGTCTCCAAGCAGCTCATGCACGTGTACGACAAGCCACTCGTGTACTACCCGATCTCGACGCTGCTCCACGCCCGGATCAACGAGATCCTGGTCATCTCGACCCCCGAGCAGCTGCCCCAGTTCCAGGCGCTGCTGGGCGACGGCTCCCAGTGGGGGTGCGCCTTCGACTACGCCGAGCAGCCCGAGCCCCGGGGCCTGGCCGAGGCCTTCCTGATCGGCGAGAAGTTCATCGGCGGCGACCCCGTCGCCCTGGTGCTGGGCGACAACGTCTTCTACGGGCACGGCCTGGGCGAGCAGCTCCAGCGCTTCACCGACCCGACCGGCGCGGTCATCTTCGGGCTGTGGGTGCCCGATCCGGAGCGGTACGGCGTGCTGGAGTTCGCCGCCGACGGGCGCACCGTCGTGGCGGTCCACGAGAAGCCGGCCGACCCGCCGTCGAACTTCATGGTCCCGGGCCTCTACTTCTACGACGACGAGGTCGTCGAGGTGGCCCGCTCGGTCCGGCCCAGCGCCCGGGGAGAGCTCGAGATCACCGCGGTCAACAACGCCTACCTGGAGGCCGGCCGGCTCGAGGTGTCCACCCTGCCCTTCTCGACCGAGTGGTTCGACGTGGGCACCTTCGACGCCCTGCTCGACGCCCAGAACTGGGTCGCCGGCCAGCAGCGCCGGCGCGGCCTGCTGATCGGCTCGCCGGAGACCGCGGCGCTGCGCGAGGGCTTCATCGACGCCGCCGCCTTCGAGGCCCTGGCCCGGGCCGAGGCGCACGGCGGCGACCTGGCCAAGAGCGGGTACGGCGAGCTGATGTTGCGCTTCCTGCGCTCGGAAGGAGTCTGAGCTGGCCGAGATCCTCGAATCCGAACTGGTCGACGGCGTGCGGGTGGTCAAGCCCGACATCCACGGCGACGACCGGGGGATCTTCATCGAGACCTACCGGCGCCAGTGGTTCCCCGACGGCCGGGAGATGATCCAGGCCAACCGGGGCGACCGGCGCCAGGGCGCGGTCGTGGGGCTCCACTACCACCTGCACCAGGCGGACTACTGGTACGTGCCCTTCGGCCGGGCCCGGGTCGTGCTGCACGACCTGCGGACCGGCTCGCCCACCGAGGGCGCCACCCTGGCGCTGGACCTGGGCAGCGAGCCGGGCACGGCAGGCGTGGACCACGACCACCGCGGCGTCTACATCCCGCCGGGGGTCGCCCACGGGTTCGCCGCGCTGACCGACATGACCATCACCTACCTGGTCGACGGCTACTACAACCCGGCCGACGAGCTGGGCGTGGCCTGGGACGATCCCGAGATCGCCGCCGAGTGGGGCGTGTCCGCGCCGACCCTGTCGGGCCGGGACCAGCGCAACCCGCGCCGGGCCGACCTGCCGGCCGACCGCCGGCCCCACTGGGAACTGCGCACCTGACCCCGGCCGAGGAGGCCCCGTGAAGCTGCTCGTGACCGGCGGTGCCGGTTTCATCGGCTCGAACTACGTCCGCTGGGTGTTCGCCCACACCGACCACGAGGTCACCGTCTACGACGCGCTGACCTACGCCGGGAACCTCTCCACCCTGGCCGACGTGGCCGACGACCCCCGGTTCGCCTTCGTGCAGGGCGACGTGTGCGACCGGGAGGCGCTGGAGGCGGCCATGGCCGGCCACGACGCCGTGGTGCACTTCGCGGCCGAGAGCCACGTCGACCGGTCGATCGCCGGGCCCGACGAGTTCGTCCGGACCAACTGCTTCGGCACCAACGTGGTCATGGACACGGCCCGGCGCCTGGAGGTCGGCCGCGTCGTGCACATCGGCACCGACGAGGTGTACGGCTCGGTGGAGCAGGGCTCGTCGCGCGAGGCCGACCCGCTCGAGCCGCGCTCGCCCTACTCGGCGTCCAAGGCCGGCTCGGACCTGATCGCCCTGTCGTACCACTCCACCTACGGCCTGCCGGTCACCGTCACCCGGTGCACCAACAACTTCGGGCCCTACCAGTACCCCGAGAAGGCCATCCCGCTGTTCACCACGAACCTGCTCGACGGGGGCAACGTCCCGCTCTACGGCGACGGGCTGAACGAGCGGGACTGGATCTACGTCGACGACCACTGCGCCGGGGTCCACCTGGTGCTCGAGCAGGGTGCGGTGGGCGAGGTCTACAACATCGGCGCCGGCAACGAGACGCCCAACCGGGTCCTGGTCGACAAGTTGCTCGCCCTGCTCGGGGCGGGCGAGGACCGGGTCGACTACGTGGAGGACCGCCTGGGCCACGACCGCCGCTACTCGGTCGACATCGCCAAGGTGACGGCCCTGGGCTGGAAGCGCCAGCGCACCCTCGACGAGGCGCTGGCCGAGACCGTCGCCTGGTACCGGGACAACGAGTGGTGGTGGCGGCCGCTCAAGGGCGCATGAGGGTCCTGGTCACCGGGGCCGGGGGCCAGCTCGGCCAGGACCTGGTCCGCACCTGCACGCAGGCCGGTGACGAGGTCCTGGCCTGTGACCGGGACCGGCTCGACCTGGCCGACCGCGACTCGGTGCTGGGGGCCATCACCTCCGCCGCGCCCGACGTGGTGGTCAACGCCGGGGCCTGGACCGCGGTGGACGCCTGCGAGGCCGACCCCGACCGGGCCTGGCGGACCAACGCGCTGGGCGTGCGCTGGGTGTCCGACGCGGCCCGCCGGGTCGGCGCCCACGTGGTGCACGTCTCGACCGACTACGTCTTCGACGGCACCAAGGACGGGCCCTACCTCGAGTGGGACGAGCCCAACCCGCGCAGCGCCTACGGCCGGTCCAAGCTCGGTGGCGAGCGGGAGGTCGACCCGTCGGCGACGGTGGTGCGCACGTCGTGGGTGTGCGGCGCCCACGGCCACAACATGGTCAAGACGGTCCTGGGCCTGGCCGACCGGCCCGAGCTGGCCTTCGTCGACGACCAGCGGGGCAGCCCGACCTTCACCGCCGACCTGGCCCGGGTCGTGCGGCGCCTCGCCGTCGACCGGGCCCCGGGGACCTGGCACGTCACCAACCAGGGCGAGACGAGCTGGTACGGCTTCGTGCGCGACGTGCTGGAGCTGGCGGGCCACGACCCGGCCAAGGTGCGGCCGATCTCCACCGCCGAGCTCGATCCGCCCCGCCCGGCCCCTCGCCCGGCCAACTCCGTGCTCGACAACGCGGCGCTGCGCCTGTCGGGTTTTCCGCTCCTGCGGCACTACCGTGAAGCCCTGGCGGAGCTCCTGGCGGAGCTGGGCGCGGTGGGCTGACCGCACGGCGAAGGGCGACACGGGACATGGCGAAGATCGCGGTCATCGGCACGGGCTACGTCGGCCTGACGACCGGCGCCTGCTTCGCGCACCTCGGCCACGAGGTCGTCTGCGCCGACGTGGACGAGGAGAAGGTCGCCCGGCTCCGGGAGGGCGACGTGCCCATCCTCGAGGCCGGCCTGGACCAGCTCGTGCGGGAGGGGATCGACGGCGGGCGCCTCTCGTTCGTGGTCGGCGCCGTCAACGCGGCCCACGACTGCGAGGTCGCCTACCTGTGCGTGCCGACCCCCCAGTCCGACGACGGCTCGGCGGACCTCTCCTACATCGAGGCCGCGGCGGCCGAGATCGGCCCGGTGCTGCCCAGCGAGGCCGTGGTGGTCAACAAGTCCACCGTCCCGGTGGGCTCGACCCGGGTCGTCGAGCGGGCCCTGAAGCGCTCCGACGTGGCCGTGGTCTCCAACCCCGAGTTCCTCCGGGAGGGCTCGGCCGTCCACGACTTCCTGCACCCCGACCGGATCGTGGTGGGCGCCGACGACCAGTCGGCCGCGGTGCGGGTCTCCTCGCTCTACCTCGGGGTCCCGGCGCCGGTGATCGTGACCGACCCGGCGTCGGCCGAGACCATCAAGTACGCGGCGAACGCCTTCCTGGCCACCAAGATCTCGTTCATCAACGCCGTGGCCGCGGTGTGCGAGGCGGTGGGCGCCGACATCAACGACGTCGTGCTGGGCATGGGCTACGACACCCGCATCGGCCACGAGTTCCTACGCCCCGGCCCGGGCTTCGGGGGGAGCTGCTTCCCCAAGGACACCCGGGCCATGGTCAGGATCGCCGAGGACGCCGGCTACGACTTCGGCCTGCTCAAGGGCGTGATCACCGTCAACGACGAGCAGTTCGCCCGGGTGGCCGACAAGGTCGAGGCGGCCGCCGGGGGCTCGGTCCAGGGCAAGCGGATCGCGGCGTGGGGGCTGACCTTCAAGGCCCGCACCGATGACCTGAGGGACTCGCCCGCCCTGGAGGTCCTGGCCCGGCTGGGGGAGCGGGGTGCCGACCTGCGGGCCTTCGACCCCGCCGTGGCCCGCCAGCTCGAGGGGATCGAGGTGGTCGACGACCCGTACACCGCGGTCGAGGGTGCCGAGGTCCTGGTGGTGCTGACCGAGTGGGACGAGTTCCGCTGGCTCGACGTGGACAAGGTGGCCGAGCGCATGGCGGCCCGCCGCGTGGTCGACGCCCGGAACCTGCTCGACCGGGCCACGTGGCAGCGCCGCGGCTTCGAGTACCAGGGGATCGGCCGGGGCTGACCTCGGTCCGGCCGGGTCAGCCGGCCGTGCCGGCCGCGTCCCGGGTCCGGTAGTGCCGGGACGCCCACTCGCGGTCGAAGACCACGTCGTCGCCGTCGCGGCGCAGCCAGGGCTTGAGCTCGTCGCGGTGGCGGACCACGAAGGCGAAGCAGTTGCCCTGCCGGGGGGCCAGGTGGCGGCCCAGGGCGCACACGAGCCGGAGCGGGCCGGCCAGGGCCCGGCGGGCGGGGCTGGCCGACATGGCCAGGCGCTCGACGGGGGCCCGCCAGTCGTAGCGGAAGGCCACGTCGTGGTCCCGGCCCGGATCGGCGCAGGCCACGGCCTTGCGGACCTCCCGCTCGGTCCAGCGGTAGACGAAGTTGGGCACGGCGCTGTTGGCCACCCCGCCGAAGGCCCCGCCGTTGTCGACCACGGCCTCGACCTCGTACTCGTCGGTCAGGCCCAGGCGCACGGCCAGGCGCATGGCCAGGCTGTCCCGGGCCTCGACGGCGACGATCCCCCGCCGGGCGACACGGAGCATCTCGGCCAGGGCCTTCTGGGGCGACACGCAGTGGTGCAGGCCGGCGTGGACCACGACCCAGTCGAAGCTCCCGTCGGGCAGGTCGAGCTGCTCGGCGTCCTGGTAGGACCACCCGTAGGGCGCGTACGCGTCGCCCGACATGCGGTCGTCGAGGTTGGACACCACCACGTCGGTGAAACCCGCGGCCAGGAGCTGGTCCCGGTCGAGCGGGCCGCCGCAGACGACCAGGATCCGGTGGTCGACCTCCAGGCCGTGCTCGGCGCGGGCCGCGTCGAGCACCGCGGCGTAGAAGGACACGGGCCGAGGCTACCGGCCGGCCCCGGGGGCGCCGGTGGCTTGCCAGGTCGCGGCCCGGTCGCCTAGAAGCCGGGCATGGCTCGGATC
>JBFWTJ010000192.1:0-7939 GCA_050247895.1 Acidimicrobiia bacterium
GCCGCGACGGCCGCCCTGACCGCGGCGGCGGCGTGGATCGAGGTCGATCTCGGCGCCTCGGTCGCCGCCCGCTGGCGGTCCCGGATGCTGGCCCACGCCCTGGCCGCGGGCGGCAACGGCGTCGGAGCCGAGGGTCCGGCCCGGACCCTCGGCCGCGTGTTCGAGCTGGAGCGGGCGACGCGTGGCGTGACCGAGGGGAACCTCGCCCTGGCCAGCGCCGCCGTCGAGGTCGCCGTGGCGGTCGCTCTGCTGCTGTCGACGAGTGCGGGGCCCGGCCGGGTCGCCGCGCTGGTGGTCGGCGCCGGGACGCTGTCGACCGCTGGGCTGGCGAGGCGGCACCGCCACCAGCTGCGCCTCGCCACCGACCACCGGCTGGCGTCGACCGGCCGGCTGTCGGAGCGGCTGGCCGGACATCGCACCGAGCTCCTCCAGGGCGGCCCGGTGGCCGGCAGCCCGGATCCCGACGACCGCTACGCGGCGATCGTCGCCGCCGCCGACGGCACCGCCCTCGCGCTCCAGGTGGGCGTGGCCCGGGCGGTCGGGGTGCTCGGCCTGCTGGTGCTGGCCCAGGCCGGTGCGACCGCCGAGGTGGCCACGACGGGCCCGGTCCTGGGTGGGCTGCTCCTGGCCACCGCGGGCCTGCGCCAGGCCGGCTCGGCCCTGCTGGCCGCCAACGTGTCCCGCACCGGGATCGACCAGGTCAGGGCCCTGCTCGCCACCTCCGGTGCCGGCGGGTCGGCGCCGGGCGACGAGCGCGGAGCTGCCTGCGCTCGTCCGGTCCGCGTCGGCCCCTCGGAGGACGACCACGTCGTGCTCGCACCGCTCGCCTTCAACCTCCTGGCCGCCCGGCGCTGGCCGCCCGTGGACGTCGACCTGGCCGAGGCGCGGTCGGCCTGCGAAGACCTCGGGCTCGGACCCGTCGTGGCGCGGATGCCCGGTGGCCTCGACCAGGTGGTCGGGGCCACCGGCTGGCGGCTCTCGGACGGGGAGCGGGCCCTGGTGGCGGTCGCCCGGGCGAGCCTGTCGGGCCGACCCGTCGAGCTCGGGCGGGGCGCGCTCGACGCGCTCGACCCCCTCACCGCGCAGCGCACGCTCGACGCCCTGGCCGCGAGGGCCGAGAGGGACCCGACGACGCCGGGCGGCCCGGTCGCGGGGTCGCCGCCGTAGCATCCACGGCTCGTGAACGGCCGGGCCCCTGCGATCGCCTTCGCCTGCCTGGCGCCCGTGGCGCTCCTGGCCGCCGATCCGGGTGGCTGGTACCCGTTCGGCCCGCTCAAGTGGGCCGCGGTGTCCACGCTGGTCCCGCTCGGCGCCGCGCTCGCCCTGTCCGGCCGAGGGGGCCGGGCGCGGACGGCCACGGCGTGGCGCGACCCGGTGCGGCTCTCCACCGGTGCGCTGCTGGCCTGGTTGCTGGTGGCCACGGCGACCGGTCGGGACGGCCTCTACGCCTGGGTCGGCACGCCCGAGCGCCACTTCGGCTGGCTGACCTGGGCGCTCTGCGCCCTCGCCCTGGCCACCGGCCGTTCGTTGGCCGCCGTCGGACCGACGCCCACGACCAGCACCGGGCCCACCGGCGGCAACGACCCGCCGGGCCCGAGCGACGAAGGCGCCGATGCCCGGGTCGTGCGCTCAGGGGACACCCGGGCCGAGGTCCGCCTCCTGCTCGGGGGGATCGTCGTGGCCGCGGCCGGGCTCGGGGCGTTGGCCACGGCCGAGGCCGCCGGGTGGGAGCCCCGGATCTTCGCCCTGGGCACCCGGCTGAGCGGGCCCCTCGGCTCTCCCGCCTACCTGGGCGCGGCTTCGGCCGTGCTGGTCCCGATCTCGACCGGGGTCGCCCTGGACGCCCGCTGGTCCCGGGCCACCCGCATCGTGGCCGCGGCCGGCAGCGCCGGCTGCCTGGTCGCCCTGGTCGGCTCGGGGGCCAGGGCGGCCTGGGTCGGGGCGGTCGCCGCGGCCGTCACGGTGGCCTGGTCCCGGCGGGCCGGCCTGGCTGCGCACCGCCGGGCCACCGCCGTCGCGGTCCTCGCGGTCGCCGCCACGGTCGGGCTCCTCGCCCTGGTCGGCCCGATCGGCGCCCGGGTCGGTGCGGCGTTCGACGCCGACGCGCCCGGCGGACGGGGCCGGCTCGACGAGTGGCGCATCGCCGCCCGGGCCGTGGCTGCCCGTCCCCTGCTCGGCGCGGGACCCGAGGGCTACCGGCTGGTCTTCCCCGAGGTCGTCGACGAGCGCTACCAGGTGGCCCACGGACGGGACCCGCTGCCCGACCGGGCCCACAGCGCGCCGCTCGACGTGGCCGTGGCCGGGGGGATCCCCGCCCTGGTCGCCTGGGCCGCGCTCGTCGGCGTGGTCGGCCGGCACGTCCGCCGGGCCCTGCACGACCCCCGTCCCTGGCTCGTCGGGGTCGCCGCCGGCCTGGTGGCCCACGGGGCCGGGAGCCTGTTCCTGTTCCCGGTCTTCGAGCTCGAGCCGCTGGCCTGGCTGCTGGCCGGCGTCGTCGTCGCCACCACGGCCACGGCACCGGGCCGCGCCCTGCCCCGCGGACGCCGGCCGGCCGGCGCCGCCCTGGCCGCGCTGGCCCTCCTCGCGGCGACCGCGGGTGCCCTCGACGTCGCCGCCGACCGGGCCGCGCGGCGGGCCGACGTGGCCCTGGCCCGGGGCGACGGCCGGGCCGCGGCCCGAGCCGCGCGGCAGGCCGCCGGGCGCCGACCCGACGTCCTGCGCCTGCACCTGCTGGTCGCCCGGGCCGCCGTGGCCGCCGACGAGGGCACCCTGGCCGGGCTGGCCGCCCTCGACGACGCGCTGGCCCTGTCGCCCGACGACCCCGTGGCCCGCCGGGAGCGGGCTCGCCTCCTCGTCGTGCGGGCCGATGCCACCCGGACCCCGGCCCACCTGGCCACCGCTCGTGACGCGGTGGCCACCGAGCTGGACCGCGACCCGCTGGACCCCCAGCTCTGGGCCCTGCGAGCCGTGGTGGCCGAGCTCGACGGCGACGAGCCCGGCGCCCGGGCCGCCGTCGACCGGGCCCGGGCGCTGACCCCCGAACGGGACCGACCGCCGCCGACCCCGGAATGATGGAACCGGATCGGGGCCCAGGGCGTGTACCTGCCATGGACCTGACGATCACGACCGCAGGAGCCCGTGCCGATGGACCGCACGTCTTGACCGAACCGCTCGCCGAGACGGCGACGCCCTCCTTCGAGGACTTCTACCGGTCCCATCGGGGCTCCATCGGCCGGGCCCTGGCCCTGGCCCTCGGTGACGTCGACCTGGCCGACGACGCCGCCGACGAGGCCATGACCCGAGCCTACGAGCGCTGGCCCACCGTGGCCCGGTTGGAGAAGCCCGAGGGTTGGGTCTACCGGGTCGGCATGAACTGGGCGCTCTCGCTCCTGCGCCGGAGACGGCGCCGGAGCGAACCGCTCTACGACCCGATGGTGACCGACGGCCCCCGGATCGTCGAACCCGCCATCCACGCCGCCATCGGCGACCTCGACGCCAAGCACCGCAGCGTCGTGGTGTGCCGCCACCTCCTGGGGTGGTCGGTGGCCCAGACCGCCGAAGCCCTCCGCCTGCGCGAGGGCACCGTCAAGAGCCGACTGCACCGGGCGCAGCGCATCCTCCAGAGCCGCCTGCGCCACCTCAACCTCGACGAGGAGACCCGATGATCGACGACCGACTGTCCCGGTACCTCCAGGACCAGGCCGAAGCCCTGCCCCTCGACCCCGCCGGACCCGAGGCCGTGGTCCGCCGGGCCCAGCGCCGCCGCAACGGGCGGCGGGCGGTGGCCGCGGTGACCGCCGTGGCCGTGATCGGCGCCGGGGCCACCGCCCTGGCCCAGCGCGACGGGACCAAGGCGGAGACCGCCGCCGCCCCTGGCGTCGAGCCCTCGCCGTTCGACTGGACGGTGGTCCCCGCGGAGTCGGGCCTGGGCACGGTGCGCTCGCTCGCCGCGCTCGACGGCGGCCAGCTCTACGGCCTGTCCACCGCGCCCGGCCCGGTCGTCGACGAGCGGGGCTGGTCCGAACCGCCCCAGCTCTACCGCTCGACCGACGGGGCCGAGTGGGCCCCGGTCGACCTGCCCGCCGACCTCCACGCCTCGGCGCTGGCCGGCAGCGGCAGCCGGCTCTACGCGGTCGGCACCTCGCCCGCGGGTGGCGGCAGCCAGTTCGAGGTGGCCAGCTTCGACGACGGCACCGGCTGGACCACGGCGTCCCTGCCCTCCCGGCTGAACGAGCTCCAGGCCCGGTACCCGGGCGAGGTCGTCACGGTCACGCCCAACATCGCTGCCAACGGCGGCACCGTCGTGGTCACCGCCTCGTACTTCGGGGTGATCGACGTGATGGAGCGCCTGCCCCAGCCGCTCGCCGACGACGCGGCGTGGGTCGAGCGCGACGAGGGCGTCGACCTCTACTCGTGCGGATCGACCTCCGGGGTCGCCGTCGCAGACGCCCGGGGCGTGCCGACCAGCACCACGAGCGTCGCGCCGGACGACGACGCGGTCGCGGCGAGGCTGGAGGAGGCGGCGGCCGCGGCCGGGACGGTGACCGACGACCCCTGCGGCGAGGGCGGCACCCTCGTCGGCTCCTACACCTGGGCCGATCTCGACGTCCCCGACGAGCTCGCCACGCTGGCCCGCCAGGGCCGGACGGAGCTGTTCGTCGCCACCGGGGACCAGCCCTTCGCCCCGCTCGACCTGGGCGACCTGCTCCCCACCGGTCGGTGGACGGGCAGCACCAAGGTCGTCGCCGGCGACACCGGCTTCACCGTCTTCGCCGCCACCACCGGCGGGACGGACGCGGGCACGACCCTGGTCCTGCGCTCGACCGACGGGCTGTCCTGGACCGAGGCCACCCGGCTGCCGGGCAGCCCGGCCTCGGCCGGCACGATCCAGGGGCGGGCCGCGGTGCAGGTGACCGACTGGCCGACCACGACGATCCACATCGAGCGGGCTGACGGGGGCTGGACCGCGGTCGACCCGGTGCAGGCCATCGACGGCGAGGGCTGGGTCAACCAGGTGGCCTTCGGCCCGCTGGGCTGGACAGCGGCGGTGTCGCCCGGTGCTCCCGACGCCGAGCCGTCGCCGACCGTGCTGGTCCACTCGGTGGACGGGACCACCATGTCGCTGGTCCCGCTCGGCGACCTCGGCGTCGAGCTCCGCTCCTGGGAGGTCCCCTCGATCACGGTGAGCGCCGACGCCGTCCTGGTCCGGGTCTCACGGCCCGACGGCGATCCCCTCACCGTGGAGCCCCAGGAGGTCGTCGTCGGGACGCCTCGGGGCTGAGCTCCCCCCGGAGCGCTCGGCCGGCCGCCCGTGCGGCGGCACGCCGGCCGGCCGAGCGACCCCCACCCTCTTCGACGCCGGCGGCGCCCCGGGCCCGCCGGCGTCGACGCGCCCGGTCAGACGTCGAGGAAGCGGGTGACGGCCACGGCGGAGCCGATGGCCCCGATGACGATGGCGAGGCCGACCACCACCAGGTTCGTGAACCACAGGTTGGCGTCGGTCACCACGAAGCCCTGGAGGATGGGGATCACGGCCTCGTCCGACAGTCGGTCGATGAACGGGCGCACCAGGAACGTCTGGACGCCCACCGCGGCCGCCGCGCCGACCAGGGTCTGGAGGATGCCCTCCACGATGAACGGCACCCGGATGAACCAGTTGGTGGCGCCGACGAGCTTCATCACCTCGATCTCGCGGCGGCGGGCGAACATGGCCACCCGGATCGAGTTGAGGATCAGGAGCAGGGCCGCGACGACCAGCGCCACCGCCGCGGCCAGGAACCGCAGGCCGATCTCGTTGAGGGTCTCCTGGATCTCCTTGATGACCTCGAAGGCGAAGACCACCTCGCGCACGCCCGGCTTGCCGGCGAACTGGTCGCCCAGCGCCTGGATGACGTCGGGGTCCGAGATCGACGGGGCGACCCGGTAGGAGGGCGGCAGGATCTCGGGCGTGACCGTCTCGATGATCTGGGGCGTGTCCTGGAAGAGCCGCTTGAACTCCTCGTAGGTCTCGTCCTTGTCGACGTAGGTCGCCTCCCGCACGTCGGCGTTGTCCTCGAGGTCGGCCTGGATGGCGGCCCGCTGCTCCTCGGTGACGTTCGGGTTCAGGTAGACGATGAACTCGATGCCGCCCCGGAACCGGTCGTTGGCGTTCTGCACGCCCTGCTGGAGCAGCACCGCCGAGCCGAAGAGGGTCAGCGACACCACCACGGTGAGCACCGACGCCAGCGTCAGGGTGATGTTGCGGACGAGGTTCGTCCCGGTCTCGCGGACGACGTAGTCGAGCTTGATGGCCATGGGTGGTCGGGGCCTGCCCTACTCGTAGACGCCGCGGCTCTGGTCGCGGATGATCGAGCCCCGGTCGAGCTCGATCACCCGCCGGCGCATCGTGTCGACGATGGAGCGGTCATGGGTGGCCATGACCACCGTCGTGCCCGTCCGGTTGATGCGGTCGAGGAGGCGCATGATGCCGACCGAGGTGGCCGGGTCGAGGTTGCCGGTCGGCTCGTCGGCCAGCAGGATCAGCGGCCGGTTCACGAACGCCCGGGCGATCGAGACCCGCTGCTGCTCGCCGCCGGAGAGCTCGTGGGGGAAGTTCCTGACCTTCTTGGCCAGGCCCACGAGCTCGAGGATGGCCGGCACCTGGGTCTTGATGACGTGGCGTGGCCGGCCGATGACCTCCAGCGCGAAGGCCACGTTCTCGTAGACGGTCTTGTTGGGCAGGAGCTTGAAGTCCTGGAAGACGCTGCCGATGTTGCGGCGCAGGTAGGGGACCTTCCAATGGCTCAGCTTGCCGATGTCCTTGCCGGCCACGTGGATCGTGCCCCGCTCGGGGGTCTCCTCGCGGTTGATCAGCCGCAGGAAGGTCGACTTGCCCGATCCCGAGGCGCCGACCAGGAAGACGAACTCACCCTTCTGGATGTCGGCGGTGGCCTCACGGAGCGCGACGACGTCGCTCTTGTAGGTCTTGGTGACGTTCTCGAGCGTGATCATGGGGGCCTGCTGACGGTACCAGCGGAACCTGTGGGCACCGCGGAGCCGGCGTGTGTTGCGATCAGGTTACGAGACGGGCCTCAGCCCGCTCCATTCGCCCGTCGCCACTGGAGGTAGCTCTCCATGAACGGGTCGAGGTCGCCGTCCAGCACGGCGGCCACGTTGCCCGTCTCGTGCTCGGTCCGCAGGTCCTTGACCATCTGGTACGGCTGGAGCACGTAGCTGCGGATCTGGCTCCCGAACCCGACCCGCTGCTGGTCGCCCTTGATCGCGTCGAGCTCGGCCAGGCGCTCCTGCTCGCGCCGGTCGGCCAGCTTGGCCTGCAGCATCGCCATGGCCTTGGCCCGGTTCTGGAGCTGGCTCCGCTCGACCTGGCACGACACCACGATCCCCGTCGGCTTGTGGATCAGCCGGACCGCCGAGGACGTCTTGTTCACGTGCTGGCCGCCGGCCCCCGACGAGCGGAACACCTGCATCTCGATGTCGTCGTCGTCGATCTCGACCGCACCGGCGTCGTCGAGCATCGGCACGACCTGGAGGGCGGCGAAGGCCGTCTGGCGCTTCCCCTGGGCGTTGAACGGGCTGATGCGCACGAGCCGGTGCACGCCCCGCTCGGCCTGCAGCAGCCCGTAGGCGTAGCGGCCCTTCACGACGAACTCCACCGAGGACAGCCCGGCCTCCGAGCCCGGCGTCGAGTCCAGCTCCTCGACGTCGAAGCCCCGGCCCTGGGCCCACCGCACGTACATCCGGTAGAGCATCTCGGCCCAGTCCTGCGCGTCGGCCCCGCCCTCGCCGGCCTGGATGGAGCACAGGGCGTCCCGCTCGTCGTGCTCGCCGGAGAACATCGAGCGCAGCTCCAGGGTGCGCAGCTCGCGGTCGAGCCGGGCCAGCGACTCGGCCAGCTCGGGCTCCTGGGACTCGTCGTCCTCCTCGCGGGCCATCTCGTGGA
>JBFWTJ010000193.1:0-7913 GCA_050247895.1 Acidimicrobiia bacterium
GCCATCGCCCAGGACCTCGCCGCCTTCCGCCCGAGGTGACGACGGCGCCGGCTCAGGTGGTCTCGAGCGGGGGGATCGGGCCGCCGGGCCCGTCGAGGGCGGCCCGCCCCGTGAGCGCGGCATCGCTCAACCGGGTCGACAGCAGCAGCCCGACGGCCGCGACGACCACGGCCACGACGGCCGCCTGGGCGTAGGCCGAGGTCGTGGCGCGGTCGGCCACCACCGCCACGACCAGCGTCTGGCCGGCCGCGGCCCCCACGTAGCCGGCCATGTTCTGGATGCCGTTGGCCACACCCAGGTGCTCGACCTCGACGTTCGCGTTGACCGCACCCGTCAGCAGGGGGCGGATGGTCCCGCTCCCCCATCCGCCCACCGCGAGGCCACCGAGCACGAGGGCCACCGAACGCGTGACGCATCCCACCGCCACCACGAGGGTCCCGGCGACCGAGACGGACTGGCCCGCCACCTGCGCCCACCGCGCACCCAGCCAGCCGATCGATCGACCCGAGCCCATCGCGCCGATCGAGAACGCGGCCGGCCGCAGGGCCAGGGCCAGGGCGACGGCACCGGTCCCGTACCCGAACAGGTCGTCGAGCAGGAACGGCGCGGCCAGGCCGATGCCGAGGAACGACGCCTGGGAGAACCCGGTCACCAGCACGGCGGTCGTGAGGTCCCTGTTGTCGAAGAGCTGGAGGGGCATCAACGGCGACGACGCCCGCCGGTCGACCACCACGAAGGCCGCGATCCCGGCGACACCGGTGAGCGCGGCGGTCACGACACCGCCGTGGCCGATGCCCCACTCGGTGCTCCGGTTCACGGCGAACAGGCTCGCCACCACCGCGACGGTGAGCGCGACCGTCGACCCGACGGCCACCTCGCCGTCGCGCCGGGGGGTCTCGGTGAGCACCGGCACCGCCATGGCGACCACCGCGGCCGAGAGCACGGCCTGGACGACGAAGACGGCCCGCCAGCCGACCAGCTCCACGAGGGGGCCACCGACCACGACCGCGACCAGGGGCGACATCGCGACGACCGTGGTCACCACGGCGAAGGGTCGGTGGCGCCGCTCCACCGGGTAGGCGTGGGCCAGCATCGCGAGGCTCGCCGGCAGGGTCGCCGCGCCGGCCAGGGCCGACGACGTGCGCAGCGCGATCAACGTGCCCGCGTCGGGCGAGAGCGCGGTGAGCAGCGTGAGGACCGTGGCGCAGGTCCAGCCGGTGAGGAAGACCCGTCGGTGGCCCACGACGTCGCCGAGCCGGCCGATGACCGGCATCCCGACCGCGAAGGCGATCGTCGGCGCGACCACCACCCACGACACGACGCTCGACGAGGTGTGGAGGTCGCGGGCCAGCAGGGGGAGGACCGCGATCAGCAGCGTGATCGGGAGGTTCCCGGCCGCCGCGGCCGCCACCGCCACGGCGAGGACCCGACCGGGCCGGCCCTGCCGGGCGAGGTCGGCGGACACCTCGCCCCGGTTCAACGGCACCGGCCGCCCCTCCTGCAAGCTCCGCCCCCCGGGCCCGGTCGTCACGTCGGCCCTCTCACGCCGCGGGCAACGGTAGTTCAGGGCGCCGAACGTGCGGTTCAGAGGTCGATGAGCGTGGCGTCGAGCTGGTCGGCGACGTCGTCGAGCAGGAGCCGACCGGCTCCGGTGGTCAGGTCCTCGTGCACCACCTCCGCGGACCAACCCGATCGAGCAGGTCCTCGACGGGCTGGAAGGCGAGCCGCGCCCGACCGGCCGGGTCGACCAGCAGCGGCTACTCGATGCGCAGGCCGGAGATGGAGCGGGCGATCACGAGCTGCTGGATCTGCTCGGTGCCCTCGAAGCTGACGCAGAACTTGGCGACGCGGTGCATGCGCTCGACGGGGTACTCGCGGGTGTAGCCGTAGCCGCCCAGGATCTGGATGGCCCGCTCGGTGACCCACACGGCGGTCCGGCCCGCCTTGAGCTTGGACATCGAGCCCTCGGCGTGGTCGTAGCCGCCGTTGCGGGCCAGCCAGGCGGCCCGGTGCACCAACAGGCGGGCGGCGTCGATCTCGGTCGCCATGTCGGCGAGCATGAAGGCGATCGCCTGGTTCTCGATGATCGCCTTGCCGAAGGCCCGGCGCTCCTTGGCGTAGGCCAGGGCGTACTCGTAGGCGGCCCGGGCGATGCCCACCGCCATCGAAGCCACCGCCGGCCGGGTCGCCTCGAAGGTGGCCAGCGCCGGCTGGCGCCCGCCGCTGCGCTGCTGCTCCCGGGCCCGGGCCAGCTTCTCGTCGAGCCGGTCCTTGCCGCCCAGCAGGCACGAACCCGGCACCCGCACGTCGTCGAGCACCACCTCGGCGGTGTGCGACGCCCGGATCCCGTGCTTGCGGTACTTCTGGCCCTGCGAGAGCCCCTCGGTCCCCGGCGGCACGATGAACGACGCCTGGCCCCGGCTGCGCAGCGCCGGGTCGACGGTGGCCACCACGACGTGGACGTCGGCGATGCCCCCGTTGGTGATCCAGGCCTTGGTGCCGTTGAGCACCCACTCGTCGCTCGCCTCGTCGTAGGTGGCCTGCGAGCGCAGCGACGACACGTCCGACCCGGCGTCGGGCTCGGACACGCAGTACGCCCCGAGCTGGACCTTCTCGGGGGTCCCGAAGCACTGCGGCACCCACTCCACCACCTGCTCGGGCGTGCCCATCCCCCCGATGCCCGCGGCGGCCAGGCCCGAGCCGAAGATCGACAGGCCGATGCCGGCGTCGCCCCAGAACATCTCCTCCAGGGCGATGGGCAGGGTCAACCCGGTCGGGTCGTTCAGCGACGCCTGGGCGAAGAAGTCGAACGAGTACAGGCCGATCCCGGCGGCCTGCTCCACGATCGGCCAGGGGAACTCCTCGCGCTCGTCCCACTCCTCGGCCGCCGGGCGGATCACCGTCTCGGCGAAGTCGTGGACCCAGTCACGGATCTGGCGCTGGTCGTCGTCGAGGGCAAGGGAGAACTCGGCCATGCCGACAAGTTACCAACCGGTAACAAGAAGCGGGCGACGTCGGGTCAACGCCGCACGACCGTCCCCGACGGCGTGTCCTCCACCACCCAGCCCTCCGCGACCAGCTCGGCCCGCAGGGCGTCGGCCCGGGCGAAGTCACGGGCGGCACGGGCCGCGTCGCGCTCGGCCGCCCGGGCCAGCACCTCGGCCGGCACCTCACCGCCACCGGCGTGCAGCTCGAGGCCCAGGGCGCCGGCCACCTCCCCCGCCGCCGCGGCCAGCGGGCCCGCCCCGGCCTCGTCGCCGGCGTCGAGGGCCACGTTGGCCCGCCGCACCAGGTCGAAGAGCAGGGCGACCGCCCGGGGCGAGTCCAGGTCGTCGTCCATGGCCGCCCGGAACGCGTCCAGCGCCTGCCCGTCGGGCTCGGCCACGACGCCCGCGGTGCGCCGGGCGAAGGCGTCCAACCGCTCCAGCGCCGCGGTGACGTCGGCCAGGGCCGCGTCGCTCACGTCGATCGGCGACCGGTAGTGCGAGCGCAGCACCAGCAGCCGATAGGCCCGCGGGTCGTACGCCTCGACCAGGTCGACCAGGTTCGCCACGTTGCCCAGCGACTTGGACATCTTCTCGCCGTCGACCTCGACGAAGCCGTTGTGGACCCAGTGGCGGGCGAACCGCCTGCCGTCGGCGACGGCCTGGGCCCGCTCGTTCTCGTGGTGGGGGAAGGCCAGGTCCTGGCCCCCGCCGTGCAGGTCGAAACCCTCCCCCAGCAGGTCCAGCGACATCACCACGCACTCGGTGTGCCAGCCGGGCCGGCCCGGCCCCCAGGGCGAGTCCCAGGTCGGCTCGCCCGGCTTGGCCTTCTTCCACAGCACGAAGTCGAACGGGCTGCGCTTCTCCTCCACCGCCTCCACCCGGGCCCCGGCCCGCAGCGACTCCAGCGGCCCGGGGGCCAGCAGGCCGTAGTCGGCCACGCCCTCGGACGAGAAGTAGACGCCGTCGCCGGTCTCGTAGGCCAGGCCCCGGTCGACCAGCTCGCCGATCAGCTCGACCATGCGCCCGACGTAGGCCGTGGCGTGCGGGTCGTGGTCCGGCCGCATCACGCCCAGGGCGTCCATGGCCCGGTACCAGACGTCCTCGCAGCGGGCCGTGATGTCCTGCCAGTCGCGGCCCTCCCGCTGGGCCCGCTCGATGATCTTGTCGTCGATGTCGGTGATGTTCGACACGAACGTCACGTCGTTGCCGGCCCAGACCAGGTACCGCCGCAGGGTGTCGAAGACCAGCGCCATGCGCCCGTGGCCCAGGTGGGGCGGGCCGTACACCGTGGGCCCGCACACGTACATCGCCACCTTGCCCGGCTCGCGGACCTCCAGCGGGCGCACCTGGCCGGTGGCGGTGTCGTACAAGCGCATGGGGGCCGAGGGTACTTCCGGCACTCCGCCCCACCGGGCCGGCGGCGGGCTCAGCCCCGGCTCAGCACCACCCGCATCCGCCATGACGCCACCAGGACCAGGACCACCCCGAAGCCCAGCAGGACCGCGAGCTGGGGCCCGACGTCGAGGACCGAGCCGTCGTGGCGGACCAGCGTGGCGTAGGCGTCGATGGCCCAGTAGTGCGGGGTGAAGCGGGCCACCCGGGCCAGGGCGTCGCTGAACAGCTCGATGGGCAGCATGGCCCCGCCCAGCGCGGCCAGCACCAGGGCCGAGACCGTGCCGATCCCGCTGGCCTGGTCCGGGTTGGAGAAGAACGCCCCGAAGCACATCGCCGCGCCGGCCGCCACCACGCCGAACGCCCCCAGCACGGCCAGGGCCCCGACCGGATCGCCCCAGTCGACCCCGAAGAGGACCAGCGTGGCCACCAGCACGTACAGGCCCTGGACGACCACGATGGCCAGCCGGCCCAGCGCCTCGCCCGCCACCACGGCCCGCAGCGACGTCGGCGTCGACATCATCCGGCGGGCCACGCCGAGCTGGCGGGACTGGATCAGCGCGTACGAACCGCTGAGGCCGGTCACGAACATGAACAGCACCAGCTGGCTCGGCGCGGCCACGTCGTAGCCGCCGGTGCCCTCGGGGAAGATCCGGTCACCGGTCGTCACCGCCCGGACCTCGACCCGGTCCACCACGTCGTCCAGCCGCGCCGCGGCCTCCGCCGCCTCGCCGGGTGCCGCGCCCAGGTCCCGGGCCGCGTCCACCGCGGCGGCCACCGCGGTGGTGCGGACCAGGGCCTGGTCGACCACCGTGCGGAGCTGCTGACCCTCGGTCGTGGTGGCGGCGAGGAAGGGGAGCTCCACCGCCCGGCCGCCGGCCACCTCGTCGTCGGCCCCGGCCACCACCACCAGGCCGGCGTCGAGGCGGCGGGCCCCGACCTGGTCGGCCAGCGACGAGCGCCCGGCGACCTCGACCACCTCCACGCCGTCGCCCACCGCGGCCCGCACCGCCGCGGCCAGCTCGGGGCCGCCCTCGTCGACCAGGCCCAGCCGGGGGTCGGCGTCCTCGCCGAACTGGAGGCCGATGACCAGGATCAGCGCCACGGGGAACACGAACGAGAAGAAGAGGTTGGTGCGGTCGCGGAAGAAGCGCCGGAGGGCGACCCCGGCGATGGCCAGGGCCTTGCCCGGCCCACCGGCGCTCATCGCCACAGCCTCCCGGCCACCACGCGCACCCCGACCGCACCGGCGACCAGGCCCATGGCGGCCAGCGCCGCGGCGTGGGGCAGCGCGGCGACCGGCCCGTCGGCCCGCAGCGCGGTGAGCCCGTCGAGGTACTGGCCGTTGGGCGTCAACGCCCGCAACGTCGACAGCAGGCTCCCCTCCGACGCCGGGATGGGGACGAAGGTGCCCCCGACCACGGCCAGGACCACCGCCACCACGCCCTGCACGCCACCGGCCTGCTCGGTGGTCCGGGCGGCCGAGCCGGCCACGGCCATGATCCCGGTGGCGGCCAGCACGGCGCACAGCGCGAGCAGCACGGCACCCACCGGCGGACCCCAGTCGGCCCCCATCAACAGGGTCGATCCCACCATCAGGCTGACCAGGGACAGGACCCCGAGCACCACCGCGGCGACGACCTTGCCCGCCACGATCGACGCCCGGGGGATCGGCGCGGCCAGCAGGCGGGCCAGCGTCCCGCCGCCGCGCTCCTCGATGATGCCGAGCACCGCGGTGCCGGCGGTGAAGAAGACGAAGAACAGGGCCAGCCCGGCGCTGAGCGAGGTGGTCGCGTCGAGCTGGGTCGAGGCCAGGTCCCGGCTCGACAGGGCGGCCAGCGGCGGCGAGGCAGCCACCTGCTCGGCCACCGTGGCGACCCCGCCCGGGCCCGCCACGCCGGTCTCGACCGCGACGAGGCCGGCGAGGGTCGCGGTGCCCAGCCGGGTGGCGTAGCCCTGGGCGATCGAGCGGGCCGCGCCGGCGGTGTTGGGCGAGTCGACGTCGCCCACCACGGTGATGGCGGTGCCCCGGCCGGCCTGGACCGCGGCGGAGAAGTCCTCGGGCACCACCCAGGCCGCGGCGACGTCGCCGTCGTCCACCGCGGCGCGCGCCGCGGCCTCGTCGGGGTACTCCCGCACGTCGAGCAGGCCTGTCGCGGCGAGCTCGTCGACCAGGGCCGTGAACCCGGCCGCCGGGCCGTCGTCGTCAGGGGCGACCAGGCCCACGTCGAAGGTGATGCCCCCCTCCTCCTCGATGCCGCCGAAGACCAGGTCGAGCACGAAGGACAGGGCCAGCGGCGCCAGCAGGCCCAGGACCAGCAGCGAGCGGTTCCGCAGCTGGAGCCGGAGGTCCTTGGCCGCGATCCGCCAGGTCGCGCCCACGTCAGTCCCGCAGGGCCCGGCCCGTCAGGTGGAGGAAGACCGCCTCCAGGTCCGCCTCGGCGACCTCCACCGAGCTCACCGCGGCACCCGAGGCGTCCAGCGCCTCGACCACCCGGGCCAGCACCGACCCGGCGTCGGCCACGAGCAGCTCGAGGCCCCCGTCGCCCACCGAGGCCGACTCGACCCCGGGCACCGCGGCCACCGCGTCGCGGGCGCCTTCGAGCGCGCCCGTGGCCCCGACCCGGATCCGGTCCCGCTCGCCCACCGTGCGGGTCAGCTCCCGGCGGGTGCCCTCGGCCCGCAGCTCGCCCTGGTCGAGGATGCCGATGCGGTCGCAGAGCCGCTCGGCCTCCTCCATGTAGTGCGTCGTGTAGAGCACGGCCATGCCCTGGCCGGCCAGCTCGCCGACGGCGTCGAGGATGGCGTTGCGGGACTGGGGGTCGACCCCCACCGTCGGCTCGTCGAGCACCAGCAGGCGGGGCTCGTGCAGGAGCCCGATCCCGATGTTGAGGCGGCGGTTCATGCCCCCGGAGAACTCCGAGGACCGGTCGTCGGCCCGGTCGGCCAGGCCGATGACCTCGAGGACCCGGTCGACCCGGGCGGCCAGCTCCCGCCCGACGATGCCGTACAGCCGGCCGAAGAACCGCAGGTTCTCGCGGGCGGTGAGGTCCGGGTAGACCGCGACGTCCTGGGGGACCAGGCCGATGGCGGCCCGGGCCGCGGCGGTCCTGGTCGTGACCGGCCGGCCCAGCACCCGGACCCGCCCGGCGTCGGGTTCGAGCAGCCCGACGATCATCGAGATCGTCGTCGACTTGCCCGCGCCGTTCGGTCCGAGCAGCCCGTAGGTCTCGCCCTGGTCCACGTGCAGGCTGACGTCGGCCACCGCGACGCGCTCGCCGTAGCGCTTGACGAGGCCCTCCACCTCGAGCACGGGGTCTGCGACCACGACACCCGAAGCTACCCTTCGCCGCCGTGACGACGATCCCTGACAAGCCCACGCTGGACGGGCTGGAGCCCAAGTGGCGCCGGCGGTGGGAGGAGGACGGGACCTACCGGTTCGACCGGACCAGGGACCGGGCCGACGTCTTCTCCATCGACACCCCGCCGCCCACGGTGTCGGGCACGCTGCACCCCGGGCACGTCTTCTCCTAC
>JBFWTJ010000194.1:0-7865 GCA_050247895.1 Acidimicrobiia bacterium
GCACCGCTCATGTGGATCCTGGCCGCGCTGAGCATGACGGTGGGCAACGTGATCGCCCTGCGCCAGACCAACGTCGTGCGCCTGCTGGCCTACTCGGGCATCGCCCAGGCCGGCTTCATGCTGGCGCCGCTGGCCGTGGTCGGGGACAACCCCGGCGGGGCCGTGCGGGCGGTGGTGACCTACCTGCTGATCTACGCGGCCATGAACCTGGGGGCCTTCGCCGTGGTGCTGGCGGTGGCCCGCAAGACCCGCAGCGCGGAGATCAGCACGTGGGGCGGCCTGTTCGAGTACGCGCCGGGCCTGACCGTGGTGATGACGGTCTTCCTGTTCAGCCTGGCCGGGATCCCCCCGCTGGGCGGCTGGCTGGCCAAGTTCGTGGTCTTCCGGGCCCTGGTCCAGCCCGAGCCGACGGCGAGCGGCGTGGTCCTGGCCGCGGTGGTCGCGGTTAATTCGGTGATCGCGCTCTACTACTACGCCAACGTGGCCAAGCAGATGTGGATGAACGAGGTGCCCGACGGCGACCGCACTCGCATCCGGGTCCCGGTGAGCCTGGGCGCGGCGATGGCCCTGTCGGTGGTGGCCACCCTGGCCTTCGGGGTGTCGAACATCGCCACCCGGTTCGGCGACCTGGCCACCTTCGCCGCCTCGCAGATCCCGGGCTGACCCGCGCCACCCCGGTGACCGTCGAGGGGAGGGTCCGGGCCGAGATCGCGCGGCGGGGCCCGCTGCCGTTCTCCGCGGTGGTGGAGGCGGCGCTCTACGGCCCCGGGGGCTTCTACGTGTCGGGCGGTCGGGCCGGGCGGGACGGCGACTTCCTCACCAGCCCCGAGGTCGGGCCGCTGTTCGGCGTCCTGGTGGCCCGCTTCCTGGACCGGGAGTGGCGGGCCCGGGGGCGACCGGACCCCTTCGTGGTCGTCGAGGCCGGGGCCGGCCCGGGGACCCTGGCCCGCACCGTCCTCGCCGCGTCGCCCGAGTGCGGCCCGGTGCTGCGCTACGTGCTCGTCGAGCGCTCGCCGACCCAGCGGGCGCTGCACGGCGAGCACCTGGCGCTGGAGGGGCCGGCCTTCGCCTTCGCCCCCCGGGCGCCGGTCGACGACGAGGAGCCGGGGGCCCGGCTGCCGGCGGGCGGCCCGATCGTGGTCAGCCTGGCGGAGCTGCCCCGGATCGAGGGCCCCTGCGTGGTGCTGGCCAACGAGCTGCTGGACGACCTGCCGGTCGACCTGGCCGAGCGGACGGCGGGGGGATGGGCCGAGGTCCGGGTCGGTGCCGGCGAGGAGGCGCTGGTCGAGGTGCCGGTGCCGCTGGCCCCCGAGCGGGCCGCGGTGCTCGACGCCCGGGTCCCCGCGGCGGCCGTGGGCGCCCGGGTACCCCTGCCGGTGGGGGCCACGGCGTGGTTGCGCGACGCCCGGGCCGTGGCCGGACGCGGGGGCGTGGTCGTGGCCCTGGACTACGGCTCGTCCGCCGCCGGGCTGGCCGCCCGGCCCTGGACCGAGTGGGTGCGGACCTACCGGGCCCACGAGCGGGGTGGGCCGCCGCTCGTCGGGCTGGGCGTCCAGGACGTCACCTGCGAGGTGCCCTTCGACCTGCTCCCACCCGCCCGGTCGGACCGGAGCCAGGCCGACTGGCTGGCCGACCTGGGCCTCGAGGAGCTGGTGGAGGAGGGGCGGCGCCTGTGGGCCGAGAGGGCGCACCTGGGCGACCTCGCCGCGGTGCGGGCCCGGTCGCGGGTGGGGGAGGCCGGGGCGCTGGTCGACCCGGCCGGTCTCGGGGCCTTCCGGGTCCTGGAGTGGCGGGCCTGAGGGAGCGGGGGAGGTCGGCCCGGCGCACCGCACCGGGCCCGAGGTAGGTTCGGCCGGTGTCCGAGCCGGCGCTGACCTACGCCCGGTACCTGGCGCTGGACGAGGTGCTGGGTGCGCAGCGGCCCCGCTCGGACGAGCACGACGAGCACCTCTTCATCGTCGTCCACCAGGTCTACGAGCTGTGGTTCAAGCAGCTCCTCCACGAGCTGGCCCGGGCGCAGGTCCTGCTCGGGGAGGGGGCCACCACCGGGGTCCTGGCCAACCTGCGGCGGGTCCTGACCATCCTGAAGGTCGCCGTGGCCCAGCTCGACGTCGTCGAGACCCTGACCCCCCGCCAGTTCGCCGGCTTCCGGGGCCGCCTGGACGCCTCCAGCGGGTTCCAGTCGGTGCAGTTCGGCCAGCTGGAGGCGGTGCTCGGTCGCCGTGACGCCGGCGTGGGGGGCGCCGCAGGTCTCGGCCCGGCCCACCTGGCGCCGGTGCGCGCCGCGATGGCCCGGCCGTCGCTGCTCGACGCGTTCGTCGCGTACCTGGCCCGGCACGGCTACGAGGTCCCGGCCGAGCTGCTCGATCGCGACGTGACCCGGGCCTGGGAGCCCTCGCCGGCCCTCCAGGAGGTCCTGTTGCGGGCCTACGCCGACGACGGCGGCCCGGCCCAGGTGTGCGAGCGCCTGGTCGACCTGGACGAGGGCCTCCAGGAGTGGCGCTACCGGCACGTCAAGATGGTCGAGCGCACGATCGGCGACAAGGTCGGCACCGGCGGCTCGTCGGGCGCCGCGTACCTGCGGGGCACGCTGTTCGCACCGGCCTTCCCCGACCTGTGGGCCGTGCGCAGCCGGCTGTGAAGGGAGCGCAGCGACCGGAGCAGCACGACGGCGCGGGCGCCAGCCCGCCCGGTGTGGATGGGTCTGGGGCGCAGCCCCAGGGGGGATCTGTGAGCGGACCGCAGCGGGCGAGCAGCCCCGGTGGGCGGGTCGCCGGCCCGTCCGGCGGGGACGGCTCGGGGATGCCGTGCCGGGGGACGCCGTGACGCGGGCACCCCGTCCGGCGGGGCTCACGCTCGACGACCTGCGCCGGACGCCCAACCGGCTGGCGCCGTCCTACTCCCGGTTCCGGGTGGCCGAGCGGCTGTTGCTCACCGGCCACTCGCACCAGGCCTGGCCGGACGTGGCCGCCCGGGGCGTGGACGAGGCGTTGGCCGACGCGGCCGAGCTGGTCGACGGGAAGTGGGCCCGGGCCGAGGCCAGGGCCGAGGAGCTGCGGGCCGGCGTGCGGCGGCTCCTGGCCGATCCCGGCGCCGACGTGGCCCTGGGCTCGAGCACCCACGACCTGCTGGTGCGCTTCCTGTCCGCCCTCGACCTGGGTCGGCGGCCCCGGCTGGTGGCCACCGACGGCGAGTTCCACAGCGCCCGGCGCCAGCTGGCCCGCCTGGCCGAGGCCGGCCTGGAGGTGGTGTGGGTCCCCGCCGAGCCGGCGTCGACCCTGGCCGAACGCCTGGCGGCCGAGGTGGACGGGCGGACCGCCGCGGTGGTCGTGTCGGCGGTGCTGTTCGAGACGGCCCGGATCGTCCCCGGCCTGGACCAGCTGGCCGTGGCCTGCCGGGCCCAGGGCGCCGAGCTGGTCGTGGACGCCTACCACGCCCTGGGGGTGCTGCCCTTCGAGCTGGGCGAGCAGGGCCTGGCCGACGCCCACGTGCTGGGCGGGGGCTACAAGTACCTCCAGCTCGGCGAGGGCTGCTGCTTCCTCCGGTTGCCCCCGCACGCCGGGGTGTGGCGCCCGGTCGTCACCGGTTGGTTCGCCGAGCCCGGGCCGCTCGCCGGCCCGGCCCCGTCCGAGGTGGCCTACGGGTCGGGGGGCGACCGCTTCGCCGGGTCGACCTACGACCCGGTCAGCCACTACCGGGCGGCGGCGGTGCTGGCCTTCCACGTCGAGGCCGGCCTGGAGCCCCGCTTCCTGCGGGAGGTGTCCCGGCACCAGGTCGGCCGCCTGTCCCGTGGCGTCGACGACCTGGACCTGGACCCGGCGGTCCTGTCCCGGGACCGGTCGGTCGCCCCGGCCGACCGGGCCGGGTTCCTGGCCCTGCGGTCACCGGTGGCGGGGACGATCTCGGCCGGCCTGGCCGAGCGGGGCGTGCGCACCGACCACCGGGGCCCGTGGTTGCGGTTCGGCCCGGCCCCCTACCTGGACGACGCGCAGCTCGACGCCGCGGTGGGCGCGCTGGGCGAGGTGGTCCGGGGCCTGCCCCGGTCCTGACGGCCGGCGAGGCCCGGTCGGGTCAGTCCCGGAAGTTGGTGAACTGCAGCGGGATGCCGAAGTCGTGCTCGCGCAGCGCGGCGATGACGTCCTGGAGGTCGTCGCGCTTCTTGCCGCTGACCCGGAGCTGATCGCCCTGGACCTGGGACTGCACGCCCTTGAGGGCCAGGGTCTTGAGGTGCTTGTTGATGTCGGTGGCCTTGTCCCGGGAGATCCCGGCCACGAGCTTGACCTGCTGGCGGGCGGTCCCGCCCGAGGCCTCCTCGACCTTCTGGTAGTCGAGGGCCTTGAGGGAGACCTTGCGCTTGACCAGCTTCTCCTCCAGGACCTGGCGCAGGGCGCCGAGGCGGTCCTCGGTGGAGGAGTGGAGCCGGATCTCGCCGTCGCCGAGCTCGATGGAGCTGTTCGTCCCCTTGAAGTCGAAGCGGGTCGTGATCTCCCTCGCCGCCTGGTCCACCGCGTTGCGGACCTCCTGGAGGTCGATCTCCGAGACGACGTCGAAGCTGGGCATGGCGGCAGGCTAGTTGTGCCCGGTAGTCTCCGACCTCCCTGGGTCGGTGCCCGAGTGGCCAAAGGGAACTGGCTGTAAACCAGTCGGCTATGCCTACGGAGGTTCGAATCCTTCCCGGCCCACGTAGAGCGCCCCGCCGGCCGGCGGGGCGCTCTCGCGTCGGCGGAGATGTCAGAGGGCGACCTCGGCCGACCAGTACTCGGCGTCGGTGAAGGTGCCGTCCAGGACGTAGGCCTGGTAGATCCCCGGCCCGGGGGCCACGAAGGTGTCGCCGGTGCCCAGGGTCGTGTCGGGGTCGAACACGTCGTACCAGGCCACCTCGGAGGCGCAGGACTGGATCGTCAGGGTCGTCCCGTCCCGGGCTTACAGGTCGGCGTCGATCCCCAGGGCGCGGCGCAGGAAGTCGAGCTGGAGCAGGAGCAGGTTCTCGGCCACGTCCTCCTGGGACGCCACGTGGGTCACCCCGGTGAGGGGCAGGACCTGGTGGGGGCGGCCCGCCGCGAGCAGGGCACCCGACAGCTCGAGGGTGTGGGCGGCCACGACGTTGTCGTCGGCCAGCCCGTGGACGAGCAGGAGCGGGCGACGGAGCCGGGGCGCGTCGCCCAGCAGCGACGAGCGGTCGTAGGGGCCGGGGTCGGTCCCGGGGTGGCCCAGGTACCGCTCGGTGTAGTGCGTGTCGTAGAGCCGCCACTCGGTCACCGGGGCCCCGGCCACCGCGGCGTGGAAGACGTCGGGCCGGCGCAGGACGGCCAGCGCGGCGAGGTAGCCGCCGAAGCTCCAGCCCCGGATGCCGACCCGCCCGAGGTCGAGGCGGGGCTCGACCTCCGCCGCGGCGTGCAGGGCGTCGACCTGGTCCTCGAGCACGGCCGTGGCCAGGTCGCCGGCCACGGCCCGCTCCCAGGCCGCGCCCCGGCCGGGCGTGCCCCGCCCGTCGACGACCAGCACGGCGAAGCCCTGGTCGGCGAACCACTGGGAGCCGAGGTAGGCGTCGTGGGCCCGGACGACCCGCTGGGCGTGCGGGCCGCCGTAGGGGTCGAGCAGGACGGGGAGCCGGGCGTCGGGATCCGCCCCGGTCGGCAGCAGGAGCGCGCCGGACAGGCCCCGGGGGCCGAGGCGCAGGAGCCGTGGCCGGGCCTCGAGCGGGGGCCGGGCGGCGTGGGAGGCGAGGACCGCCCCGCCCTCGACCGCCGTGCGGGTGCCGGGCCCCTCGAGGTCGGCGTGGCGGACCACCACGGTCGCCCCGCCGACCGCGGCCGAGCTCACCCCGCCCGACGGGCCGAGCCGGGTCGCGGGCGCGCCGGGCCCGGCCCGCCACACCTCCTGCTCCTCGGGCCGGTCGAGGGGGGTGGCGGCGAGGACCACGCCGGCGTCGTCGACGTGGAGCACGGCGCTCACGTCGAGCGTTGCCGGGGTGACCGGCAGGTCGTCGACCAGGACCCGCCGCACGCCGTCGCGGCTGGCGCAGGTCACCAGGGCGCCCGAGGGCAGGCGTGCCGGCGTGCCGGGGACCAGGTCGACCCAGGCGTCGTCGTGGTCGCGCCACAGCTCGGTGGCGCCACCCGAGGCCGGGTCCACGGCCAGCACGAGCACCTCGCGCTGGTCGCGGGCCTGCACCGACAGGAGCGGCCCGTGCCCGTCCCAACCGCAGGTGGCGAGGTAGGGGTGGCGCTCCCGGTCCCAGGCGACCTCCCGCCGGGTGCCGTCGAGCCCGACGATCCAGGCGCCGACGTCGGCGTTGGCCGTCCCGGCCGCGGGGTAGCGGACCTCCTGGGGCGGGCGGGCGGGGTGGGCCGGGTCGGCAAGCCACCAGCGCTGGACCGGGGACTCGTCGACCCGGGCCACCAGCAGCGCGGTCCCGTCGGGCGCCCACCAGTGGCCCCGGGTCCGGCCCATCTCCTCGGCGGCGACGAAGTCGGCCCGGCCCCAGCTGACCTGTTCGTCCTCGTCGGCGCACAGCGCGCGGGCTCCGGTGGGGTCGTCCAGATCCGCCACCCACAGGGCCCGTCCCCGCACCCAGGCCACACAGGTCCCGGTGGGGTCGGGCCGCGGGTCGTAGACGGGTCCGGGCACCTCGACGAGCCGGGCGGTGGCGGCGGGCACGTCGGCCACGACCAGGTGCCCGTCGAGCGCGGCGACGGCCAGGTGGCCGCCCCGACCGGTGGCGTAGGCGACGATGCCCCCGGCCGACTCCCGGGTCCGCTCGCGGCGGGCCCGCTCCTCGGGCGGGAGGTCGCCGTCGCCGTCGTCGGCCCGCAGGGACCGGGGGTCGGCGACGAGCACCTCGGTGCCCGAGGCGACGTCGAGCCGCCAGAGGGCGTTGACGGGGTCCTCGGGTCCGGCGGAGCGCAGGAAGGTCACGATGGCCCCGTCCTCGGACACCGCGACGTTGCGGGGCGCGCCGAGCGTGAAGCGCTGGGTCCGGGCGTTGGCCCGGGGGAACGAGGGGGTGGGCCGGTCCATCAGCTCAGGATGCGCTCCATGAGGACGACGTCGAGCCAGCGACCGAACTTCCGGCCGACCTCCCGCTCGGTGCCCACGACGTCGAAGCCCTGGGAGCGGTGCAGGGCGATGGAGGCCTCGTGGCCGCCCACGATCCGGGCGAAGCAGGCGTGGAAGCCGTGGCGGGTGGCGGTGGCGACGAGCTCGCCGAGGAGGGCCTTGCCGACCCCCCGGCCCTGGACGTCGCCGCGGACGTAGACCGAGTCCTCCACCGAGGTGCTGTAGGCAGGGCGGTCGCGCCACTTCGAGAGCGAGCCGAAGCCCAGGACCTCGTCCCCTTCGGTGGCCACCAGCACGGCGTGCGCGCCGGAGCGCTCGGCGAGCCAGCGGCGCTGGTCGTCGAGGGTGCGGGCCACGAGGTCGAACGTGACCGTCGACGTCTCGACCTCGACGTTGTAGATGGCCCGGATGGCCTCGGCGTCGTCGAGGCGCGCCGTGCGCAGCTCCATCAGCGGGAAGCTACCCGCGCGGGCTCAGGGCGACGGCGAGGGGCTGGGCTCGATCAGCACGATGTCGCCGGTGAGCCGCTCGAGGCGGGCCCAGGACGCGGCCTCCTCGTCGTCGGTGAGCAGCACGATCTGCTGGCCGGCCGCGGCCTGGCCCAGCAGCTCGAGCAGGAAGGGCTTGACCGAGGCGTCGACGGTCCCGAAGGGATCGTCGAGCAGGAGCGGCAGCCCCCCGTCGGCCAGGGCCCGGAGCTCGCCCAGCCGGTCGACGAGGGCCGACACGAGCTGGTCGGAGTCACGGGCGGTCATCTCGGGCGCGGTGGACGACACGGCGCTGAGGGCGTCGATCCGGCGCTTGAG
>JBFWTJ010000195.1:0-7856 GCA_050247895.1 Acidimicrobiia bacterium
AACGGCTTGGACGTCGGCGCGGTCGGGATGATGATCTTCGGCTGGCGGGACCGCGAGGAGGGCCTGCGGCTGCTGGAGGCCTTCACCGGCCTGCGGATGAACCACAACTACATCCGCCCGGGTGGCGTGGCCGCCGACCTGCCCGACGGCTGGCGCGACGCCGTGCTGAGGTTCATCGACGCCATCCCCGAGAGCCTCGAGGAGTACGAGGTCCTGCTGACGGGCCAGCCGATCTACCGCGAGCGGTTGCAGGGCGTAGGCGTGATCACCCCGACCGAGGCCGTGGCCCTGGGCGCCACCGGGCCGGTCCTGCGCTCGACCGGCCTGCCCTGGGACCTGCGGCGCGACCAGCCCTACCTGCGCTACGACCAGGTCGAGTTCGACGTGGTCGTGGGCACCTACGGCGACTGCTTCGACCGGTACGCCATCCGGCTCAACGAGGTCCGCGAGTCCTTGCGGATCGTGCGCCAGATCCTCGACGCGCTGCCGACGGGCGACTACCGCATCCAGGACAAGAAGGTGACGCCCCCGCCCCGGGCCCGCATCGACGAGTCGATGGAGGCCCTCATCCACCACTTCAAGATCTTCACCGAGGGGTTCAAGGTCCCCGCCGGGGAGACCTACGCCGCGGTGGAGTCGCCCCGGGGCGAGCTCGGCTGCTACATCGTCAGCGATGGCTCGTCCAAGCCGTACCGCATGCACATCCGGGGCCCGAGCTTCGTGAACCTCCAGACCCTCCCCCACATGATGCGGGGCGGCCTCATCGCCGACGGCGTGGCCATCATCTCCAGCGTCGACCCGATCATGGGCGAGGTCGACCGTTGACCCGCGTCCCGGGTGGTCGCTGATGGCGCGCCTGACCGCGTCCAACGTGACCCTGGCCGAGGAGATCATCAGCCGCTACCCGCGGCCGAAGTCGGCGCTCATCCCGCTCCTGCACCTCGCCCAGGAGCAGGACGGCTACGTGGCGACCGACGCCATGGAGCACATCGCCGAGCTCGTCGGGGTGACCCCGGCCGAGGTGCTCGGCACGTGCTCGTTCTACGAGATGTTCAAGCGGGAGCCGGTCGGCGAGTACCTGGTCAACGTGTGCACGAACATCTCCTGCATGCTGCTGGGCGGCGAGGAGCTCCTCGAGCACCTGGAGTCGACGCTGGGCGTGAAGGCCGGCTCGACCACCCCGGACGGCAAGTTCACCCTCGAGGACGTGGAGTGCCAGGCCGCCTGCACCGAGGCGCCGTGCCTCCAGGTGAACTACCGGTACTTCTACAAGGTCACCCCGGCCGGCGCCGACGCCCTGCTGGACGACCTGCGCCAGGGCCGCCGGGCCGACGAGGTCCCGCCGCACGGCACGCTGGGCCGGGTCCGCCAGTCCATCCCGGCCGATCGCCGGGCCGGCAATGCCGTGCCGGGCGCGAGCGGGGAGCCGGTCTGGCTCGCCGCCGCGGCCGACGCCGACACCGAGGCGGGGAAGAGCTGATGGTCGTCACCGACGCGCCCAAGATCATCACCAGCCGTTTCGACTTCGAGGACAGCTACACCCTCGAGCGCTACCGGGCCACCGGCGGCTACGAGGGGCTCCGCAAGGCCCTCGCCATGCGCCCCGAGCAGGTGGTGGAGGAGGTCAAGGCCGCCAGCCTGCTGGGCCGGGGCGGCGCCGGGTTCCCGGCCGGGGTCAAGTGGGGCTTCTGCCCGCCCGGCGTGTGGCCCCGCTACCTGGTGGTCAACGGCGACGAGTCCGAGCCCGGCACCTACAAGGACCGGCTGCTCCTCGAGCGGGATCCCCACCAGCTCATCGAGGGGATCCTCATCGCCTGCTACGCCATCGGCGCGTCGCAGGCCTTCCTCTACGTCCGGGGTGAGATGGCCCTGGCCCACGAGCGGGTGGCCCAGGCCCTCAACGAGGCCTACGCCGCGGGCCTGGTCGGCCAGCGGGTGGCGGGCAGCGACCTGTCGGTCGACGTCGTCCTGCACTGGGGGGCGGGCGCCTACATCGTGGGCGAGGAGACGGCGCTCATCGAGTCGCTGGAGGGCAACCGGGGGATGCCCCGCCTGAAGCCGCCGTTCTTCCCCGCGGCCAAGGGCCTCTACCTCCAGCCCACCGTGGTCAACAACGTCGAGACGCTGTCGAACCTGCCCTGGATCGTCAGGGAGGGCGCGGCGGCGTTCTCCGCCCTGGGGGCCGAGAACAGCAAGGGCACCCGGATGTTCGCGGTGTCCGGGCACGTCAAGAAGCCCGGCGTCTACGAGGTGGAGTTCGGCGTCACGACGTTCCGGGACCTGCTCTACGCGCCCGTCTACGGCGGCGGGATCCGCGACGGCAACCAGCTCAAGGCGTTCATCCCCGGGGGTGCCTCGGCGCCCTGGTTCTACGAGGAGCACCTCGACCTCCCCCTGGAGGCCGGCGCGGTGGGCCAGGCCGGCTCGATGCTCGGTTCGGGGGCCATCGTGGTCATGGACGACACGACCGACGCCGTCAAGGCGTGCTGGAGGGTGGTGCGGTTCTTCGCCCGCGAGTCCTGCGGCAAGTGCACGCCGTGCCGCGAGGGCACGAGCTGGCTGGAGAAGATCCTGCGGCGCATCCTCGACGGCCACGGCCGCCCGGCCGACATCGACCTGCTGCTGGACGTCTCGGACAACATCAGCCCCGGGATCAACTGGCCGCCGCGCCAGACCACGATCTGCCCGCTGGGCCCCTCCGCGGTGTCGCCGATCGCCTCGGCCATCGTGCGGTTCCGGGACGAGTTCGAGGCCTACTGCGGGGGTCCGGGCGTGGCCGAGGTGGCCATCAACGGCAAGGCCTACGTGCCCAAGCCGCTGGAGGTGACCGGTGCCTGACCAGGAGCCGGTGCTGATCACCGTCAACGGCAAGGAGGTCGAGGCCCGCCCCGGCGAGCTGGTCATCGAGGCCGCCGAGCGCAGCGGCACCTACATCCCACGCTTCTGCTATCACCCGCGGATGCAACCGGTCGGCATGTGCCGGATGTGCGTGGTCGACATCGACACCGGTCGTGGCCCGGCCCTGCAGCCCGCCTGCATGATCCCGGTGGCACCCGGGATGGTGGTCGACACCGAGTCCGCCGCCACGACCAAGGCCCAGGACGGGATCCTGGAGTTCCTCCTGGTCAACCACCCCCTGGACTGCCCGGTGTGCGACAAGGGCGGCGAGTGCCCGCTCCAGGACCAGACCATGGCCTACGGGCCGGGCGAGAGCCGCTTCGTCGAGGAGAAGCGCCACTTCGCCAAGCCCATCCCCGTGTCGGACCTCGTCGCGCTGGACCGCGAGCGCTGCATCCTGTGCGACCGCTGCACCCGCTTCGCCAAGGACGTGGCCGGCGATCCGCTGATCCACTTCATCGACCGGGGCAACCAGACCCAGGTCAACACCTTCCCCGAGCACGAGTTCGCCTCGTACTTCTCGGGCAACACCGTGCAGATCTGCCCGGTCGGCGCGCTCACCGCCACCGCGTACCGGTTCAAGGCCCGCCCCTGGGACCTGGACCAGGTCGAGTCGACCTGCACCAGCTGCTCGGTGGGCTGCCGGGTCGTGGTGCAGTCGAGCCGCAACGAGCTGCTGCGCTACCAGGGCGTGGACGCCGACCCGGTCAACTGGGGCTGGCTGTGCGACAAGGGCCGGTTCGACTTCCAGGCCCTCAACAGCGAGGAGCGCCTCGACGGCCCGCTGGCCCGTGGCGCCGACGACGCCCTGGCCCCCACGACCTGGGCCTCGGCCCTCGCCTCGGCCGCCTCGGCCATCCGCGACGCCCTGGACCGCAACGGCCCCGCGGGCATCGCCGTGCTGGGCGGTTCGCGGCTGACCAACGAGTCGGCCTACGCCTGGGCCAAGCTGGCCAAGGGCGTCATCGGCACCGACAACGTCGACGCCCAGCTCGGCGACGGCCTGCCGGCCGAGGTCGTGCTGGGCCTGCCCCGGGCGACCATCGACCAGGCCTGCGCCCCGGGGGGCACGATCCTGCTGCTGGCGCCCGACCTGAAGGAGCAGCTCCCCGTCCTGTACCTGCGCCTGCGCCACGCCGTGCGCAACGACGGGGTCCGCGTGGTCGAGGTGACCCCGACGGCCGGTTCGACCTCGGAGCTGGCCACGCACACCCTGGTCCACCAGCCCGGTGCCGCGGGCGAGGTCGTGCGGGCCCTGCTCGCCGGCGGTGGTTCCGCTGCGGGTGGCCTGGAGCCCGAGGAGCTGGCGCCGGCGGCGGAGCTGCTGGCCGCCGGTCCGGTCACCGTCGTGCTGGGCCGGCCGAACGAAGCCGAGTCCGCGGCCGCGGTGGTCGACGCCGCCGTGGCGATCCACGAGGCCCACGCCGAGGTCCGCTTCCTGTCGGCGCTGCGCCGGGGCAACGTCCACGGGGCGCTCGACATGGGCCTGGCCCCGGGCGTGCTGCCCGGCCGGACCGACCTGGCCGGGGGCGGCGACTGGTTCCGCGCCGGCGGTTGGGCCACCGTGCCCGAGGCCAGGGGGCTCGACGCCGTGGGCATCCTCGACGCGGCGGCCAACGGGCGCATCGACGTCCTGGTCCTGCTCGGTGCCGACCCGCTGGGCGACGTGCCGGACCGGCAGCTCGTGGCGCGGGCGCTGGCCGGGGCCCGCACGGTGGTGGCCGTGGACCAGTTCCGCACCGAGTCGGTCGACCGGGCCGACGTGGTGCTCCCCGCGGCCGGCTACGGCGAGGTCGACGGCACGACGACGAACCTCGAGGGCCGGGTCTCGGTCCTCAACCGCAAGGTGACCCCGCGGGGCACGGCACGGCCCGACTGGGCCATCGCCGCGGAGATCGCCCAGCGGCTGGGCGCCGACCTGGGGGCGACCTCCCCGGAGGAGATCTGGGACGAGATCGAGGCGCTGGCCCCGAGCCACGCCGGGCTGACCCGTGACCTGCTGGCCTCCGCGCAGGGCGCCGACGGCATCGTCGTGCCGCGGGGCGGGGTCGAGGCGGAGGCGCCGACCGGGCCGACCTCGGAGGTCGACCCGGAGGCCGCGGCGCACGCGGTCGCCGCGGAGGCCAGCGACGACCCCGGCGAGGCGCAGGCCGCCGAGGCCGCGGCGGCCGAGGCCCAGGCGGGCGCCGAGGCCGAGGACGGCGCGGATGGCGAGGGGACGGCGGACGGCGAGGTCGCGGTGGCCGCCGAGCGCCCGGCGGGGCTGGTGCTGCAGGCCGGCCCGCCCGTGGTGGCCCCGCCCGTGGACGCCTACTCGCTGCGCCTGGTCGCCACCCGCCGGCTCTACGACCTGGGCGTGGGCGTGCAGCGCAGCCCGGCCCTGGCCCACCTGGCCGCGCCGGCGCCGGCCCGGCTCAACCCGTACGACTTCGACCGCCTCGGCGTCGAGGCCGGTGCCGACGTGGAGCTCAGCGCGGCCCGGGGGTCGATCACCCTGCCCGTCGAACCCGACGACCGGGTCCCCCGCGGCACGGTGGCGGTGGTGCTCAACCAGCCCGGCCCGGCGGTGGCGGGCCTGATCGACGCCGCGGCGCCGGTGACCGAGGTCCGGATCGAGGTGGCCCGGTGATCCTGGGCCTCGATCCGCTCCTGGTCGGCGACGTCGGTCTGGCCGAGGTCCTGCTGGTCCTGCTCAAGGGACTGGTGGCCCTGACCTTCCTGCTGCTGTCCGTGGTCCTCATGATCTGGTTCGAGCGCAAGCTCATCAGCGACATGCAGAACCGGATCGGCCCCAACCGGGCCGGTCCGTTCGGGCTGCTCCAGACCCTGGCCGACGGGGTGAAGCTCTTCCTCAAGGAGGACCTCATCCCCGAGCGGGCCGACCGGTTCGTGTTCGTCCTGGCCCCGTTCCTGTCGGTCATCCCGGCCTTCGTCACCTTCGCCGTGATCCCCCTCGGGGGACCCTTCGACGCCGGCGGCGACGGGGTGATCCGCATCTTCGGCCACGACACCTACGCCCAGCTCGCCGACCCGCCCATCGGGGTCCTGCTGGTGCTGGTCTGCTCGTCGGTGGGGGTCTACGGCATCATGCTGGCCGGCTGGGCCTCGGGCTCGAAGTACCCGCTGCTCGGCTCGGTCCGGGCCACGGCCCAGATGATCAGCTACGAGGCGGCCCTGGGCCTGTCGATCGTGGCCGTGGTGCTCATGTCCGGCTCGCTGTCCACCCACGACATCGTGCTGTCCCAGGCCGGCGACGGGTTCGGCCTGGTCCCGGGCTGGAACGTCGTGGTGACCGGCGTGATCCCCTTCGTGGTCTTCGTCATCGCCGGCACGGCCGAGATCAACCGTCCCCCCTTCGACCTGGTCGAGGCCGAGCAGGAGCTCGTGGGCGGCTTCCACACCGAGTACTCGTCGATCCGGTTCGGTTTGTTCTACGTGGCCGAGTTCATGGCCTCGATCACGATGTCGGCCACGATCGTGACCCTCTTCCTGGGCGGCCCGGCCGGTCCGGCGCTTTTCGGGCCCGACTGGATCTGGGGGCCGATCTGGTTCCTGGCCAAGCTGCTCGTGTTCCTCTTCACCTTCGTGTGGTTCCGGGCCACGCTGCCCCGCTTCCGCTACGACCAGCTGATGGACCTCGGCTGGAAGGTGCTGATCCCGCTGTCGTTCGGTTGGCTGGTCCTGCTGGCCGCGCTCAACGTCGCCCGCGACGAGGACTGGAACGTGCCGCTGGTGGTCGTGATCTGCCTGGCCGTGCTGGCGGTCGGCTACCTGCTGCTGGTGGGGGCCATGCGGACCTCGGCCGAGCGCCGCCGGCTCGAGGAGGTGCACGGCTGATGGGCTACCTCGAGGGCTTCGGCGTCACCTTCCGCAAGCTGTTCAAGCAGACCCGTACCGGCGCGACGGTCACGACGCCCTATGTGAAGGACGAGGGGCCCAAGCGGCCCAAGCCCGTCCGCCTGCACGGCCGCCACGTCCTCAACCGCTACGAGGACGGGATGGAGAAGTGCATCGGGTGCGAGCTGTGCGCGGGCGTGTGCCCGGCCCGCTGCATCTACGTGCGGGGCGCCGACAACCCGCCCGACGACCCGGTGTCGCCGGGCGAGCGCTACGGCTACGTCTACGAGATCAACTACCTGCGCTGCATCCACTGCGACCTGTGCGTCGAGGCCTGCCCGACCGAGGCCATCACCGAGTCGAAGCTGTTCGAGTTCTCCTTCACGAACCGCCAGGACGCCATCTACACCAAGGCCGAGCTGGTGGTCGACGACCAGGGCCTGCCCCAGCGCCTGCCGTGGGAGGACTGGTCCGACATCGACCTGGTCGCCGCGGCGAGCAGCGCGTGGGTCCGGGCCACCGCCCCGGCCGGCGACGCCGACTTCGTCGGGGTGGTCGGCTGGTCGGGCGAGCTGGGCTTCGGCGTGAAGCCGCCCGAGCAGGGCCAGTCGGCGCCGGCCGAGCCCGAGCCGACCGCGACCGACGGCGACCACGACGACGACGGCCACGGTCACGACGGTCACGACGGTCACGACCACGGGGGGCACGGCCACTGATGGTCGAGGTCTTCGTCTTCGTGGTGGCCGCGGTGGTCTGCGTGGCCGGCGCGATCGGCGTGGTGGCCAGCCGCCACCCGGTCCACGCCGCGCTCAGCCTGGTGGCCACGCTGTTCGGGATCGCGGTCCTCTTCGTGGCGCAGGAGGCCAACTTCCTGGCCGCGGTGCAGGTGATCGTCTACGCCGGCGCCATCGTCGTGCTGTTCCTGTTCGTGATCATGCTGCTGGGCGTCGACCAGGTGGAGGACCTGCAGGTCGAGCCGATCCGGGGCCAGCGGGTCGCCGCGGCCGTGGTGGGCCTGGTCGTGCTGGCGCTGCCGATCCTGGCCGTGGCCAGCTCGGGGGGAGAGGCGACCGGGGTGCGCCCCGGCCCGTCGGACCGCAACGCCCGGGACGCCGCGGTGG
>JBFWTJ010000196.1:0-7766 GCA_050247895.1 Acidimicrobiia bacterium
CGCTTGGGCTCGTTGATCACCCGCTTCACCGACACCTCGTCGGACGGGTTGACCGCCGCCTTCAGGTAGGCGAGGGCGTCCTTGATCTCCCGCCGGTCGTAGAAGCGGGTGCCCCCGACGACGGTGTAGGGGATGCCGACCCGGGTCAGCTGCTCCTCCAGGACCCGGCTCTGGGCGTTGGTCCGGTAGAAGACGGCCACGTCCGACCAGCGCAGGTCGCCCTCGTCGTGCAGCCGCGACATCTCCCGGACCACGTACTGGGCCTCGTCGACCTCGTCCTCGCCGTGGAACCGCACGATCGGGTGGCCGTCGCCCCGGTCGCTCCACAGCTCCTTGGGCTTGCGACCCAGGTTGTTGGCGATGACCGCGTTGGCCGCGTCGAGGATCGTCTGCGACGAGCGGTAGTTCTGCTCCAGCACGAGCACCGTCGTGTCCGGGAAGGCCGTCTCGAACTCGACGATGTTGCGGATGTCGGCCCCGCGGAAGCGGTAGATCGATTGGTCCTGGTCGCCCACGACGCAGACGTTGCGGTGCTCACGGGTCAGGAGCAGGACCAGCTCGTTCTGGACCCGGTTGGTGTCCTGGTACTCGTCGACCAGCACGTAGCGGAACCGGCGCTGGTAGTGCTCGAGCACGTCGGGGCAGCGCTGGAACAGCGTGACCGTCATGCCGAGCAGGTCGTCGAAGTCCATCGCCCCGGCCCGGGCCAGGCGGGACTGGTACTCCCGGTAGACCTCGGCCACCTTCTTCTCGAAGCCCATCTGGGCCCGGGCCGCGTAGGCGTCGGCGTCGACGTGCTCGTTCTTGGCCGCCGAGACCACGGCGTGGACCTGCCGGGGCGGGAAGCGCTTCGGGTCGAGCCCGAGGTCGCGGATGACGTAGCCCGTCAGCCGGTTGGCGTCGGCCTGGTCGTAGATGGTGAAGGCCCGCGGGTAGCCGAGGCGCTCGGCGTCGCGCCGCAGGATGCGCACGCACGCCGAGTGGAACGTCGACACCCACATCTTCTCGGCCACCGGGCCCACCAGCGCCCCGACGCGGCTCTTCATCTCGTCGGCCGCCTTGTTGGTGAAGGTGATGGCCAGGATCTCGAAGGGGCTCACGCCGTGGTCGCGGATCAGGTGGGCGATCCGGTGGGTGAGCACCCGCGTCTTGCCCGAACCGGCCCCGGCCACCACCAGCAGGGGACCCTCGTGGTGGGTGACGGCCTCCCGCTGGATCGGGTTGAGGCCGTGGAGGAGGGACGTCGGGGCGGTGTCCGGCATGCCCGGGCAACCGTACCGCCGGCATGGGACGGTCGGGCCGACGCCCGGGCTGGGACCGCCGCGGCCCGTGAGGTAGACACGTTGGCGTGGCGTGGCAGAAGTTGACCTCCACCGACGGCTTCATCATCTGGGACCTGGGCGAGGTCCCCGCCGTCGGGATCGTGCGGCTCGCCCCCAAGGTCCTGCGCGACGGGGCCGAGCTGCTGGCCCGGTCCACGACCTACGCCGCGGCCAGCTTCGGCCTCCAGGTCGGCGGTGGCTCGGCCGGCCTCAACGCCAAGGACGACCGGGACGCGGCGGTGGCCGCCTTCGTCGAGGAGGTGGCGCCGCTCGTCGAGTCAGGCCGCTGGCTCGTCGGCCCCGGCGCCGGGCTCTCCGACGCCGACCTCGCCGGCCTGCCCCGGCCCGACCAACGGGCCCTGGCCTTCGACCCCGCCGTCCAGGCCGCCGGCGCCCTCGCCGCGGCCCGCGCCCTGGCCCCCGACGGCACGATCGCGGTCACCGGGCCCGGGCCGGTGGCCCAGGCCGCCGCCGCGCTCGACGGCGTCGAGGCCGGCGAGCTCGACGCCGGGGCCGACGTCCTGCTCCTGGCGGGCAAGTCCGGCGTCGTCGACCACGAGGGCGCGGCCGGGATCAAGGCCCGCGTCGTGGTGCCCCTCACGCCGGTCCCGGTCACCGCCCGGGCCCTGGCCGTGCTCGGCCGGGCCGACACGGTGGTCGTGCCCGACTTCCTCTCCACCGCCGCCCCGCTGCTGGCCGCCCTCGCCCCCGACGGCGGCGACCCCGTCGAACGGGTCGGCGCCGCGGTGGCCGAGCTGGCCGGCGAGGGCACCGGCCTGTGGCTGGCCGCGGCCCAGCGGGCCGAGGTGCACCTGCGCACCTGGCAGGACAAGCTCCCCTTCGGCCGTCCCCTGGCCTGAACCGACGAGCCGGGCCCACGGGCCCACGCTGCGGGCCGCTCACTCAGGTCGGGCGGGCCCCTCAGGTGCAGGACGCGTCGAGGGCCAGGCCGACCAGGCCCGGCATCCCCGCGGCCGACCCGGGCGGGCCGGCCAGGCCCTGCGCGGCCACGCCCCCGGCGCGGATCTGCAGCAGCGGCGTGCGGGCCGCGGCGTCGCGCAGGTCGGTCACCACGCCGTTCACCTCGACCCGCTGGGCCTGGAGGACCTGCCCCGGGTCCTCGTAGGTGATCGTGTCGGTGAAGGTCCGCACGGTCACCCCGGTCACGAACCGCTGGACGGACACCGTGAAGGCCTGCCCCGCCGCCGTGGTGCCCTCACCGGCCAGCGTGAACAGGGGCCGGGCCGCCTCGGGCTGGGTCGGATCCCCCTCGGGCGCGCAGGCCGTCACCGCCAGCTCGAGCTCGTCGCCGCCCAACCGCACCACGCCGGCCCCCGCCGCCGCCGGGGCCAGGGGCGCGGGGACGACCGGGACGGTGGTGGTCGACAGGCCGACGGCCTCGTCGGCGTCGTCCGCGCCGTCGCCGCCGGAGCAGGCGCCCGCGCCCAGCACCCCCACGACGGCGACCACCAACGCCGGCCAGAACCTCGCCACGACGCCGGGAGCGTACCGGCCCGCGCCACCCTCGGGAGCCCCCGGGAGGGCCACGGGTATGATCGCCGCCGCGTGGCTGACCTCTCCCTGACGCCGACCTCGTACCTGGTCCTCGGGCTCGTGCAGATGCTGGAGCCGTGCACCTCGTACGACCTGAAGCGGCTCGTGGGCGTCAGCATCGGCAACTTCTGGTCGTTCCCCCACTCCCAGCTCTACGCCGAGCCGGTCCGGTTGGCCGAGCACGGCCTGCTCTCCGAGGAGCAGGAGCACCACGGGCGGCGCCGGCGCCTCTACCGCCTCACCCCGCAGGGCGACGCGGCCCTGCGGCACTGGCTCACCGTCCCGCCCGACGGCGTCGGCGAGCTGCGCGACCTCGGCCTGCTCAAGCTGTTCTTCGGCAGCCTGGCCGCGACCGAGGACGTCGTCACCATCGCCGAGGCCAAGCGGGACCTCCACGACGGCCACCTGCGGGCCCTGGAGAAGCTCCACCAGGAGGTCGCCGAGACCGCCACGCCCGAGCAGCTCGCCACCATGGAGCTGGGCCGGCGCTGGAACAAGGTCGCCGCCGACTTCTGGGCCGACGTCGCCACCAACCCGCCCGGCCGCGGGACCACCGACCCCGCCACCTGACCCGCCGACCGGCCGCGGGACCGCGGTCGGTCCGTCAGGTCTGGGGACGGCCGGAGCGGATCCGCCGGGCCTCGTGCTGGCGGCGCAGCACGGCGTCGGGCCGCCACAGCCAGGTGCGCAACGCCGTCCAGGAGACCGCCCAGAGCGCCGCGAACAGGGGGTGCAGGCCCAGCAGCAGGCCGACCAGGCCCAGCAGGACCCCGGTGGCCAGGTTGAACGGGAGCGGGCGTGCCGCCTGGAGGTCGTCCAGGCGCTCGCTGGCGGCACGGAGCCGCTCGACCAGCCCGCTGTCGGGAGCCGGTCCCTTCACCCGCACCGGCTCACTCCCACTCGATCGTCCCCGGCGGCTTCGACGTCACGTCGAGCACCACCCGGTTCACCTCGGGCACCTCGTTGGTGATCCGGGTCGAGATGCGGGCCAGCACGTCGTAGGGAAGCCGCGACCAGTCGGCGGTCATGGCGTCCTCGCTCGACACCGGCCGCAGCACGATCGGGTGGCCGTAGGTCCGGCCGTCGCCCTGCACCCCGACCGAGCGCACGTCGGCCAGCAGCACCACCGGGCACTGCCAGATGTCGCGGTCGAGCCCCGCCGCGGCCAGCTCCTCGCGGGCGATGGCGTCCGCCCGGCGCAACACGTCGAGCCGCTCGGCGGTCACCTCGCCGATGATGCGGATGCCCAGGCCCGGACCCGGGAAGGGCTGGCGCCAGACGATCTCGGGCGGCAGGCCCAGCTCCAGGCCGACCCGGCGGACCTCGTCCTTGAACAGGGTGCGCAACGGCTCGACCAGGTCGAACTGCAGGTCGTCGGGCAGGCCGCCCACGTTGTGGTGGCTCTTGATGTTGGCCGTGCCCGTCCCCCCGCCCGACTCGACCACGTCGGGGTACAGGGTCCCCTGGACCAGGAACTCGACCGTCTCGCCGTGGGCCCCGACCCGCTGCACGACCTCGCGTGCCGCGTCCTCGAAGACCCGGATGAACTCCCGGCCGATGACCTTGCGCTTCTGCTCGGGATCGGTGACCCCGGCCAGCGCGGCCAGGAAGCGGTCGCGGGCGTCGACGACGTGGAGGTCGACCCCCGTGGCGGCCACGAAGTCCCGTTCCACCTGCTCGGGCTCCCCGGCCCGCAGCAGGCCGTGGTCCACGAACACGCAGGTCAGCCGGTCGCCCACCGCCCGCTGCACCAGCGCCGCGGCGACCGCCGAGTCGACCCCGCCCGACAGCGCGCACAGCACCCGCTTGTCGCCCACCTGGGCCCGGATCGACTGGACCTGCTCCTCGTTCACGTTGGTCGTGGTCCAGGTCGGCCGGGCCCCGGCGATCTCGTAGAGGAAGCGCTCCAGGTCCGCCTGCCCGTGCTCGCTGTGGAGCACCTCGGGGTGGAACTGGACCCCGGCCAGCCGCCGGTCCAGGTCCTCGAACGCGGCCACCGGCGTCGTGGTCGTGGTGGCCAGCACGGCGAACCCCGGCGGCGCGGCCGTCACCGTGTCCCCGTGGGACATCCACACCGCCTGCCGGTCGGGCAACCCCCGGAACAAGGTGGCGTCGCCCGCGGTGACCGTCAGGGGCGTGCCGCCGTACTCGCCCACCCCCGTCGGCTCGACCCGACCGCCCAGTGCCTGGGCCATGGCCTGGAAGCCGTAGCAGATGCCGAACACCGGCACCCCCGACTCGAAGACCTCGACCCCGACCGCCGGCGCCCCCTCGGCGTAGACCGACGACGGGCCACCCGACAGCACGATGGCCGCCGGGCCGCGTCGCAGCATCTCGGACACCGGCATCGTGTGGGGGACGATCTCGCTGTACACCCGGGCCTCGCGGACCCGCCGGGCGATCAGCTGGGCGTACTGGGCGCCGAAGTCGACGACCAGGACCGGCCGGTCGGTCTCCCCGGTCACGAGAGCACCGCGAGGTCGGCCTTCTGGAAGTCCTTGAGCGACTCGTAGCCGCACAGGGCCATCGCCCGCCGCAGCCCGCCGACCAGGTTGCGCCGCCCGTCGGCCTCGTGCGCCGGGCCGAGCAGGATCTCCTCCAGGGTCCCCCGGATCTCCACCGGCACCCGGTTGCCCCGGGGCAGCGAGCGGTGGACCGAGGTCATGCCCCAGTGGAAGCCCCGGCCCGGCGCCTCGACCGCCGCGGCCAGCGGCGTGCCCACCATCACCGCGTCGGCCCCGCACACGATGGCCTTGGCGATGTCGCCGCCGGTGGTCATCCCCCCGTCGGCGATCACGTGCACGTACACGCCGGTCTCGTCGAGGTGGCGCATCCGGGCCGCCCGGGCGTCGGCGATCGCGGTGGCCATCGGCACGCCCACACCCAGCACCCGGCGGGTCGTGCCCGCCGCGCCCGACCCGGCACCGACCAGCACGCCCGCCGCGCCCGTGCGCATCAGGTGCAGGGCGGCCTGGTAGCTCGTGCACCCGCCGACGACCACCGGGATCTCGTAGTGGCGGATGAAGTCCTTCAGGTTCAGCGGCTCGGTCCGGCGCGAGACGTGCTCGGCCGACACCACCGTGCCCTGGATGACCAGCAGGTCCGGCTCGGCCCGCAGCACGTGGGGGGCCAGCTCCGAGGTGTGCTGGGGGGTGACCGCCACCGCCACCGTGTGGCCCGACCGGCGCAGGTCGGCGATCCTCTGCTCGACCAGGTCGGGCTTGACCGGCTCGGCGTAGATCTCCTGGAGCCGGCCCGTCGCCTTGTCGTCGACCAGGCCGGCGATCTCCTCGAACACCGGCCCCGGGTCCGCGTAGCGGGTCCAGATGCCCTCCAGGTGCAGCACGCCCAGGCCCCCCAGGCCGCCCAGGGCGTCGGCGGTGCCCGGCGAGACGACGCTGTCGCACGGCGAGGCGAGGATGGGCAGGCCGAACCGGAAGGCGTCGATCTGCCAGGAGATGTCGACGTCGGCCGAGTCCCGCGTGCGGCGGCTGGGCACGATGGCGACCTCGTCGAAGCCGTAGGCCCGCCGGGCCGACTTGCCGATGCCGATCTCGACCTCAGCCATGTGCGGCGACCCTCCCGGTCGGTTCGAGGAAGCGACCATCGTAACCGTCGCCCACGGGGCGCCCGGGTGCCAACGCCCGGGCCCGCCGTGGCAGCCGGATCGGCCGGCCGCGTCACTAGGATCTCCCCATGGCGACCCCCTTCCCCGGACCGGACGACACCGCCTACCCAGCCAAGTTCGCCAAGGAAGGCCTGACCTTCGACGACGTCCTGCTCGTCCCCTCCGAGTCCGACGTCCTGCCCGCCGACGTGAGCACCCGCACCCGGCTCACCCCGCGCATCGAGCTGGCCATCCCCATCGTCTCCGCGGCGATGGACACCGTGACCGAGGCCGAGCTGGCCATCGCCATGGCCCGGCTCGGCGGGCTCGGCATCGTCCACCGCAACCTGTCCGTCGAGGACCAGGTGGCCGAGGTCGACCGGGTCAAGCGCTCCCAGTCGGGGATGATCGTCGACCCCATCACCCTGCGGCCCGACGCCCTGGTGCGCACGGCCCTCGAGCTCATGGCCCGCTACCGCATCTCGGGCGTCCCCATCACCGACGGCTCGCTGCGCCTGGTCGGGATCCTCACCAACCGCGACCTGCGCTTCGTGGAGGACGTCGACCAGCCCATCGAGAACGTGATGCGCCGAGCCCCGCTGGTCACCGGCGCGGTCGGCACCACCCTGGACGAGGCCAAGGACATCCTCTGGCAGCACCGCATCGAGAAGCTGCCCATCGTCGACGAGGCCGGCTACCTCAAGGGCCTCATCACGGTGAAGGACATCAAGAAGCAGGTCCAGTACCCCCACTCCACCCAGGACGACAAGGGCCGCCTGCGGGTCGGCGCCGCGGTCGGGGTCGGCCCCGACGCCCTCGACCGGGCCGAGGCGCTCACCGCGGCCGGGGTCGACGTGCTGGTGGTCGACACCGCCCACGGGCACTCCCGGGGCGTCCTCGAGGTCGTCAAGGCCGTCAAGGGCGCCTTCGACGTCGAGGTGATCGCCGGCAACATCGCCACACCCGACGCGGTCGACGCCCTGGTCGGCGCGGGGGCCGACGCGGTCAAGACCGGCATCGGCCCCGGGTCGATCTGCACGACCCGGGTGGTGGCCGGCGTCGGGGTCCCCCAGCTCACCGCCATCTACGACTGCGCCCAGGCCGCGGCCCGCCACGGCGTCCCCGTCATCGCCGACGGCGGCATCCAGCTCTCGGGCGACATCCCCAAGGCCCTGGCCGCCGGGGCCAGCACCGTCATGCTGGGCAGCCTGCTCGCCGGCGTGGACGAGTCGCCCGGCGAGGTCGTCCTGCACCAGGGCGAGCGGTTCAAGGAGTACCGGGGC
>JBFWTJ010000197.1:0-7698 GCA_050247895.1 Acidimicrobiia bacterium
GGACGGCTACGTCGCCCGCCGCTGGGACCAGGGCTCGGAGCTGGGCAAGGTCCTCGACCCGGTCGCCGACCGGCTCCTGTTCATGGTCGGTGCCGGCGCGATCGTGGTCGACGGCTCGGTCCCGCCCTGGTTCGCCGGCCTGGTCCTGGCCCGGGAGGTGGTGGTGGCCGGCACGACCCTGGGCCTGGCCGCCCTCGGCGCCCGGCGCATCGACGTCACCTGGGCCGGCAAGGCCGGGACCTTCGCGCTGATGGTGGCGTTCCCGCTCTTCCTGGGCAGCCACGCCGACGACCTGGGCTGGGAGCGCCTGGCCGGGGTGCTGGCCTGGGTCGCCGGGGTGCCGGGCCTGGTGCTCAGCCTGTGGTCGGCGGCCCGGTACGTGCCGCTGGCCCGGGTCGCGCTGGCTGCCGGGCGGGCCGATCGTGCCGGGGTACCGTCGGGCCCATGAAGGCCGTGATCATGGCGGGCGGCGAGGGGACGCGTCTACGTCCGCTCACGTCGAACGCGCCGAAGCCGATGATGCCCCTGGCCAACCTGCCGATGATGGAGCACATCGTGAAGCTGCTGCGCCGCCACGGCTTCGACGACATCGTGGTCACCGTGGCCTTCATGGCCAACCACATCCGCAACTACTTCGGGGACGGGTCGGAGTTCGGGGTCCGGATGGTCTACGCCACCGAGGACCAGCCCCTGGGCACCGCCGGTTCGGTGCGCAACGCCATGGACGAGCTCGACGAGCGCTTCCTGGTCATCTCGGGCGACGTGCTGACCGACATCGACCTGCGGGCCATCGTGGACCTCCACGAGGAGCGCTCCGCCCTGGCCACCATCGGCCTGGTCCGGGTCGAGAACCCCCTCGAGTTCGGCATCGTCATCACCCAGGAGGACGGCGCGATCGAGAGGTTCCTGGAGAAGCCGAGCTGGGGCCAGGTCTTCAGCGACACGATCAACACCGGCATCTTCGTGCTCGAGCCCGAGATCTTCGACTTCATCCCGCCCGACCGCCCGGTGGACTTCTCCGGCGAGGTGTTCCCCGCCGTGCTGGACCAGGGCAAGCCGATCTACGGGGCGGTGGCCGAGGGCTACTGGGAGGACGTGGGCACGCTGGAGGCGTACCTGCGGGCCCACAAGGACATCCTCGACGGTCGCGTCGACCTGGAGCTGCCCGGCTTCGAGGTCGGCCAGGGGGTGTGGCTGGGCCAGGGCGCGGAGATCCACCCCGAGGCCACGATCGACGGCCCGGCGGTGATCGGCGACTACTGCCGGGTCGAGGCCGGTGCCCGCGTCGGTCCCTACTCGGTGCTGGGGACCAACGTGCGGGTGTGGGGCCACGTCGACCTGGAGCGGGTCGTCGTCCACGACAACGCCTACCTGGGCGAGGCCGTGCGGTTGCGGGGCACCACGGTGGGCCGTGCCTGCGACCTGCGCAAGGGCGTGCGCTGCGAGGAGGGCGTGGTGCTGGGCGACGAGTGCTTCGTCGGCGAGCACGCCGTCATCGGCGCCGGCGTCAAGGTCTACCCGTTCAAGACCGTCGAGGCCGGGGCGATGGTCAACTCCTCGATCGTCTGGGAGTCGCGGGGCGCCCGCTCGCTGTTCGGGCGCGACGGCGTGGCCGGCCTGGCCAACGTCGACGTCAACCCCGAGCTGGCCGTGCGGGTGGCCATCGCCTACGCGACCTCGCTGAAGAAGGACGCGACGGTGGTCATGTCGCGGGACTCGAGCCGGTCGGCCCGCATGCTCAAGCGGGCCATGATGGCCGGGGTCAACGCGTCGGGGGTCAACGTGCTGGACCTCGAGGTGGCCTCGGTCCCGGTGACCCGGTTCATCGCCCGCCAGCCCTCGTCGTCGGGCGGCCTGACGGTGAGGCTGGTGGCGGCGGACCCCCAGTCGGTGGTGATCCGCTTCTTCGGCGGCGACGGGACCGACATCACCGAGGACGTCCAGCGCAAGATCGAGCGCCTGTTCCTGCGGGAGGACTTCCGCCGGGTGGTGCCGGCCGAGATCGGCGACATCGACTTTCCGCCCCGGGCGTTGGAGCACTACACGACGGCCCTGGAGCAGACCGTCGACATGCAGGCCATCCAGCGGGCCCGGTTCAAGGTCGTGGTCGACTACGGCTACGGCTCGACGTCGTTCGTGATGCCCAACGTCCTGGCCAAGCTGGGTGCCGACGTGCTGGCGGTCAACCCCTACGCCAGCACCGGTGGCGTGATCAACCGGGACCCGGAGGCCGCGGCCCGCGAGGTGGCCGCCATCGTGACCGCCTCGGGGGCGCACCTGGGGGCGGTGATCGACGCCGACGGCGAGCACCTGACCCTGATCGACGACGCGGGCCACGTGCTGGCCGACGGCGAGGCGCTCCTGGCCCTGCTGACGCTGGTCTCGGACCACCTCGTGGGCGACACGGTGGCCCTGCCGGTCACCGTGACCCGTCACGCCGAGGCCATCGCGGGCCGCTACGGGGTCCGCGTCCAGCGGACCAAGCTGGCCAGCTCGGCGCTGATGGATGCGGCGAGCGAACCGGGGGTCGGCTTCGCCGCGAGCACCGACGGCGGCTACATCCTGCCCGGCTTCCTGCCCGCCTTCGACGCCGCCGCGACCTTCGTCAAGGTGCTCGAGCTGCTGGCCCGCAACGGGTCCAGCCTGTCCGACGTGGTGGCCGGCCTGCCCGCGGTCCACCAGGCCCACGAGACCGTGGTGACGCCCTGGGAGCACAAGGGCATGGTCATGCGGTCGCTGGTCGAGCAGAGCAAGGAGCGCGACGTCCAGCTCATCGACGGGATCAAGGTGCGCCACGACGACGGCTGGGCCCTGGCCCTGCCCGACCCGGAGGACCCCGTGACCCACGTGTGGGCCGAGGGCGCGAGCCCGGCCCAGGCCCGGGCGCTGGTCCAGGAGTACGTGCGGCGCATCCGCCAGCTCGTGCGCTGAGCGGGGGAGCGCGCCGGCCGCGGACCCCGCGACCCTGGACCGGAGGTCGAGGGTTCGGACTAGCCTCCGTCGCCATGAACATCCCCGATGACCTGCGCTACTCGACCGACCACGAGTGGGTCCGCGTAGAGGGTGGGAAGGTGCGGGTCGGGATCACCGACTACGCCCAGGACGCGCTGGGCGACGTGGTCTTCGTCGACCTCCCCGAGATCGGCACGGCGGCCGACCGGGGGGCCTCGGTGTGCGAGGTCGAGTCCACCAAGTCCGTGTCCGACGTGTACCTGCCGCTGGCCGGCACCGTCACCGAGGTCAACGCCGAGCTGGCCGACGCCCCCGAGCGGCTCAACGAGGACCCCTACGGGGACGCCTGGCTGTTCGTGGTCGAGCCGGTCGACCTGGCCCAGGTCGAGGAGCTCCTCGACGCCGACGGGTACCGGAAGCTCATCGAGGGCTGAGTGGTCGACATCGTCTGCGCTCGCTGCGGCCATCGCAACGCGCCGGGCGGCAACTTCTGCTCCTCGTGCGGCGCCCCGTTGGACACCACGACCGACCACCCGACCATGTCGGTGGCGGTCCCGGTCGAGAGCCCCGACGAGGAGGTCGTGGTCGACCTGGGCGAGCTGCCCTCGGGGGTGGGGATGCTGGTGGTCACCCGTGGGGCCAACGCCGGCTCGCGCTACGCGCTGGACCAGGACGTGGTCACCGCCGGTCGCCACCCCGACAGCGACATCTTCCTGGACGACATCACGGTGTCGCGCCGCCACGCCGAGCTGGTCCGGGCGCCGGTGGGCTACGTGGTGCGTGACGCGGGGTCGTTGAACGGCACCTACCTGAACCGCGAACGGGTCGAGCAGGCCGAGCTGCACGACGGGGACGAGCTCCAGGTCGGGTCGTTCAAGCTCGTGTTCCTGGCCGGGCACAAGTGAGCACGATGGCGGGACGGTCGCACCTCTCGATCGGCGAGGTCCTCAGCCTGCTCCAGGACGAGTTCCCCGACATCACGATCTCGAAGATCCGCTTCCTGGAGAGCCAGGGCCTGCTCGATCCCGAGCGGACGCCGTCGGGCTACCGGAAGTTCTACGAGTCCGACATCGAGCAGCTCCGCTGGATCCTCCAGCAGCAGAAGGAGAACTTCCTGCCGCTCAAGGTGATCAAGGATCGCCTGGAGGAGAGCGCCGCGGCCGGCCTGGTCGTGCCGCCCGACGAGCCGGCGGCCGGGGTGGGGGAGCCCGCCGCGGCCGAGGGCGCGCCGGCGGGGCGGGACGGGACGGCATCCGCCGCACCCGGCCCGGTCGGCGACGGGCGCGACGCTCCGGTGGCCGTCTCCGCGGTGCCGACCCCGCCTTCCCCGTCGGTCCCGCCGGGCCCGGCCCGGTCGGCGGAGTCCCGGGCCGGGGCGCAGGCCGCCCGGCCCACGCCAGCCGGGCGCCTCGACGCCGGGGTGAGCGGGGTCAGCCTGACCCGCCAGGAGCTGTGCGACGCGTCGGGCCTGGTCGACGACGAGCTGGCCGACCTGGAGCGCTTCGGCCTGGTCACCGGCCGGGTCGTGGGCGCCGACCGCTACTTCGACGAGGACGACCTGGTCGTGGCCCGCAGCGCGGCCGGCTTCCTGCGGTTCGGCATCGAGGCCCGCCACCTGCGCATGTACAAGGTCGCGGCCGAGCGCGAGGCCGGCTTCTTCGAGCAGGTGATCATGCCCCTGGTCAAGCAGCGCAACCCCCAGGCCCGCCAGCAGGCCGCGGACCGGCTCGACGAGCTGTCGCGGCTGGGGGAGTCGCTGCACGCCGCGCTCCTGCGGGTGGCCCTGGGCGACCACACCCGGCGCTGACCGACCCGGATCGCGGCCACCGCGGCCCGGCCGGTCTCCGGTATCGTGCGAGCGATGGCCGTCGAGATGGAGTTGGTCGGCATCGAGGTCGAGAGGCCGCCGAACATCCCCTGCCTCCTCCTGCGCGAGACCACGGGCGACCGTCGGGTGCTCCCGATCTTCATCGGCGGCCCGGAGGCCACGGCGATCGCCTTCGCCCTGGAGAACGTCGAGACCCCTCGGCCCATGACCCACGACCTGATGCGCACCCTGCTCGACGAGCTCGGCGCACGGATCGAGCGGATCGTGGTCACCGAGCTGCGGGAGTCCACGTTCTTCGCCGAGATCGTGCTCAGCCAGGCGGGGGAGGTCCGCTCGATCTCGAGCCGCCCGTCCGACGCGGTGGCCCTGGCCGTGCGCGTGGGCGCTCCGCTGTTCGCCGAGGAGGTCGTGCTGGACGAGGCGGGCCGGGCGGCCGGGTCCGACGGCGAGGCCGACGTGCCCGACGAGGTGGTCGAGGAGTTCAAGGCGTTCATCGACCAGGTCAACCCGGAGGACTTCGCCTCCTAGGGCGGTCGACGGCCCGGGCCGGCCCCGGGTGCGGTGGGGCCTTGACCGGGCGGTCCATCGGCCGTACCGTCGGCGGTCACCACACGGGTGTAACTCCACCGGTGGCATCTCGTGACGGGTACGCGGACCGGGGAGAGCGGATGACGGCTGGATGGAGCGGGCGTGAGGCGGCGGACATCGTCGGCATCACCTACCGCCAGCTGGACTACTGGGCGCGGACGAACCTGATCCGGCCCTCCCTGGCCGATGCGCAGGGGAGTGGCAGCCGCCGTCGCTACTCGTACCGCGACCTGATCGAGCTGCGGATGGTCAAGACGCTGGTCGACGCCGGTCAGAAGCTCGAACGGGTCCGGGCCGCGTTCAGCTACCTGCGCGAGCGCCTGGGCGACGACCTGGCCTCGGCGAAGCTGGTCATCGCCGGCGACTCGGTCGTGCTGGTCCACGAGGGCGAGGACCTGATCGACGTCGTGAACCGCTACCAGGGTCAGGGCGTGCTGAACCTCCTGGCCCTCGACGGCGTGACCGAGCAGGTCGACGCCCGGATCCGTGAGCTGCGGGATTCGGATTCGGACGCTCCCGCCGCCAGCCCGTCGGCTCCGGCCGCCGCGGCCCGCTGATCCCCGTGCGCCAGTCCCCCCTGGACGGGGAGCACCGCGCCCTGGGCGCCAAGATGGTCCCCTTCGGCGGGTGGTCGATGCCCCTGGCCTACGGGGAGGGCACCGTGGCCGAGCACCGGGCATGCCGGTCGACCGCGGTCGTGTTCGACGTCAGCCACCTGGGCACGGTCCGGGTCACCGGTGCCGGGGCGTTCGACCGGCTGCAGACGGCGCTGACCAACGACCTGGGCCGCATCGGTCCCGGCCGGGCCCAGTACACCCACCTCCTCGACCCGGCCGACGGGTCGGTCCTCGACGACATCATCGTCTGGTGGGTCGGCCCCGAACGGTTCGACGTCATGCCCAACGCCTCCAACACCGACCGGGTGACCGACGCCATCGGCGGGCAGGACGTCACGCCGACGCGGGTGGTCCTGGCGGTCCAGGGACCCGAGGCGCGGGCTCGCCTGGGTGCCTTGTGGCCCGAGGCCGCGGCCGTCCCCCGGTTCAGGGTGCAACGCCTGGAGCGGGGCGGCGTGGAGCACGTCGTGGCCGGCACCGGCTACACGGGGGAGGACGGCGTGGAGATCGCCGCGCCGGTCGAGGTGGCGGTCGGCCTGTGGCAGGAGCTGCTGGCCACGGGCATCGAACCGGCCGGCCTGGGGGCGCGCGACACGCTGCGGCTGGAGGCCGGGCTGCCCCTGCACGGCCACGAGCTGGGACCGGGGATCACCCCGTTGCAGGCCGGGTTGGGCTGGGTCGTGGCCTGGGACAAGCCGGGCGGCTTCCGGGGACGGGTCCCGCTGCTGGCCGAGCGCGACCGGGGGGTGTCCCGGCGGTTGCGGGGCCTGGCCGTCGAGGGCCGGCGGCCCCCGCGGGCCGATCAGGACGTCCTGGTGGACGGCAAGGTCGTCGGCGTGGTCACCAGCGGCAACTTCTCGCCGATGCTGGGCCACGGGATCGCCCTGGCCTTCCTGCCGCCCGAGGTCGGCGAGGGCTCGGCGGTGGAGATCGACGTGCGGGGCGATCGCGTGCCGGCCCGGGTGGTGCCCACGCCGTTCTACGACTCCTGACCGGCGCCGGACCGGGGCTGGCCGCGGGTCCTCAGCCGCCGGCGCCCAGACCGGCGAGCTGGCGGGCGATGGACCCGGTGTCGTAGTAGAGCCGCAGGCCGACCAGGTCGGTGCCCTCGAAGCTGAAGACGGCCGCCACGCGGCTGCGGAACCGCCGGCCCGTGGCGGCCAGGTCGTACCAGTCGCCGGTGTGGGTGCCGGCCATGACGAGCTCGGCCACCGTCGCCTCCTCGGCGTGGTGGAGGTCGACGATCTCGAGGTGGAGGTCGGCGAAGTGCTGGTGTGAGGCGGCGAGGTGCTGGCGGACCTCGTCGGCCCCGTCGAACACCCGCTTGGTCCCGGCCAGCTCGTAGCGCGGGTGCGCGAAGCAGCCGATGACGTCGTCGATGCGGTGGTCGTTCTGCGCAGCGAGGACGGCTCGGATGGTGGCTTCCCGTTGCGCTCGACCCTTGGCGTCGATCGGGATGACGGCCATGGGCGCGCACTGTATTGCCTGGCCACGGCGCCGGCTCGGCCCGATCACCGCCTCCGGATCTCAGCGGCCAAGCGCCCATAATCGTCGTTAAGGTTAGTTCGCCTAACTAACTCCCCAGGAGCATCATTGACCACATGCGTCTCAGATGCAAGAGTTTCTTTCGTCACGGCGCCGGTCCTTTCGATGGGGGCGTTGATGACCTTGAAGGGCCCTGGTTGCAGCCGGGGCCCTTCGTCTTTTTCAGGT
>JBFWTJ010000198.1:0-7616 GCA_050247895.1 Acidimicrobiia bacterium
CCCAGGGGGTGGGGCCGGCGCTTCCAGGAAACGTGCGGACCGAGGGGGATCGGTCTCTCGCACTGTGTTGGACGTTCCATGGGGGGATCGGAACGACCTGGGTTGAGAATACGAGCACAAGCGCCATCTGTCCACGCGTTGTGCCCCATTTCACCGATCTGTGACCCAGATCACTCTGTCCTTGACGTTCAACGGCAACTCTGATGGCTTGGTGGCCAGCGAGCCGACGACCAGGGGGAGGAACAGGGCATGACCGTCGCCGTCCGCAACATCGACGACGCGCTCGTCGAGAAGGTGGTGGAGACCTCGATCGCGCTCGAGATCCCCGACGACTACTGGGAGCGCCAGGGCATCATCACCACGCTCCTGCGCTGGGACCACCCCCGGGGTGAGGAGGTGGCCCGGCACTGGCTCGACCACGCCGTGGCCACCCAGACCTCCGAGGGCCTGTTGTCCCACGGCGGCACCACCCAGCTCACCTTCGGCACCTACAAGACCGCCGACTCGCCGATCATGCAGGGCTTCGTGGCCGGCCCGGACTGCAGCAGCTACTTCGGCCACCCGCTGCTCGCCCTGCACGAGCGCACCGGCGACGCCCGCTACCTGCGGGCCGCGGCCGACCACGTCGAGGCCATCCGCCGCGGCCCGGCGACCAGCGAGGGCTACTACCTGATGAACCTGAGCCGGCCCGAGGTGTGGGTCGACGCGCTGTACCCGGTGTGCGGGCTGTTCGCCTACCTCGGCCGGCTGGCCGAGCGGCCCGAGCTGGTCGACGACGCCTACCACCAGCTCCTGGTCGGTGCCCGCCGGCTGATCGACCCGGCCACCGGGCTGGCCCGCCACGTGTGGTGCGAGCGGCCCGACACGTTCCCCGAGTCGGCCTTCTGGGGCCGGGGCAACGGCTTCTTCAGCTGCGCCGCGGCCGAGACGCTCGAGCAGGCGCCCGACCACCGCGACGCGCCCGCCGTGCGCGAGGTGCTGGCCGGGCTGCTGCGCGGGGCGGCCGCGCACCAGGACCGCAGCGGGTTCCTCTACGACTACATCGACGACCCGGGGACCCGGGCCGAGTCCTCGGGCACCCTGATGTTCGCCTACGCCACCGGCCTGGCCCACGAGCTCGGGGTGGCCGACGACGCGCTGGTCGAGGCCGCGGTGCGCGCCCTCGACGCGGTGGCCGGCATCGTGGACCCCGAGGGCGGCATCGGGAGGATCACCTTCGTGCCCGGCGGCCCGGGCGTGCCCCGGGGGACGATGGTGCTGGGCCGCAGCTTCTTCCTGCTCGCGGCCTACCACCTCCGCGACGCCATCGGCCTGCGCCCGGACTGGACCTGTCCCACCTGACCATGCCGCGCGGAGCCGGCGCAGGGCGGCCCGACGCTCGGACTCCGGCACGATCCCGGCGAACGGCATGGCCTGGCGCAGGGCCTTCGCCTGCTCGTCGACGCCGATCAACACCTCGACCACGGTCCCCGTGGGCCCCTCCAACAGAGCGGTCCACGAGTCGACGTAGGTGAGGCCACCCGGGCTCGCGGCGCGCCGCATGACCTCCAGGTTCCGGCGCGCGACGGCGATCGTGTGCACCGGATCGGCCAGCAGGTGCCGTGCCACCAGGACGCCGAACGACAGCGCGCGCCGCTCGCTCTCGTTCAGCCCCGGCCGCACCGCCGCCCAGTCCAAGGCGGGGACCAGTGCTGCCCTCACCTCTGCACCCGCGGCTCCGAGGAGGCGGTCGACCATCTCGACCGTGGGTGACATCCGGCCGACCTCGATGCGGTTCACGGTCGAGGCCGGCGCGAGCGCATCCGCCCACACGAGGCGTCAGCGATGCGTGTTCAGGGTCGGCGGGGGCCGAGGCGGTCGAGGAGCCGGGCGGTGCGCGCCGCCAGGCGGGCGACCGGCTCACCCCGCTCGGCCATCCGGGGATCGCTCGTCTCGCCCCGGACCCAGCGCTGGTGGAGCTGTTCGAGGATCACCGCCGTGCGCCACGTGGCGAAGGCCTCGTACCACGCCACGCCGGACACGTCCTCGCCCGTGCGCGCCGCGTAGCGCTCGACGACCTCGACCCTCGACGGCAGGCCCAGGTGCTCCAGGCCCGGGACGTGCAGCGGCCGGTCACCGTCCAGGTCAGCAGGGTCGGGCCAGTAGTTGAGCAGCGCGCCGAGGTCGCACAGCGGATCGCCCAGGGTCGCCATGTCCCAGTCGAAGATCGTCGCCACCCGGTCCGGTGCCGACGGGTCGAACTGGCAGTTGTCGAGCTTGTAGTCGTTGTGGAGCACCGCGGCGCGCCGGGATCCCGCCGGGCGCGCCGCCGCCAGCCGGGCCCCGAGCGGGGCCATCGCCCGCACCCGGCCGGTGTCGACGAGGTCCCACCGCCGCCGCCAACCCTCGACCTGGCGCGCCACGTAGCCCTCCGGCCGGCCCAGGTCGGCCAGCCCGGCCGCGTCCGGGGCGATCCCGTGCAGGTCGGCCAGGGCGTCGACCACCGCGAAGCCGACCCGGCGCGCCACCTCGCCGTGGTGGACCATGGCCGGCGGCACGTGATCCCACACGACCACGCCCCGGCGGTACTCGACGACCAGGAAGTCGGCACCGAGCACCGACGGGTCGTCGCAGAAGGCCAGGGGCCGGGCCACCCGGTCGAAGCAGCCCGCCAGGCCGGCCAGGGCCCGGTGCTCGCGGCGCATGTCGTGGGCGCCCGGGGCCAGCCGGCCGAACGGTGGGCGGCGGACCACCAGCTCCACCGGGCCGATCGCCACCAGGTAGGTCAGGTTGGCCGATCCGTGGGGGAACTGGCGGACCCGGACCTCACCCTCCACCCCGTCGAGGGCCGTGACATGGGCCCGCAGGAACGTCTCGAGCGCGGCGACGTCGAGCTCCTGGCCCGGTCGTACGTCGGTGAGCTCCACGTCGTAGCCGGCACCGGCCGGCTCCGCCACCGGCCCGGGACCCGTCATCGCAGGACGGCGAAGGGCAGGAAGACCCCGGGCGACACCTCTTCGACCTCGATGTCGACGAGGTCGCCCACCGCCACCCGGCCCGCGGCGTCGCGCCGGTCGGCGGTCAGGACGTTGGTCACCAGGCGGACGCCGGGGGCGGCACCGACCTCGACCAGCGCCACGGTCGTGGGCAGCCGGTCGGCGAACTCCGGCAGGAAGGCCTGGCGGACCACGGTGAAGGTGAACACCCGACCGGTCCCCTCGACATCGGTCCACTCGAAGTCCATGGCCCGACACCGGGGGCACATCGCCTGCGGGTACCACTGGAAGCGCCCGCACCCCGTGCAGCGGGGGAAGGCCAGGCTGCCGCGGGCCAGCGCCTCCCAGAAGGGGGCCAGCACGGGCCACGCCGTGTCGGGCAGCCACGGGTGGTCCAGCGACGGTCCGGGCCGGGCCTCGACCATCAGCGGGCTCCCGTCAGCACGAGCGTGGTCTGCTCGGCACCGAGCCCGGAGACGACCCCCACCGAGGCCCCCGGCACCTGGCGTGCTCCCGCCTCGCCCCGGAGCTGGCGGACCGCCTCGATCACGTTGTTCGCCCCCATGAGGTAGGCCTCGCTGAGCATTCCCCCGTGGGGGTTGACCGGCAGGGCGCCGCCCTGGCCCGCCCCGCCCTCCTCGAAGAACCGGCCCGCGGCGCCCTTCTCGCAGAAGCCCAGGTCCTCGAACTGGAGCAGGCAGCTCAGGGTGAAGCAGTCGTAGATGTTCACGAAGTCGACGTCGGCCGGGACGATGCCGGCCGCGGCCATCGCCCGGGGGCCGGTGACCGCGGCCTGGGTGATCAGCGGCGTGCCGTGCTGGGTCAGGAAGGAGTGGACCGACGTGGCCGGGAAGCTCGACTCGCAGGCGGCGACCGCGACCGGCGGCTTGCGTAGGTCGCGGGCCCGCTCGGGCGTCGTCATCACGAAGGCCACCGCGCCGTCCGACAACAGGCAGCAGTCGTAGCGCCGGTACGGGTCGGCGATCATCGGCGCGGCCAGGTAGTCGTCCAGGCCCAGCGGGCCCTGGACCTGAGCCGCCGGGTTCAGGTTGGCCCACGACCGGGCCGTCGTCGCCACCGCACCGAGCTGCGCCTCGGTCAGGCCGTACTCGTGCATGTAGCGCCGGGCGTTGGCCGCGAAGTAGGTCGGCTGGCCGTAGAAGTTGAACGGCATCTCCAGGCTGGCCTTGAGCGGATCCTGCCCGTGCCAGCCGTAGGCGCCGTTCGTCGAGCCCCAGTTCAGGCCGAAGTACGAGACGACCGTGGTGGCCAACCCCGACCGGAGCACCATCGCGGCCACCACCGTCGAGCCCAGGATCCCGGTCCCCCCGAAGCCGGCCCGGGCCGCGAACAGGTCGTCGGCCAGGCCCAGGTTGGCCACCACGTCGTTGGCGCTGACCAGCTGGGGCACCAGCTCCCCCTCGGTCACGATGCCGTCGACGTCGACCAGCTCCAGTCCCGCGTCGGCCACCGCGTCGCGGATCGCCCCGACGACCATCTCCTCGACCGACCGGCGGCTCCGCCGGACCAGCTCGGATTGGCCGATCCCGACGATGCTCACCTGCTCGTCGAGCTTCATGCGCACGCCTCCTGCACGTTCAACGCGGGAGCCCCAGGCCCAGCTCGGCCAGGAGGTTCCGCTGGATCTCGTCCGACCCGCCGTAGATCGACGCACCGCACGCCTCGAGCAGCACGCGCTGCGCCGCCGCCCCACCGGGGCCCGCCACGGCCCCGGGCCCCTCGACCGCCAGGGCCAGGGCGCCCAGGGCCTGCTGCCAGGCCGAGGACATCAACTTGGCCCGCGACGCCGCCGTGCCCGGGTCCCTCCCCGCGGCGAGGTCGGCGAGCATCCCGGTGCTCACCAGGCGCAGGACGCGCAGGGCGGACCACTGCCGGGCGACGCGCTGGCGCAGCAGGGGGTCCCGGTCCCGGCCGCGCCGGCGGAGCTCGGCCACGACGTGGTCCAGCTCGCGCTCGTAGCGGAGCTGGTGCCCCAGCATCGTCAGGCCCCGTTCGACCTGCAGGAGCCGGCGGGCCACGTCCCAGCCCGCGCCCACCTCGCCCAGCACCAGGTCGGCCTCGGTCCGGGCGCCGTCGAGGAAGACCTCGCAGAACTCGGCATCGCCGGCCATCGTGCGGATCGGGCGCACCTCGATGCCGGGCTGGTCCAGCGGCACCAGCAGCATGCTGAGGCCCCGGTGCCGCTCGCCGGCGGGGTCGGTGCGGCACAGCGCGTAGATCCAGTCGGCGCGGTGGGCCCCGGTGGTCCAGGTCTTCTGGCCGTGGACGACCCAGTCGGCGCCGTCCCGGCGGGCGCTGGTCCGCACCGCGGCGAGGTCCGACCCGGCCCCGGGCTCGCTGAAGCCCTGGCACCAGTACTGGCGCGCCGCGACGATCTCGGGCAGGAAGCGGCGGCGGAGGGCTTCGCTGGCGCAGGCCAGCAGCATCGGACCCAGCAGCCGCTCCCCCTGGATCGACGGTCGGTAGGGCCCTCCGAGCCGGGCGTACTCGACCTCGAAGACGACCTCGTCGACGAACGAGCCACCCCGACCGCCGTACTCCACGGGCCAACCGATCCCCCGCCAGCCCGCAGCGTGCAGCACCTGTTCCCAGGCGTGGAGCTGCGCCCACTCCCGGTCGTCGAGGGGGGCGAGCGCGCCCCGGAGGTGGGCGTGGGGGCCGTCGAGCTGCGCCGCCAGCCAGGCCACCAGCTCGTCACGGCGGCTCCGCTCCTCGGCGCTGAGCCCGCCGAGGAACTCGTAGCCGGGCACGGCGTGCCGCCCGGTCCGCTCGATCGTGGCCACCGTCACCAGGCCCGCAGCACCTGGACCAGGCCGGCCAGCTCGCCGGCTCGTCGACGGGCCTCGGGCACCCCGCCGACCAGGCCGGTCATGTCGGCCAGCACGACGTGCTCGAGGCCGGCGGTGGCGTAGGGCTCGAGGGCCGTGGCGACCTCGTCCCGGTTGCCGACGAAGACGATCTCCTCGATCAGCTCGAAGGGGATCCTCGGTGCGAGCCGCCGCAGCTCGGCCGGGTCGAGCTCGTGCACGACGAGGTCGACCAGCCCGCGGGCGCGCGGCCCGGTCGGGTGCTCGAGGCCGTGGCGGCGCCACTGCTCGGCACTGCCCATGCGGGCGAAGAGCTTGGCCAGCGGCTCGTCGTCGAACATGGCCGCGGCCTCGCGGCGCGAGGCCGCCATGAGCACCACGACGTACATGGCGCTCACCGGCGCGGGACGCCCCGCCGCCGCGGCGTGGGCTGCGACGAGAGCGCGGCGCTCGGCGTAGTCCTCGGGGGCCATCGACCAGGCCGGCAGCCAGCCGTCGGCGTAGGTGCCGGTGAGCTCGAGCATCCGAGGTCCGTGGCCGGCGACCCAGACCTGGGGCCGGCCGGCGGCGGTCTCGAGCGGGACGCCGAGCCGCCCGACCGTCCCGGGCATCCGACCCGTGTCGAGCAGCTCACGCAGCTCGGCCAGGAAGTCGCGGGTGCGCGCCACCGGCGCGTCGAACGGGTAGCCGAAGGGCAGGAGGTTCTCGGCCTCCCCCGCGCCGACGCCCAGCACGAAGCCCGGCTCGGCCAGCTGCTGGAGGGTGAGGGCCGTGCGGGCCACGTCCGCGGCGCCCCGACGGGTGGCGTCGGTGACGCACATGCCCAGGGGCACGGGCGAGGCCGGGGCCAGCGCGGCCAGGACGCACCAGGGGTCGAGGTAGCCGTCGGGATCTGCCCCGGTGCGCCCGAGCTCCATCTCGGGCCACAGCTCGGGGTGGAAGAGCCCCAGCATGTGGTCGGCCAGCCAGACCGAGTCGGCGCCGAGCCGGCCGGCCAGCGCCTGACCCCGGTGAGCGAGCTCGAAGGGGTGGCTCCCCGAGATGTTCAGGCCGACCCGCACCCGGCCCGTCCGAACCCCTCGACGGCGGTGGCGTGGGCCGACCGGGTGGCCGAGATGGCCTCGAGGGCCAGCTCCGCGTCCCAGGTCAGGCTCCACGCCTCGTCCACGTGGCGGTTGAGGCACCGCTTGGTCCAGCGCACCGCCTCGTGCGGGAGGGCGGCGAGCTGGCGGGCCCGGGCCAGGGCGAGGGCCATGACCTCTCCCGCCGGGCACACGGCGCCCACCAGCCCCATCTCCCGGGCGCGGCCGGCATCGACCAGGTCGCCCGACAGGAGCAGCTCCTTGGCGTGGTGGACGCCGAGGCTGGCCACCAGCGCCCCTCCGCCCGAGGCCACCAGGCCGAGGCGGACGTGGGGGTCGCCGAAGCGGGCGTGCTCGGCGGCGACGACGAAGTCGGCCAGCACCGGGATGAACAGGCCGGCGCCCACCGCGTCGCCGTTGACCGCGGCGACCACGGGCCGGGTCAGCGCGCCCAGCGCCCGCCACACGTCGGTCGTCAGCCGACCCAGGGCCAGCCCGGCGATGTCGAGGTCGGGACCGGTCATCCCCGACACGTCGCCGCCGGCGCAGAAGGCCCGGCCGGCGCCGGTGACCAGCACGGCGCGGACCTCCTCGTCGTCCTCGATGCGCCGCCAGAGGGCGGCGAGCTCCTCGAGCGAGGTCCGGGTCAGCGCGTTGAGGCGGTCGGGCCGGTCCAGCGTGCAGACCAGGACGCCGCCCTCGACGAGCTCGGTGCGCAGGGTCGAGGGCAC
>JBFWTJ010000199.1:0-7597 GCA_050247895.1 Acidimicrobiia bacterium
CGTCGTGGGGATCCCGACCGAGCTGGGCCTCGGCCGCGACGATCGCCGCGGTGTGGTCGCCGGCGGCCAGGGCCGCGGCGGCGACCACACCGGCGGCGCGCCCGACCAGCACGTCGGCCCGGACCCGGTCCGCCTCGATCCAGTCCGCGTCGTCGTCGGCCAGCACCGGGCCGCGCGCCAGGCGGAGGGCCGCGTCGGCCGCGGCCCGGGCCGCGCCCGCACGCCCGTCGCGCAGGGCCGCGTCGGCGCGCCCGACCAGCGCGTCCAGCTCGTCGAGGTCGAGCCAGTCGACCTGCAGCGCGTAGCCGGCCGACGATCGGGGGAGGCGGGCCCGGCCCAGGACGCGTCGCAACCGCGAGACCAGCACGGCGAGCTGGTCGTCGGGCCGTGCCGGCGGGGCGTCTCCCCACAGGACGTCGACCAGCGTCGAGGCCGGCACCGCCGCGCCCCGGGCGAGCACCAGTCGCTTGAGGAGCGTGCGAGCCTTGCGGCTGCCGAGCCGGGCCTCGGCGAGGCCGTCGACGGCCAGCCCGCCCAGGACGCGCACCCGCAGGGCTGCGGCATCGCCGTCGGCCTCCGACCCGGCCGGGCCCATGGGGCCATCATGCACCCTTCCCGGCCGACCGTGCCGCGGCCGAGGGTCGGCGCGGTCCGGGGTCAGGCCGGCCGGTAGCGGGCGAGCAGGACGCCACCGGGGAGCGGCTCGGTGCCGACCGGCTGCCAAGAGCGCGGCCGGAACCGGCCGGCGAACAGGGGGACGCCGTCGCCCGCGGTGCACGGGTACACCTTGAGGACCACCTCGTCGATCTCGCCGGCCAGCGCCGTGGCCAGGACGCCCCCGCCGACGAGCCACACGTGCGTGCCCTCGGACTTGAGCCGGCGGACCAGGGCGACGGGGTCGGCCACCACCTCCACGCCGTCGGTCGTGCCCGGCGGCAGCGTGGTGGAGACCACGTAGGTGGCCAGGTGGGCGTAGGGATCGGCGACGCCCGCGTCGCGGGCCGGCTGGTAGGTGGCGCGACCCATGACGGCGGCACCGAACCGCTCGGCGTCGGACCCCAGGCCGAAGGTGGCCCGCAGGTGGGTCGGGATGGTGTCGGGGAAGTCGCGGGCAAGGCGGGCGAAGAGGTCGGCGGTGACGGGGAGGAAGTCGGCGGAGCCGTCGGGCGCGGCGATGAAGCCGTCCAGGGTGGCTCCCACGTAGTAGGTCAGGCTCGACACGTCAGCTCCGTTCGCATCTATCACTATGGCTGTAGTACTATGACTGTAGTGCCACAGCAGGGGGACGTCCATGCGCAACCCGACCCGCCGAACCGCCCTGCTCGACGCCGCCGTGGAGGTCCTGGCCGCCGAGGGCGCCCGGGGCCTCACCTTCCGCCGCATCGACCACCGGGCCGGCGTGCCCGCCGGGACGGCGTCGAACTACTTCCCCGACCGGTCCGTCCTGCTCGGCCAGGTCGGCGAGCACATCTTCGAGCGCCTGCGACCCGATCCCGAGCGCGTCACCGGGATCCTGGGCGGCCCTGCGTCCCGTGGGCAGGAGCTCGACCTCATGCACGACCTGATGGCCAGGGTCCGCGCCGACCGCGCCGGCTACCTCGCCTTCCTCGAGCTCCGGTTGGAGGCCACCCGCCGGCCCGAGATCCGCGCCGCGCTCACCGCCACCGTGCGCGCCGACCTCGAGGCCGGCACCGCGCTGCACCTCGGGGCCGGCCTCCCCGGCGACGAGACCACCGTGCTCGTGCTCTACCTGGCCATGACCGGCCTCATCCTCGAGAGCCTCACGATCCCCGACGTGCTGGGACCCTCCTCGATCGAGGCGGTCACCACGTCGGTCGTCGAGGCGATCGTGCCCGACCGCCGCGCACCGGGCCGCCGACGGGTCAGCGGGGCGCGTACATGATCAGCCCGACGCCGACGCAGCAGACCAGGGCACCGGCGACGTCGTAGCGGTCGGGCCGGAAGCCGTCGGCGACCACGCCCCAGGCCAGCGACCCGACCACGAAGACGCCGCCGTAGGCGGCCAGGATCCGCCCGAAGTTCGGGTCCGGCTGGAACGTCGCCACGAAGCCGTACAGGGCCAGCGCGACCACGCCGGCACCGATCCAGGTGATCCCCCGGTGCTCTCGGTACCCCTGCCACACGAGCCACGCGCCACCGATCTCGCACACCGCGGCGACGACGAACAGCACGATCGACCGCATCACGTCGGGCATCGGGCCAAGGCTAGGGAGCGCTCGAGCCCCGGGCGGGCCGGCTGTGCGGGTCGGGGCCGCGGCACGGCGGCCGGCGCGTGCCCTCAGGCATCTGCTGCAGGTCCGCCACCCCCCGTCGGGGTCCTCCCGTGACGGGCCAGGGCGTCCGCGTACTTCGCCTCGGCGCGTGCCCGCAACCTCGGGATGTGCCGGGTCGGGAAGAGGTCGTCCGTTCCCTCGTACCCGCGGAGCACCTCACGGGCCAGCGTGACCTTGTGGACCTCGGTCGCGCCGTCGGCCAGCGACAGGTGGAACGACTCCATCACCATCCGGCCGAACGGCATCTCGTCCGAGGCACCCAGGGCCCCGTGGACCTGCAGCGCCCGGGAGGCGACGTCTCGCAGGACCTTCGGCATCGCCACCTTCACCGCCGAGATGTCGCCACGGACCTTCCGGTAGTCGCCGTACCGGTCGATCCGCGCCGCCGTGCGCAGGACCAGCAGGCGGAACTGCTCGAGCTCGATCCACGACTCGGCGATCATCTCCTGGACGAGCTGCTTCCGGCTCAGCGGCTCGCCCTTGGTGTGGCGGGACAACGCCCGCTCGCACATCATCTCCAGCGCCCTCTTGACCAGACCGACGCAGCGCATGGCATGGTGGACGCGCCCCCCACCCAGGCGGACCTGGGCCACCTCGAAGCCGGCGCCCTCGGGACCGAGCATGTGGTCCGCCGGGACACGCACGTCGTGGTAGCGGACATAGGAGTGCACACCGCCGTCCTGCCGTCCGTAGACCGACACGTTCCTGACGATCTCGATGCCCGGCGTGTCGGTCGGCACCACGAACATCGACATCCGGGAGTGGGGCCCGGCATCGGGCGAGGTCACGGCCAGGACGATGAGGAACGACGCGAAGTTCGCGTGCGAGGAGAACCACTTCTCACCGTTGATCACCCACTCGTCGCCGTCACGGTCAGCCGCCGTCGTGAACTGCGTCGGATCGCTCCCACCCTGGGGCTCGGTCATCGAGAAGCACGAGACCACCTGGCCGGCCAGGAGCGGCGCCAGGTAGCGCTCCCGCAGCGCCGCGCTGCCGTAGTGGGCCAGGATCTCGGCGTTGCCCGAGTCGGGCGCCTGGCAGCCGAACACGATGGGCGCACTGTGGCTCCGCCCGAGGACCTCGTGCAGCAGCGCCAGCTTCACCTGGCCGTGCCCGGGCCCTCCCAGCTCCGGACCGAGGTTGGTGGCCCACAGGCCCCGGGCCCGGACCCGATCCTGGAGCGGCGGGACCAGCTCCTGTCGCAGCGGGTCCTGCATGTCCCAGGCGTGCCGCAGGACGAGGTCCAGCGGCTCGACCTCCTCCGCGACGAACTCGTCCGCCCACTCGAGATCGGCCCTGTAGCCCTCGTCCACCTCGAATTCCAGATCCATCAGATCCCCTCCCCGTACCTCGATGTGCCGGCCAGGCGCTCCGGTGCAGGTGGCCCGGCCGGTCGGCGATCCGGCTCCCGCTCGCCTCGACCTCCCCGACCGGTGGTCGACCGACGGGTCCTCCGGTCTAGCTCGGCGAGGTCGAGGCCCTGTCGCCCACGGGGCCCGGCGATGCCTCGGGCCGGCCCGCTCGACCGACGTTCGGAGGCCGGGGCCGCGGCACGGCGGCCGGCGCGTGCTGGAATCTCGGCGTGCCGGTGCCCGACGAGCAGGTCGCCATCCCGGGTGCGCGCGGCCCACGGCGGATCGCCGTGCCGTCGCGCGGCGCGCGCCGATGACCACGCGCTTCGGCGGGCGCGGCATCGCCCTGCGGCACCCGGCGCAGTACATCGTGGTGACGTTCCTGGCCGTGAGCGCCATCGGCACGCTGCTGCTCATGCTCCCGGTCGCCACCCGGGCGCCCGGCGGCGCCCCGTTCGTCACCGCCCTGTTCACCGCGACCTCGGCCTCGTGCGTGACCGGCCTGACCGTGGTCGACACGGTCGGCTACTGGAGCGGCTTCGGCCAGGTCGTGATCCTGGCCCTGGTGCAGGTCGGCGGCCTCGGGATCATGACCCTGTCGTCGCTGCTCGTCGTCGTGTTGAGCCGCCGCCTGGGCCTGCGCCAGCGGGTGGTGGCCGCGGCCCAGTCGGGCACCCTGCGCCTCGGCGACGTCCGGTCGCTGCTGCTGGCGGTGGTCAAGCTGACCCTCGCCGTCGAGGCGGCCGTGGCCGTGGTCCTGCTGCTGCGCTTCTGGCTCACCCACGGCGAGCCGTTCGGGCGGGCCGCCTACCTGGCCGTCTTCCACGCCGTGTCGGCCTTCAACAACGCCGGGTTCGCCCTGTTCGCCGACAGCTTGGCCGGGCACCGGGGCGACCCGGTGCTGCTCGGCGCGCTCGCCGCCGCGATCGTCGTCGGGGCGCTCGGGTTCCCCGTCTGGCGCCAGATCGCGCTGGAGTGGCGCCGGCCCCGCCGCTGGGACCTGCACACCAAGGTCACGGTGCTCACCACGGTGGCGCTGCTCGCGGTGGGCTGGGTGCTGTTCCTGTGGTTCGAATGGACGAACCCGGCCACCTTCGGCCCGCTGTCGGGCGTGGACTCGGTGGCCAACGGGTTCTTCCAGAGCGCGTCGGCGCGCACGGCCGGCTTCGCCACCGTCGAGGTCGGCGGGTTGGACGACACGTCGCACCTGCTGTCGGTGATCCTCATGTTCGTCGGCGGCGGGAGCGGCTCGACCGCGGGGGGCATCAAGGTGACGACCTTCGCCCTGCTCGGCTGGGTCATGTGGGCCGAGGTCCGCGGCGAGCGCGACGTCGACGTGTTCGGGCGACGGGTGCCCGCCGACGTGCAGCGCCAGGCCGTGACGGTGGCGCTGATGGCGGTCGGCGGCGCGGTCGCCGCGTCGATGGTGCTGCTGGCGCTCAGCCCCTTCGGGCTCACCGACGTCGTGTTCGAGTCGGTGTCGGCGCTGGGCACGGTGGGGGCGTCCACCGGGATCACCCCGTCGCTCGCCGTCCCGGCCCGGCTGGTGCTCGTCGTGCTCATGTTCGTCGGCCGGGTCGGCCCGCCCACCCTGTTCGCCGCCCTGGTGCTGCGCGACCGGGAGCGCCTCTACCGCCACCCCGAGGAGAGGATCATCATTGGTTGAACGATCAGCGAGGCAGTGGGCCTTCGGCCACCGCGAGCCCGCGGCCCGGGCCCAGCCCGGCGAGTCGGTCGTGGTGCTCGGCCTGGGGCGCTTCGGCGGCGCGGTGGCCGCGGAGCTGGTCCGGCTCGGCTACGAGGTGCTCGGCGTCGACCAGGACGAGGCGACCGTCCAGTACTACAGCCCCACGATCACCCACGTCGTGGTGGCCGACATCACCAGCGGCGACGCCCTGCGCCAGCTCGGCGTAGGCGACATCCCCCACGCCATCGTGGCGGTCGGGTCCGACCTGGAGGCCAGCATCCTGTCCACGGCCTCGCTCGACGAGCTCGGCGTGCCGGCCATCTGGGCCAAGGCGGTGAGCAGGCACCACGGCCGGATCCTCCAGCGGGTCGGCGCCCACCACGTCGTGTACCCCGAGCACGACATGGGCCACCAGGTCGCCCACATGATCGGCGGGCGGATCCTGGACTGGTTCCAGCTCGACGAGCGCTTCGCCCTGGTCGAGACGGTCGTGCCCCGCGAGCTGGTCGGGCGCACGCTGGCCGAGTCGGGCGTGCGCGAGCGCCACCACGTGACGGTGGTCTGCGTGAAGCCCGTCGGCGGATCCTTCACCTACGCCACCGTCGACACCGTCCTGGCCGCGGGCGACCGCCTGGTCGTGGCCGGCGAGACCGAGGCCGCCGAGGCCTTCGCCCGCCTGGCGTAGCCCGCGGCCGGGCCGACCGGTGGACCGCCCGGGGACCAAGGCCCGCCAGGCCGGCCCACGTCCGGACCGGGGTGCGGCCGGCGCGCCGGCGGCGACCCTCGCCGGGCACACGACCGCCACGGGTCAGGGGTCCCTGTCGAGCTCGGCCAGGCGACGGGCGAGGAAGCTGCGCTCGGTCTCGTCGCGGACCAGATCGAGCGCCCGCCGGTACGCGATCCGGGCCTCCTCCGGGCGGTCGAGCCGGCGCAGCAGGTCGGCCCGGGCGGCGTGCAGGTAGTGGTAGCGGTCCAGCGCCGCCTCGGCGACCAGCTCGTCGACCAGCGCCAGGCCTGCCGCGGGCCCGGCCGACTCGGCCACCGCCACGGCCCGGTTGAGGCGCACCACCGCCGAGCCGGTCAGGCGCACCAGCTCCCCGTAGAGCAGGGACACCTGGTGCCAGTCGGTCGGTGGTTCGGCGTGCAGCGCGGCGATGGCGGCCTGCAGGACGTGGGGGCCCTTCCCCTGGAGCGCGAGCGCACGGTCGAGCGTGGCGCGGCCCTCCTCGATCCCGGCCCCGTCCCACAGCGACCGGTCCTGGTCGGCGAGCAGCACCAGCTCGCCGTCACGCTGGCGCGCCGCCCGCCGGGCGTCGTGCAGCAGCATCAGGGCCAGGAGCCCGTGGACCTCGGGTTCGTCGGGCATGAGCTGGACCAGCGCCCGGCCGAGGTGGATCGCCTCGGCGGCCAGGTCGCCGCGGCCTCCGTAGCCCTCGTTGAAGACGAGGTAGACGACGGCGAGGACCGCGGCCAGCCGGTCGGGCAGCAGGTGGTCGCTCGGGAGCCGGAAGGGGATCCCGGCGTCCCGGATCTTGCGCTTGGCCCGGACCAGGCGCTGGGCCATCGTCGCCTCGGGGACCAGGAACGCACGGGCGATCTCGTCGGTCGACAGGCCGCCCAGCGATCGCAGCGTGAGCGCGACCTGGGCCTCGGCGGAGAGGGCCGGGTGGCAGCACAGGAAGACCAGCTCGAGGCGCTCGTCGGGGAAGGCGGCGTCGTCGAGGCCGCCGAGGTCGTCGAAGCCGTCCACGACCACCTCCTCGGGGCGCGGCGCCAGCAGCCGGGCCTTGCCGGCGAAGGTCCGGTCCCGGCGGATGCGGTCGATGGCCTTGTTGCGAGCCGTGGCCAGCAGCCAGCCGCCCGGGTTGCGGGGCGTGCCGTCGGACGGCCAGCGGGCCGCGGCCACGGCGAACGCCTCCTGGACGGCCTCCTCGGCGAGGTCGACGTCGCCGAGGAAGCCGACCAGGGCGGCGAGCACCCGGGCCCGGTCGTCGCGGAAGGCCCGCTCGAGCGCGTGGGCCCGGTCGGGCGCGTGGGCCCGGTCGGGCAACCGCTACCCCTCGACCAGGGGACGGATCTCGACCGCCCCGCCGTAGCGGGCCGCCGGGATGCGGGCGGCCAGCGCGATGGCGGCGTCGAGGTCGTCGGCCTCGTAGAACAGGTAGCCGCCGAGGGCCTCCTTGGTCTCGGCGAACGGGCCGTCGGTGGTGAGGACCCGGCCGTGGGCCCCCCCCCCCGTGGTGGGCGACACCGGGGAGGGCCTG
>JBFWTJ010000200.1:0-7588 GCA_050247895.1 Acidimicrobiia bacterium
CACCGACGAAGACCCCTACAAGGTCCCGATGCGCATCTACCCGGCCGTCCACTACACGATGGGCGGGCTCTGGGTCGACTACCACCTGATGTCGAACGTGCCGGGCCTGTTCGTGCTCGGCGAGGCCAACTTCTCGGACCACGGGGCCAACCGGCTGGGCGCCTCGGCGCTCATGCAGGGCCTGGCCGACGGCTACTTCGTCATCAGCTACACGCTGGCCAACTACCTGGCCGGCCTGCTCGGCACCGCGCCCCTGGCCACCGACGACCCGGCCTTCCACGAGGCCGAGACCGCTTCGGCCGACCAGCTGAAGCGGCTCCTGTCGGTCAAGGGCACCCGCTCGGTGGACCACTTCCACCGCGAGCTGGGCAAGATCATGTGGGACCACTGCGGGATGGCCCGGAACAAGGCCGGCCTGGAGAAGGCCCTGTCGGAGATCCCGGCGCTGCGCGACGAGTTCTGGAAGGACCTGCGGGTCCTGGGGGGTGAATCCCTCAACCAGTCACTGGAGCGGGCCAACCGGGTGGCCGACTTCTTCGAGCTGGGCGAGCTGATGGTCCGGGACGCCCTGATGCGCGAGGAGTCCTGCGGCGGCCACTTCCGCGAGGAATCCCAGACCGAGGAGGGCGAAGCCCTCCGCGACGACGAGAACTTCGCCTTCGTCGGGGCCTGGGAGCACGGTGCCGGCGGCGAGCCGACGCTCCACCAGGAACCGCTCTCCTTCGAGCACGTCCACCTGACCCAGCGCTCCTACAAGTAAGAGGAACCCTCCAACATGCACGTCAAGCTGCACGTCTGGCGCCAGGACGGACCGACCGCCCCGGGCCGGATGGTCTCCTACGACGCCCACGACATCAGCGAGGAGATGAGCTTCCTCGAGATGCTCGACATCGTGAACGAGCGACTCGTCTCGGAGGGCGAGGAGCCGATCGCGTTCGAGCACGACTGCCGTGAGGGCATCTGCGGCTCGTGCGGGCTGATGATCAACGGCCAGGCCCACGGCCCCCAGAAGGGCACGGCCACCTGCCAGCTGCACATGCGCAAGTTCTCCGACGGCGACGAGATCCACATCGAGCCGTGGCGGGCGGCGGCGTTCCCGGTGCTGCGGGACCTGATCGTGGACCGATCGGCGCTCGACCGGATCGTCGAGGCCGGCGGCTACATCTCGGCCCCCACGGGGACGGCCCAGGACGCCAACATGGTCCCGATCCCCAAGGAGGCGGCCGACGCGGCGATGGACGCCGCGGCGTGCATCGGGTGCGGCGCCTGCGTGGCCGCCTGCCCCAACAGCGCGGGCCAGCTGTTCACCTCGGCCAAGCTGGAGCACCTCAACCTGTTGCCCCAGGGCCAGGCCGAGCGCTACCGCCGGGTGCTCGACATGGTCCACACCATGGAGGAGTATTTCGGCTCCTGCACGAACCACGGTGAATGCCAGGAAGCGTGCCCGAAAGAGATCCCGATCGACTTCATCGCGTACATGAACCGCGACTACCTGAAGGCGCAGCTCAAGAACCGCAAGCTGTCCGGCCAGGGGGCCTGACCGGGATCCAGCGGCGCTGGGCGGCCATCGGGTCGGTCGCCGTCCTGTTGCTCGCGGTGGCCTGGGCGACCGGGCGGGGTGGCGACGGCGCCGAGCAGTCGCCCTTCGCCGCCGGCCCCCACAAGATCGGCGGGTTGCCGACCGGCATCGGCATGTGGACCTGGCAACGGGACCAGACCGAGGGCGGCGACGTGGAGCGGATCGTGGCCCGGGCCACGGGGGCCGGCCTGACCCACCTGTACGTCCGCACCGGCGACTCGCGGCGTGGCTTCTACAACGCCGGCTTCCTCGACGACCTGCTGCCCCGGGCCCACCAGGCCGGCCTCAAGGTCTACGCCTGGGACTTCCCCGACCTGGACGACCCGGAGGCCGACGTCGAGCGGGCCGTCGCCGCGATCGAGCACGAGGCTCCCGGCGGGCACCGGGTCGACGGCTTCTCGGCCGACATCGAGACGCCCTCGGAGGGAACCCAGCTCACCGTCGACGCCGCTCGCACCTACGCCGAGGGCCTGCGTGCCGCGGTGGGCCCGTCCGAGGTGCTCATCGCCACCGTGCCCAACCCCACCGAGCACTTCCGGGCCGTGTTCCCCTACGAGGCGGTCGTCCCCTCGTTCGACGCGGTGGCGCCGATGGTCTACTGGCACGCCCGCGACCCGGCGGCGGACCTCAACAGCGCGGCGGCGCACCTGGCCGGCTTCGGCAAGCCCCTCCTGCCCATCGGCCAGGCCTACGACGGCGCCCCCGAGGGCGGCCCGCCCGGTCCTCCCCCGGCAGCCGAGATCGTGGCCTTCCTGGACGCGGCCGCGGTCAACGGGGCCGCCGCGGTGAGCTTCTGGTCCTGGCAGCACGCCTCGCCCGAGATCTGGGCCACCCTCGCCGCTCGCTCCTGAGCCGACCGCCCACGCCGGCAACGTGCACCCCGGGCCGGCCGAGCCGCATGCATCGGGCGCGGGCCCGCATGCCCGCAGGCGGCGCCCGCTCGGGCCGCACGACCGGCGGCCCCGTGCGACCCGGCCTTCGGGCTCAGCCCGAGTGCTCGCGCGTGGGCGAGGGCATGGTCCGGCTCCGCTCACGGGCGACCCAGCCGGGCCGCTGGGTGAGCCAGAACAGGTAGCCCAGGGCGGGCAGGACCAGGGCGCCGGCCACGACGAAGACCGCGACCAGGGCCCACAGCGTGGCCCGGGCCCCGGCCGCCTCGTCGAGGCTCAGCGTGTCGGCCAGCAGCCAGTCGTACTGGCCCGCCGCCCACCCGACCACGACGGCGCCGACGGCGACCACCGCGGCGATCCGGGCCGGGGCCAGGCGCCTGCGCCAGAGGAGGACCAGCGCCGCCGTGCCGGCCAGGGCCGACAGGACCACCAGCGGCAGGGCCCGACCGGTGAGGCCGTCGAACAGGGTCGGCGCGTCGTGCTCCAGGGGCACGATGCCCGCGAGGGCGACCGCGCCCGTGGCGAGGCCCGCGCCCAGTGCCCGGCGCCGGCACGCCTCGGCCAGGTCGGGGTCGCGCCGGGCGTGGGCCTCGGCGGCCAGGAAGGTGGCGGCGAGGAAGGCGCAGGTGAGCACGGCCAGCAGGCCCCCGACGATCGACGTGGGGCCGGTCCACGACGTCCAGCGGTCACCGGTCCCGTCGGCGGGGACCCGGCCGGAGGCCACGGCGCCGGCGATGCAACCGAGCAGGAAGGGCGTGACGACCGAGGACACGGCGAACAGGGCGCCGAAGAGCCGAGCCGAGGCGACGGTCGGCGCGAACTTGCGGAAGGCGAAGGCGCTCCCCCGGGCCACGATCCCCATGCCGGCCAGGCTGAAGGGCACGAAGAGGGTCTCCATGACCGCGGCGAACCCGCTGGGGAACCCGGTCCACAGGTAGACCAGGACGTAGACGAGCCAGACGTGGTTGGCCTCCCACACCGGGCCGATGACCCGGTCGACGAGCGTGCGCAGCGGTGCGCCCCTCTCGGCGTCGCCCGCGGTGAGGTCCCACAGGCCGCTGCCGAAGTCGGCACCGGCGAACACGGCGTAGGCCACCACGCCGGCGAACATCAGGCCCGCGACGACGTCGACGAGGCTCACCGGCGGGCCACCGTGGGTGCGTCGCCGACGTCGCCCGGGTCGTAGGGCGTGGGCAGGTCGAGCGCCTCGCCGAAGCGCCAGCGCTCGGCCATCCAGCGCAGCACGAAGACCGTGCCCGCGCCCATCAGCGCGTAGACGACGACCAGCACGACCAGCGACACCCACACGCCCTCGCTGGTCGTCACCGCCTCCTCGACCCGCATGACGCCCTGGGCGATCCAGGGCTGCCGGCCGACCTCGGTGGTGATCCAGCCGAGCTCCAGTGCCGCCACGCCGCCGAGCCCGGCGCCGACCGCGGCACGCAGGAACCACGGCCGGGCCAGCCAGTCGCGGCCCCGGCGCCGGGCCACGTGGAAGGCCACGCCCAGGCCGGCCAGGGCCAGGCCGAGGCCGACCATGAGCTGGAACGACCAGTGGACCATCGTGGCCAGCCCGTCCTCGGGCCGCTCGTCGGCCGGGATCCGGTCGAAGCCGACGACCGGCCGGTCGGCCGACCCCCGGCTGATGAGCGAGCCGAGCAGGGGGATCTCGAGGGCGAAGCGGCGCTCGCCGTCGACGAGCACCCCGCCCAGGGCCAGGGGTGCGGGCGACTCGGTGGTCGGGGCGAGCTCGATGGCAGCGAGCTTGGCCGGCTGGTCGCCGTGGAGCCGGGCGCCGAGGGCGTGGCCCACGAAGGGCTGCACGACGGCGGCGACGGTGGCGAAGGCGAACGGGACGGCGAAGCCGAGGCGGTGGTGGCGGTCGTCGCGGCCCCGGAGCAGTCCGGTGGCGTAGACCGCGGCGACGGCGAAGCCCACGACCATGAAGGCGGCCACCCACATGTGGGCGAACTGGAGCCAGACCCGCGGGTTGAGCATCGCGGCCCACGGGTCGACGTCGACCACGTCCCCGGAGGCGTCCAGGCGGAAGCCGGTCGGCCCGTTCATCCAGGCGTTGACCGACAGGATGCAGAACGTGCCGACGAGGCCGGACACGGCGATGGGCACCAGGGTGGCGAGGTGGAGCCGTGGCGGGAGCCGGCCCCAGCCGTAGAGGTAGATGCCCAGGAAGATGGCCTCGAGGAAGAAGGCGATGCCCTCCAGGGCGAAGGGCAGGCCGATGACGTCGCCGTAGGTGCGCATGAGCCCGGGCCACAACAGGCCCATCTCGAAGCTGAGGATGGTGCCCGAGACGGCACCGACGGCGAAGAGCACGGCGGCGACCTTCGACCACCGCTTGGCCAGGCCCAGCGCGACGGGGTCGTCGTCCCTGATCCCCCGCCGGTGCACGACCCAGATCACCGCGGGGAACGCCACGCCGAAGCAGGCCAGCACGATGTGGGAGCCGAGCGAGACGGTCATCTGCCAGCGGGCCGGCAGCAGGCTCGCCGGCTCGGCGCCCGTCACGCTGGCCATCGCTGCCCACATCGGCGGCTCCTCGTCGGTCGCGACCCGCCCGGGCCGATCGTAGGAACCCCCGTGGCGGCGGGGCCAAACCTCGCCCGGACGGCCCCACGGGTGCACCCGAGCGTGGGTGGGGGCCGCTACGGTGCGCCGTCGTGCCCGCGGCGAACTCCGACGATCTCGGCGGCCTCGCCGGCTGGGTGGTCGACGTGGTGGAGCGGCTGGGCGAGGGCGGGGTCGGCGCGCTGATCGCGCTGGAGAACGTGTTCCCGCCCATCCCCTCCGAGGTCATCCTGCCCTTCGCCGGCTTCAGCGCCTCCCGGGGCGACATCGACGTGGTCCTGGCCTGGGTGTGCGCCACCCTGGGGGCCCTGGTCGGCGCCTGGATCCTCTACGGCGTCGGCGCCGCGGTGGGCTACGAGCGGGTCCACCACCTGGCCGGCAAGCGCTGGTTCGTGCTGTTCGGCCAGAAGGACCTGGAGCGGGGCGAGCGGTTCTTCAACCGCCACGGCAGCCAGGTCGTGTTCTTCGGCCGCTTCATACCCCTGGTCCGCAGCATCGTGTCGGTCCCGGCCGGGATCGACCGGATGCCCCTGGCCCGGTTCACGGCCCTGACCGCGATCGGCAGCGGGGTGTGGAACGCCGTGTTCATCGCGGCGGGCTACCAGCTCGGCGACCGCTGGGAGCAGGTCGAGGGCTGGATCGCACCGGCCGGGTACGCCGTGCTCGCCCTGCTGGCCGCGGCCGCGGCCTGGCTGATCGTGCGCCGGGTCCGCACCCTGCGCGCCGCCCGGTCGGGCTGACCGCCGGCCCGGCGTCAGGCCGGGCGGTTCCGCTCGAACCAGCCGTGGCCGATCGCGCCCTCGTCCGAGCGGACGCGGCACAGGGTGCGGACCAGTCGGCTCGCCGGTGCGGTCGCCCCGGTCGGGGCCGGCGAAGCCGTCACCCACACGGGGGCGTCCGCGAGGGGCTCGACGGTCCAGGTCCGACCCCCGGCGCGGATCTCGGCCGGCCCGAGGAGGCGACCGGCGATGGCTCGACCCTCCCGCAAGGTGGCATCGGCGACGGCCACGACCCCTCCCCCGCCCGCCGGGACGATGTGGCCCACGCCCCCATGGGTCACGGGACCGACCTGATCCCCGCCATGGGCCACGCCGGGACGGACCTGGTCCCCGCCGGGACCCGGCAGGACGAGCCGAGCCCCGCCCTCGCCGCCGGCGGGGCCGGCGACCTCGCCCTGGCCGGGTGGCGACGCTGCCGTCCGCGGTCCGTCGTCGAAGGCCAGGGACAGGTGGGTGCCGTCGTCGAGCGCGGCGGCGAACCGGGTCCAGTCGTGGGTCCACCACCGGGCCGGGCCCCAGGTGCGGGTCCGCCGGCCGGTCCCGTCGACGTCGTGGCGCTGGTCGCCGACCAGGACCTCGCCGTGGACCCGGCAGGCGACCTCGAACCGGTCGGGCCCGGTGGCCACGACGAGCTCGGGCCGCTCGGTCTCCCACTCCAGGTCGAGGCCGAGCGGGACGAGGTCGCCCCGGGGCTCGCCGAGGGCGGCGGCCGGGTCGTCGAGGGCCACGGCGAACGCCTCGCACTGGATCGACACGTGGTCGAGGGGCGTCTCGACGATGTGGTCGGCCCACAGCCCCTCGGCCCGCAGCTCGAGCGATCCCCGGCGGGGCGGCGCGGCGCCCTGCTCGACCACGAGGACCAGCGAGCGGCCGGGACCGGCGACCGCGGCCCAGAACCAGGCCACCCCGCGGTGCGGGGTCAGGGTCCAGCGCACGTGTCCGCCCAGGGTGCCGTCGGACGTGGCCCAGTCGGCGTCCCAGCCCTCCTGCCACCACTCCTCGGGGCCCGCCGGGTGGGCCCGCTCGGCACCCATCGGGACGGCCGCGCCGCCGTGCAGGTGCGACCCGGGATCAGGTCCCCGGTTCATCCCGCCCGCTCGGACCTGACCCGTGCCACCACGGCAGTCTCGCCCAAGGTCGCGCCCGGCGGGCCCGGGAGGTGCCGGCCGGTACGCTCGGCCCGTGCCGATCTACGAGTACCGCTGCCGGACCTGCGAGGAGCGCTTCGAGCTCCGTCGCAGCATGGCCGAGGCCGACGAGCCGGCCTCCTGCAGCTCGGGCCACGGGGCCTCCGTCCGGCTGCTGGCCACGTTCGCCTCCACCGGCCGGGCCGCCGCGGCGGCGCCGGCCGGCGGGTGCGGCGCGGGCTGCGCCTGCCACGCCGGCTGAGCCTCGCCCGCGGCCGGGCTGCGGCCCTCGGTGGTGCGACCGGGTCCCGCTGACGATGATGGCGGCGTGCGCTACAGCCTCATGCTCCCCTGCTACGTCGACGAGGGCTCGCCCGACCCGCTGCGGGCGACCTTCGAGGTCGCCGGGCTGGCCGACGAGCTCGGCTACCACGCCGGGTACGTGGGCCACCACTCGTTCACGCCGGAGACCCGTGACCCGTCGGCGCCCTTCACCTGGCTGTCGGCGGTGGCCGCCCGCACCGAGCGCCTGCGCCTCGGCACGGCGATCTGGATCGCCGGCCTGCACCACCCGGTCAGCACCTACGAGCAGGTGACGACCCTGGACCAGGTCTCGGGTGGCCGGGC
>JBFWTJ010000201.1:0-7552 GCA_050247895.1 Acidimicrobiia bacterium
GCGCCCCTCGGCGTGGTAGACGTTGCGCTCGGCCGTGTCGTCGTCGCCGAAGGCGCCGTCGTCCCAGCTGGCGCAGTGGCCCTTGGCCACCTCCCGGACCTCGGCGGCCCGGTCGTAGCGGTCGGAGTGGCCGGGCGCCGCGGCCTGGCCGCAGTTGCGCGCCGCGGCGTCGCCCTGGGTGGTGACCACGTTCCAGGCGGCGCGCCCGCGGCTGATGTGGTCGAGGGAGGCGAACTGCCGGGCCAGGTTGTAGGGCTCGTTGTAGGTCGTCGAGGACGTGCAGATCAGCCCGATCCGCGTGGTGGCGACGGCGAGCGCCGACAGCAGGGTGAGGGGCTCGAAGGGGTTGAGCCACGGCATCCGGTCGGTGACGCCGGGGACGTGGCCCGGGCTGCCGGGCACGTCGGCGAAGAAGATGGCGTCGAGCTTGCCCCGCTCGGCGGTCCGGGCGCCCTCGATCCAGTAGGACAGGTCGAGCGAGCCGGCCAGGTCCGAGTCGGGCTGGCGCCAGGCGGCCGGGTGGTGCCCGCTCCCGGCGATGAACGCGCTGAGGGACATCTTGCGGGCATCTCGGGCCATCGGGTCCTCCTCCGGGCGGGTGCGGCGGCTCAGCGCGTGGCGGCGAGCTCGGCCAGGCGGGCCCGTGCGGCCTCGAGCGGGGCGGGGTCGATCCAGGCGTCGAGGTCGACCGGGCCGGGGGCGAAGCCGTGGTCGACCAGGAAGTCGATCTGCCGGCCGAACAGCGCGACGCGCTCGGCGTCGAGGGTGGGGTGGAGGTGCTCGTGGAAGGTGCCGGTGTAGGTGCGGGAGGCGTCCTCGAGCCGCGAGCGGGTCTCGGCGGCCAGGACCTCCAGGACGCCGTCGCGGTCGGTGCGAGCCCACTCGGCGGCGCCCAGGACGCGGGTGAGGATCCGCACGACCAGCTCGGGGCGCTCGTCGAGGAGCTCCTGGCGGACCGTGATGGGGCGCGGGGTCCCGTTGTTGACCCGGGCCTCGATCGGGGCCAGGTCGAGGTCGACGACGGTCTCCAGGCCGAGGCGCTCGGCCTCGCCCAGGGCCCGGGGGCCCTTGATGTAGGTGAAGTCGGCGCTCCCGTCGGCGACCTGGGCCAGGCCGGGCCACGAGGCCTGGATCCGGTCCGGCTGGACGTTCCAGTTGGCGATGCCCAGGCCGTCCTCGGCGGTGACGACGTCGAGCAGGGTGATGTCGTCGAGGCCGAGGCCACCCAGGCGCAGGGCGTTCACCAGGCCGTGCAGCGCCATCGGCCGGCCGACGGGGATGCCCTGGCCGGGTGCGGCGGCGATGGCGGCCACCCGGCCGGCGAGGTCGGCGGGCGAGCCGATCCCCGAGCCGGGCCGGGCCACGATGGCCTGCTTCTCGTCGACCCAGGTCAGCCCGAGCACCCGGGTCGGGGTCCCCTGGGCCCGGGTCCAGATCGCGGGGATGTTGCCGCCCTCGCGGACCAGCCCCACGAGCCCGTGGGTGAAGTGGTGGCTCCCGACCTGCTCGGTGGTGCCGTCCTGGAGCGCGGTGAGCGTGATGCCGTCGGCTGCGAGCTCCTCGTCGAGCCAGCCCTTGGCGTAGGCGACCCCGGCGGCGGTGGGCACGCCGCAGCGGGTGAACCACAGGTGGTCGAAGGTCTCGGCAGGCAGCGCGGTGGTCATCGGGGCTCCCTCGTCCATAATTCTTAGTTTAATAGTCGGATTTACCATATTATGGAGAGGTGCAAAGCACAAGGGTCGTCACCCCGGTCTTCGTGACGCTCGTCGCGTCGGCCCTGTGCAACTTCGTGGCCATGGGCATGGTGGCGCCGGTCCTGCCCCGCCACATCGAGGACGACCTCGGGGGAGGGCCGCTCCACGTCGGCATCGTGGTCGGCGCCTACGCCGTGGCCGCCGCGGCGTCGCGGCCGGCCATCGGCGCGCTGGGGGACCGCCGGGGGCGACGACCGCTGATCGTCGGGGGGATGGTGGTCGCCGCGCTGTCGATCCTGGGCTACGGGGCGGCACCGGTCATCGTCGCGCTGGTCGCCATGCGCTTCGTGACGGGCCTGGGCGAGGCGGCGGTCTTCGTCGGCACCCACACCGCGGCGCAGGACCTCGGGCCCCCGCACCGGCGGGGCGAGGCCGCCACCTTCTTCTCGATCTCGGTGTGGGGCGGCATGGCGATCGGCCCACCCCTGGGCGACCTCCTGTCGACCACGGTGGGGCCGGGCGCCGTCTGGCCGGCCGCCGCGGCCGTGGTCGCCCTGGGCAGCGCGATCGGCCTGCTCCTGCCCCGCGAGCTGGGGCGCCACCCGGTGGAGGTGGCGGCGGCGCCCGCCGCGCCCCGGGCCGGCCGCCCGGCGGCGGTGCACTGGCGCCACCGGCTCATGCACCCGGCCGCCACCTGGCCGGGCTTCATGCTGTTCTGCAACCTGACGAGCTCCAACGGCTTCAGCGCGTTCATCCCGCTGGTCGCCCACGACCGGGGTGGTCGTGCCGGGCCGCTGCTGTTCCTCTACGCCGCGACGGTCCTGTCGACGCGCCTGGCCTGGCGGCGCTGGCCCGACCGGGCCGGACCGGCGCGGGTGGCGACCGTGTCGCTGGCGCTGACCGCGACCGCGGGGCTCCTGCTGGCCTGGGCGCCCACCTACGGGGCCCTGTTCGCCGGCACGTTCGTCCTCGGCCTCGGTGCGGCGTTCCTGATGCCCACGATGCTGACCGTGACCGTGGCCCGGGCGCCCGACGGCGAGCGGAGCCGGGCCATGTCGAGCGCGTCGTTGTGGTTGGACATGTCCCAGGGCCTCGGTGCGCCCCTGCTCGGCCTGGTCGCGGTGGCCGCGGGCACCGAGCAGGCCGCCTTCGCCGCCGCGGCCGTCCTCGCCCTGGCCGGCCTGGTGGTGGGCCGGACCCGCCTCGAGCCCGAGCCCGAGCCCGGGGCCCGCCCGGCCGCCGCTGGCGCCGGGGCCTGATGGTGGTCGATCGGCTTCAGCCGCCGTAGTTGAGGCCAGTGCTGCGCAGCACGAGGGGGACCTCGTCCTCGCCCCCGTCGCGCACCCCGGCCGAGACGACCTCGGCCACGAACAGGGTGTGGTCGCCTCGGTCGACCGTGTCGGTGACCCGGGCCTCGAACCACCACGGGAGGTCGACCAGCAGCGGTGCGCCGGTGACGGGACCGGGCTCGAAGCGGTAGCCGTTGAGCGTGTCGCCCTCCACGGTGGTGGTCCGGAAGAAGGCCTTGCCGATCTCGAACTGGTCCTCGCCCAGCACGTTGACCGCGAACGCGCCCGTCGAGCCGATGATGCGGTGGCTGTCGCTGTCGGCCTTGACCCCGGCGGCGATGAGCGGCGGGTCGAACGAGGCCTGGGTCAACCAGTTGATCCCGGCTGCGCCGTACTCGCCGCCCTCGACCGCGGTGAGCACGTACAGCCCGTAGTTGATGGCCCGGAGGGCCACCTTCTTCTGCTGGGGGTCGAGCTCGTGTGCCATGGGGCCACCCTAGGTGCGGGTCGGGGCGCCGGCCTCAGAGGTCGACGTCGACGTAGACGTCGTCGCCCTCGACGGTGAGGGGGAACACCTTGATCGGCTCGGTCGCGGGGAGGCCGCTGACGTCACCGGTGAAGACGTTGAAGCGGGATCCGTGGGCGGGGCACTCGACCTCCACGCCGTCGAGGTGGCCGTCGCTGAGCTCGAACTCGTCGTGGCTGCAGATGTCGTCCACCGCGAAGAGGCGACCGGCGTCGGTCCGGCCGAGGCACAGGCGCTGGTCGCCGACCTTGACGCAGAGGAGGTCGCCCTCGACGATCTGGGTCGCGTCGGCGATCTTGTGAAGCGCCATCTTCGTGGTACCCCCCGTGGAGTCGGTCGTCTCTCCGCGAATGATGTCAGCATCGCACGTGGCAAAAGGTCCTGCAACGTTCCGACAGATGCATGTATGTCGAGCCGAAGGACAGCGGGCATGGCCCAAATGATGCTGACGCATGTGAACCAATAGACCGTTAACATAGACGTTGATACGAGCGGTCGTGCGGAGTACCGTGTGGTCGTGATGACGGGACGGCCCGCAACGGGTGGCACCTCGTCGTGGCCGGTCCTGCCCCTGCCGCGCGACGCGCCGGCCGACGCCGTGCACGACGCCTTCCTGCGGAAGCTCTCCGCGGGCCTGGCCTCCACCGTGGAGGTGGACGGCGAGACGACGGATCGCCTGTCGCAGCTCCTGGGGCGCTCGACGGGCGCTCCCGGCGCCATGCCGTGGGCGGTGCTGGTGTTCCCCACGCTCGCGGCGCCCGACCTCGAGCCGCCCCGCAACGTGTGGGAGGTCTACCGCCGGCTGGAGTGGGACGGGCCGCTCTCCCGGGGTCCGCTGCAGGTCGAGGTCGTCCCCCGCTACGCGTCGGTCGCCGGGGGTTCGACGGAGATCTCCGCCGAGACCCGGGTCGTGGCGGCCAGCGGTGCCACAGCCCGGTCGGTGACGGTGCTGCGGGTCGCGGGCTCGACGGGCGCCTTCGGGGCCCGGGACCTCCCCGAGTGCGCGGCGGTCGGCCCGACCGAGCGGGGCTCTTCGCTGGTCTTCGACGAGGTGTCGCTCGACGGCTTCATCGCCCTCGCCCGGCTGCACCACCCTGCCGTCGACTCGGAGACCACCGCGCACGGCTACGGCTTGCAGAACAGGTTGGTGCCCAGCCCGCTGCTCATGTGCGCGGTCCTGCGCCGCGACAGCGCGCCATCAGGTCGGATCGACATGTGGTTCCGACGACCGGTGCCGGTCGGTGCCTTGGTGAACATCGGTGAGCTGACCGTCGGTGACCGCGTGGAAGGTGTCATCACCCTGCCCTCCAAGCGCCGGGTCGCCGTCTTCCGTCATACCTGTGTCTGAGCCATCTATTGATCACAAATTGGCTCATATCGTGACACCTATTATTGAAGTTGTTTGCGAACAGGCCGGACACATATAGTCCAAAGACACGTTGATCAAGGGGATTCGACAGATGCGGGGAAGCTCGATGGCAACGGACGCGGACCTGCGCCGGCACGGTGTGCGGGCGTCGTGGTGCAAGGCGCTCGTGGTCCTGGTCGCCGGCGCGGTGCTGGCCGCCTGCGGCGGGGGGAGCGACGACGACGGCGCTGCCGGCGACGGGTCGTCGACCGAGGGCGAGGGGACCTCCGAGGAGGGTGCGGTCGCCGATCCGGACGGCGAGATCACCGCGATGTTGGTCCAGGTGCCGAGCACCCTGGATCCCGGCCAGGCCATCAGCACGTCGCCGTGGCCGTACCTCTTCGAGATCTACGACCGGTTGATCGGGCGTGACGTGGACAACGACCTCGTGCCGATGTTGGCCACGGAGTGGGAGTTCTCCGACGACGGCCTCGAGCTGCACCTGTCCCTGCGGGACGACGTGAGGTTCAACGACGGCAAGCAGCTCACCTCGGCCGACGTGAAGGCCACCCTGGAGCGGTACAAGACGATGCAGGGCGGCGCCTGGGCCCAGTCGCTCGATGCGATCGAGACGGTGGAGACGCCGAGCGACTTCGAGGTGGTGCTCCGGCTGAGCCGCCCGTCGGGCAGCCTCCCGGCCGTCCTGTCCACACCCGCGGGGGCGATCATCAACGCCGATGTCATCGCGTCGGGCCGGAACCTGGCCACCGAGCCGGGTCGGGATGCGGGGTCTGGGCCCCGGGTCGTGGAGAACTACGTGGTGAACAACCGGGTCGACTTCGTGCGGGCCGACGACGACTACTGGGATCCCGACGGCAACCGCCTGGCCCGGGTGACGTTGATCCGGGTGGCGGACCCGGTGGCGCGGCTCAACGCCCTGCGGGCCGGCGAGGCCGACCTCATCGCGGTGAAGTTGGAGACCTCCGAGCAGGCGAAGGCGCTGGCCGACCAGTCCGACGACTACGTGTACAAGGAGAAGGAGGGCAGCCAGCACAACGTGCTGTTCTTCAACTCCCGTGAGGCGCCGCTGGACGAGGTCGAGGTGCGTCGTGCGATCAACCTGGCCGTGGACCGTGATGCCATCGCGGCGTTCATGGACGGCGACTGCCCGGCGGCGACCCAGCTGTTCCCCGAGGGCCAGGTCGGCCACGATCCCGACCTCGACGACCAGTACACCTACGACCCCGACGAGGCCGTGAAGCTCCTGGAGCAGGCCGGTCACCCCGACGGGATCGACATCAGCCTGAACCTGCCCGCGGGTGCCTCGCCCTACGAGGCCCTGGCCGCGGTGATCCAGGAGCAGCTGGCGAAGGTGGACATCCGGGTCACGGTCACCCCGATGGACGCGGCGTCCCACACGACGCAGTTCATCGCCGGTGGCATCAGCATGAACGCGGGGACGATGGTCACCCAGCCCGATTCCAGCCTCATCGTCGACCGCCACTTCCTGGGTGTGCAACGCCTCGCGGTGGAGGTGGCCCCCGAGATCGCCGACCTGGCGGTCAAGGGCGAGGACCGCACCGTGCCCGAGGCGGAGTGGCAGCAGGCCTACAAGGACATCGCCCGCATCGCCGGCTGGGAGAAGGCCCTGTACATGCCGATCTGCGACGGCAAGGCCCAGTACCTGATGACCAAGGACATCGGCGGCTTCGACGAGATGCCCGGCCAGGTCGACTCGGCGTCGGTCGAGATGCGAGCCCTCTACGTCAAGGCCCAGGGCTGACACGAGCAGCCGTGCGGTCATGGATCTATTTGGCCGCAAGATGACGACTGCTATTGCTCAATGAGCATGGCAAACAGGATGTCGTGACTCGTCAATATGGGGCTTGTATGTAACGTCAAGTTGCCCATATGGTTGGGGTGCCTGTTTGATCGTATGGATCGGGTCATGCCGCCCAACAAGCAGGCCAATTGGGGGATCTAGATGATGCGGGGGAGCTCGATGGGAACGGACGCGGACCTGGGTCGGCACGGTGTGCGGGCGTCGTGGTGCAAGGCACTGGCGGTCCTGGTCGTGGGAGCGGTCGTGGCCGCCTGCGGCGGGGGCGGCGATGACGACGACGCTGCAGGGGGCGGATCGTCGACCACGGAGGCCGAAGGGACCCCCGAGGAGGAAGAGGAGGTGGCGGCCGACCCGAACGGCGAGATCACCGCGATGATCGTCCAGGTGCCGAGCACCCTGGACCCGGGGCAGGCCATCAACACGTCGCCGTGGCCGTACATCTTCGAGATCTACGACCGGTTGATCGGGCGCGACGTGGACAACAACCTCGTGCCGATGTTGGCCACGGAGTGGGAGTTCTCCGACGACGGCCTCGAACTGCGCTTCACCTTGCGGGACGACGTGAAGTTCAACGACGGCAAGCAGCTCACCTCGGCCGACGTGAAGGCCACGATCGAGCGCAGCAAGACGATGCAGGGCGGCGCCTGGGCCCAGTCGCTCGATGCGATCGAGACGGTGGAGACGCCGAGCGACTTCGAGGTCGTCTTCAAGTTGAGCCGACCCTCGGGCAGCCTCCCGGCCGTGCTCTCGACGCCGGCCGGCGCGATCATCAACGCGGACGTCATCGCCTCGGGCCGGAACCTGGCCACCGAGCCGGGTCGGGATGCGGGGTCGGGCCCGCGGGTCGTGGAG
>JBFWTJ010000202.1:0-7519 GCA_050247895.1 Acidimicrobiia bacterium
ATCGCGTCGGTCTGCGACCGGCTGGCCGGCGCGGGATGGCTGGCGGTGGCACCCCACCTCTTCCACCGCACGGGCGACCCGGTGATCGACTACGGCGACTCGGCCCGCATCGGCGAGCACATGGGCCCGCTGGCCGCGGCGGAGGTCCTCGAGGACCTGGACGTCGCGCTGGCCCGGGTGCGGTCGGTCGGCATCGGGCCGGCGCGGACCGGTGTCGTGGGGTTCTGCATGGGCGGCAGCGTGGCCCTGGTCCTCGGCGCCCGCCGCGAGCTGGGTGCGGCGGTGACGTTCTACGGCGGGGGGATCCGTGAGGGGAGGTTCGGCTTCGGGCCGTTGGTCGACGAGGCGCGGGCGCTGCGATCGCCGTGGCTCGGGCTCTTCGGCGACCTCGACGCGCACATCCCCGTCGAGGAGGTGGAGGCGCTGCGGGCCGCGGCGGGCACGGCTGGCGTGCCGTCGGCGGTCGTGCGCTACCCGGACGCCGGCCACGGCTTCAACTGCGACGCCCGTGACAGCTACCACGAGGCGTCGGCGCGCGACGCCTGGTCCCGTGCGCTCGACTGGTTCTCGACCCACCTGTCGGGCTGACCATTTCGGAGCTTCAGGGGCCATCAACAGCACAGTTGACAGTCGAAGTCGGCGATGAGATCATCGCCAAATGCAGGGGGAAGCTGGATGACGACGATCGACAGGTCAGCATCTGCATTGGAGGGGATGGCGGCGCTGCGGGGCCAGAGATACCTGATCGTGTCGGGCGATTCCCACGCCGGGCCCACTCCCGAGGAGCACTACCGGAGCTACTGCCCGGAGAAGTACCTCGAGGAGTTCGACGAGTTCTGCCGCCAGTCGCGGGCAGCCTCCGCGCCGATCGTGGAGCGGATCATGAGGGGTCGGGCCGGCGGCAAGCCGGAACCCACCCTGCGCGAGCTGGGGCTGGAGGCGTTCGCGCGGAACATCGAGTGCGAGGGTCACCACGATCCGCACGCCCACCTCCGCCACATGGACGAGTCGGGCATCGCGGCCGAGGTCGTGTTCGCCGGCGGCCAGAACCTCGAGGAGCTGCCCTTCATGGGCAAGGGGTGGAACGCCGGGCCGGCCGGGATCAGGCCCGAGCTGCGGTCGCTGGCCGGCTGGATCTGGAACCGCTGGATCGCCGACTACGTCAGCGCCGATCCCCGCCGGCTGACCGGCGTGCTGCAGATGCCGGTCTGGGACCTCGACGCCGCGATCGCGGAGGTCGAGTGGGGCGCCGAGCACGGCCTGCGGTTGGTGAACCTGCCCGCGCCCCGCCGCGACTTCCCCGTCTACACCGATCCCGTCTACGACCGGCTGTGGGACGCCTGCGCCGCGGCCGAGGTGGTGTTGCAGACCCACAGCGGTGGCGGCGAGGACGGTCTGGGGATCGAGAGCCGTCGAGGGATGTTCCTGCACATCGCGGAGAACCACTGGCTGTCGAACCGGGGCCTGGCCCAGCTCGTCTTCGGCGGGGTGTTCCACCGCCACCCCAACCTCAAGTTCGTGATGACCGAGTCGAGGGTCTCGTTCGCCCCCGAGGTCGTGCAGCACCTCGAGTCCATCTGGGAGAACGCCACCAGCCCCGGGCGCACCGGTGGGGGCCTGCTGCCCGCGGCGCCCTTCATCCTCGGTCCGGTCGACGGCGACGCGGACCTCGACACCGATCCGTCCCACGTCGATGCCCTGCCCCGTCGGCCCAGCGAGTACTGGGCCGACAACTGCTACGTCTGCGGCAGCTTCATGGCGCCCTACGAGGTCGAGTACCGCCACGAGGTGGGCCTGACCAACCTCATCTGGGGGTCGGACTACCCCCACTGCGAGGGCACCTGGCCGTACACCCGGGAGGCGCTGCGCCACACCTTCTCCGACGTCCCCGAGGACGAGGCGCGGCTGATCCTGGGCGAGACCGCCTGCGACCTGTTCCGCTTCGACCGCGAGGAGCTGGCCCCGATCGCGGCCCGCATCGGGCCGACGCCCGAGGAGCTGGCCACACCGCTCGCTCCCGACGAATTCCCCGCCGGCCAGGGCGGCGCGTTCCGCCGCCGGAGCACCTTCCAGTAGTAGTAAACGTGACAGTTGACAGCATCGGGGGCCGGTGCGAGCATCCGATGGCGGTGCCGGCCCGGGGGGGACGCCGAGGGGGAGCACCCAGGGGCATCGCGCCCCTGCACGCGCCTGCGGGCTGCCGGGGGGCAGGTCGAGGCGAGACGACCACCAGCGACCACGAGAAGGGCATTTGCGCATGTCGACCGGTGTGACCGAGAAGGATGCCAGCGAGGCGACCGACTACACGCGGGAGCTGGCCGAGTTCTCGCTGGACCTCTCCCACGGTGACCTGCCGGTCGACATCGTCGACCTGGCCAGGCTCTTCACCCTCGAGACCCTCAGCCACATGGTGGCGGCCACGCGGACCCGCGTCGCCCACGTGGTCGGCGACTACGTGCGGGAGCTCGGGGCCAAGCCGGAGGCTGCCGTGGTCGGCATGGGCTTCCGCACCACGGCGGCCGAGGCCGCCTACGTCAACGGCACGCTGGCCCACGGCGACGAGCTCGAGTCGTACGCCCCCCTGGCCGGGAGCTGCATGATCCCGCCGGTCGCCGCCGGCCTGGCCGTGGGCGACTGGCTCGAGTCGCCCGGCGACCAGTACCTCGCCGCGATGGTCGCCGGCGTCGAGATGTCCGGTCGCCTCGGGACCGCCGGGCTCGGTGGTCCCGACCGGGGCTTCATGGGCATCTCGCTCGTCGGGCCGGCCGGGGCGACGGTGACCGCGGCCAAGCTGATCGGTCTCGACGTCGAACAGCTCCGCAACGCGCTGGGCGTCGCCCTGCCCTTCGGCGGGGGCACGACCCGCAACACCGGGTTCATGGCCCACATCCACGAGGCCGGCGTCCCGAGCCGCATCGGCGTGTGGGCCGCGATCATCGCGTCACGGGGTTTCACCGCCTGCCCCGACTACCTCGACGGGCGGTACTCGTGGGGAGACCAGTTCGCCGGCGGCGGTGGCCGGGGCTACATCCCCGAGGCGTTGACCGAGGGCCTGGGCGCCTCCTACTTCATCCAGACCTCGGGTGCGGCGCCCAAGAAGTACGGCTCGTGCGCCGCCACCCACGCCGGGATCGACGGGTTGGTCGACCTGATGACCGAGCACGACCTCGGGCCCGACGACATCGCCACCGTCGACCTGCGGGTGTCGCCGTTCTTCCGCCGGATCTGCCACATCGACGAGCCGAGGGACGCCGAGCAGGCGAAGTTCTGCTTCCGCCAGGCGCTGGGTGGCGTGCTGGTCGGCGGGATCCCCGAGCTGCCCTACCTCCACGCCTTCACCGATTCGGCCGCCACCGACCCGCGCTACGTGGCCGCCCGCCAGCGGGTCACCGTGTCGGTCGACCCCCAGCAGCAGGACGTGCGCATCTTCGACCCCAACACGGTCACGGTGACGCTCCCGGACGGGCGGACCTTCTCCAAGACCGTCGAACCGAGCAAGGTCCGTGGCCGCCACGAGGCACCCCTGACCGTCGAGGAGCGGACCCGCATCGCCCGCAACGCCATGCTCCCGGTCCTGGGCGCGGAGCGGGCCGATGCCGTGATCAGCATGGTCGACGAGCTCGAGCGGCACACCATCCGCGAGCTCATGAGCCTGACGGAGGGCTAGGTGGAACAGTCGCCTGCCATCGACCACACGTTCCTGACGCTGCTGGACGGCCACGTCGCCGAGCGGCCCGACACGGCCTTCGTGAAGTGCGGCGACGGCGAGTGGCTCACCTACGCGCAGGTGCGCGACCGCTCCAACGCCATCGCCGACGGGATGCGCCGCGGCGGGATCAGCCCGGGCGACCACGTGGCCGTCATCCTGCCGAACTGCGAGGAGTACCTCCTGGCGGTCTTCGCCTGCGCCCGGCTCGGCGTGGTCCAGGTGCCCATCAACACGTCGCTCAAGGGCGACTTCCTGCGCTACCAGCTGGCCCACTCGCAGGCGACGGCGCTGGTCACCGACTCGTTGGGCATCGGCCAGATCGCCGGGATCGTCGGCGAGCTGCCCCAGCTCGGCCTGGTCGCCCGGGTCGGGGCACCCGAGCCCGGCGAGCCCGAGCTGGCCAAGCAGACCGTGGTCGACTTCGCCACCTTCGAGGCCACCGGTGATCCGGGGGCGACCTTCGACCCGGTCGACCCGACGGCGACCCACGCCATCATGTACACCTCGGGCACCACGGGCTTGCCCAAGGGCTGCGTCATCTCCCACCGGTACGCGACCAACATCGGCCGCAAGGTCGGCGCGGTGGGCTACGTGCGACCCGACGACGTGGCCATGACGCCGATGCCCCTCTTCCACATCGGGGGCCAGTTCGTCGCGCTGGGCCAGTGCCTGGCCGTCGGTGCCTCGATCGCCATCGAACCGACCTTCAGCGCCAGCGGCCTGCTCGACCGCTGCCGGGAGCTGGGCATCACCAACTACCTCGGCCTGGGCCCGATGGCCATGGCCCTGCTGGCCCAGCCGCCCCGCCCCGACGACCGCGACCACCAGGTGCGGTGCGGCATGTTCATCCCGGTCAAGCCCGACCGGCTGGCGGAGTTCGAGGAGCGCTTCGGGATCCAGATCCTGTCGGAGTTCTACGCGCAGACCGAGTGGAGCCCGGTGACGATCTGCCCGGCCTGGGGTCCCCGCCTGCCCGGCAGCGCCGGGGTGCCCGCGCCCGACGTGGAGGTCCGCATCGTCGACGACGACGACAACGAGCTGCCGCCGGGCCAGGTCGGCGAGATCGTCGGGCGGCCGGCCCGGCCCGGCATCATGTTCGACGGCTACTGGAACGACCCGGTGTCGAGCCTCCAGACCTTCCGGGGCCTCTGGCACCACACGGGCGACCTGGGCCGGCTCGACGAGGAGGGTCGCCTCTACTACGTCGACCGCAAGAAGGACGCGCTGCGGCGCCGGGGCGAGCTGGTGTCGTCCCAGGAGCTGGAGATGGCCATCGTCAAGCACCCCGAGGTCGCGGCGGTCGCCGTGCTCGCCGCGCCGTCGCCGCTGGGCGAGGACGACATCAAGGCGTGCCTGGTGCCCGAGCCCGGCGCGGCGCTGACCCCCGAGCTCCTCTTCGACTTCTTCCGGGCCGAGCTGCCGTACTTCGCCATCCCCCGCTACGTCGAGGTGATGGCCGAGCTCCCGGTCAACGCGTCGCACCGGGTCATGAAGCACAAGCTGAGGGAGGACGCGGTCAACGACCGGACATGGGACTTCGAGGCGCTGGGCCTCACGGTCGCCAAGGACCAGCGCCGCAGGTAGGCCCAGATGCGCAAGGTCCTGCTGAGGAGGTTGCTGATCTCGATCCCGCTCCTCGTCGCGGTCTCGTTCGGGGTCTTCACCCTCCTGCACTTCGCGCCCGGCGATCCGGCGGCCAAGGTGGCGGGGTCGGAGGCCTCGGAGGAGCAGATCGAGGCGGTGCGGGAGCAGTTCGGCTTCGACGACCCGTTCCTCACCCGCTACGTCCGGTGGCTGGGCGACGCCGTGCAGGGCGACCTCGGCTCGTCGCTGAGCGTGTCCAACCGCCCGGTCGTGCCCGAGATCCGGAGCCGCCTGGGCGCCACCCTCTCGCTGGCCGGGATGGCGCTGGTCATGGGCGTGGCCGTGGGCACGGTGGCCGGCGTGCTGTCGGCCCGCCGGCCCAACGGGATCGTCGACCGGATCAGCGCGGTCGGCTCGTCGCTGGCGGTGGCCACGCCGAACTTCCTCATCGGGCTCCTGCTGGTCGTCCCCTTCGCCATCGAGAGGGCCTGGCTGCCCGCCACCGGCTACGCGCCGCTCAGCGAGGGCGTGGGGGAGTGGTTCCGGCACCTGCTCATCCCGGCCGCGTCGCTGGCCGCGCTCCCGGCCGCCGAGACGGCCCGCCAGCTGCGCGAGTCCCTCCTCCAGAGCCTGGACCGCGACTACATCCTCGCGGCGCGGGCCAAGGGCGTCCGGCCCCGCGTCGTCCTGCTCAAGCACGCCCTCAAGAACGCGGCGATCGCCCCCGTCACCGTGCTCGGCTTCCGCTTCGCCCAACTGGTCGGCGGCGCGGTGGTGATCGAGCGGCTCTTCATCATCGACGGGCTCGGTTCGCTGGCGGTGGAGGCCGTCTCCAACCAGGACCAGACCATGGTGCTCGGCGTCACCGTCTTCTGCACCGCGCTGGTGCTGGTCACCAACGTGCTGGTCGACGTGACCTACCTGTACTTCAACCCGAAGCTGAGGGCCCGATGACCGCGGCCGTGGGAGTCCCCGTCGCCGTGCCGCCCGCCGGCGGCTCGTTGGTGCGCACCCGGCGCTTCCTGCGCAACCCGGCCGCGGTGGCCGGGGCGCTGTTCCTGCTCGTGGTCGTGCTGCTGGCCGCGTTCCCCGGCGTGATCGCGCCCTACTCGGCCTCGGCCCAGTCGCTGGTCGACCGGTACGCCTCGCCCAGCCGCGACCACCTGCTGGGCTGCGACGCCTTCGGCCGCGACGTGCTGAGCCGGGTGATCTACGGGGCCCGCACGTCGTGCCTGGCCGCGGTGCAGGGCACCGCCATCGCCGTCCTGCTCGGGGTGCCGGCGGGCATGACCGCCGCGTACGTCAAGGGCCGGGTCCAGTTCCTGTTCGACCGCGGCAACGAGATGCTGATGAGCGTCCCGGCCCTCCTGCTGGCCATCGTCATCATCGGTGCCCTGGGCCCGAGCCTGTTCAACGCCATGGTCGGCGTGGGCGTGGCCCTGAGCCCGAGGTTCTACCGGATCGCCTCCGCGGCGACGATGGACGTCCAGTCCGAGACCTTCGTCGAGGCGTCCCGGTCGCTGGGCTGCAGCCGGCGCCGGGTCCTGGCCCGTCACATCCTGCCCAACATCCTGAGCTCGATCGTGGTCCAGGCCTCGCTCACGGTGGGGTCGGTCATCCTGGCCGAGTCCTCGCTGAGCTTCCTCGGCCTGGGCGTGCAGCCGCCCACGCCGAGCTGGGGCGGCATGCTCCGGGACGCGGCGGGCGCCCTGTACGAGGCCCCGTTCCTCGTCTACGGGCCCGGGGCGATGATCGTGCTCACCGTGCTCGCCTCGCAGTTCGCCGCCGACGGCCTGCGCGACGCGCTGGGCGGGCTCTCGTCCACGACCAGGGGGGGACGTTGATGACGACCATGACCGGCCTGGAGCCGACACGACCGGTCGTCGAGGCCGAGACACCGATCCTCGACGTGCAGGGCCTCTCGGTGTCCTTCCGCGTCGGCGGCGTGTGGACCCGCATCGTCGACGACGTGAGCTTCAGCATCGGCCGGGGAGAGTCGCTCGGGCTGGTGGGGGAGTCCGGCTCGGGCAAGACCATGACCGTGCTGGCCATCCTCGGCCTGGCCCAGTCCAAGGGCGCGAAGGTCGACGCCACGTCGGTGTCGCTGGCGGGCCGGGAGACCAAGGGCCTGTCGGAGCGCCGCTGGAGCGACATCCGGGGCTGCGACATCGGCATGATCTTCCAGCAGCCGACCCGCAGCCTGAACCCTGCCTTCACCATCGGCCA
>JBFWTJ010000203.1:0-7450 GCA_050247895.1 Acidimicrobiia bacterium
CGCCGGCGAGGTTGGCGACCAGCAGGAGGTCGAGCAGCGGGGCCGGCAGGGGGACCACCATCATCGCCACGACGGCGACGATCGCGGCGGGGATCCCGACCTGGGCGAAGCGGCTGCTGCTCACGAGACCTCCGGGGGAGGGTTCCGGTCCGCCGTCCGTGGCGCGGGTCGCGGCACCGTCGTGGTGCGCCCCACCGAGATCGGCAGGGCCCGGCCCGACCTGAGCGGCGGCGCCCGGAGCCCGGCTCAGGCCGGGGTGGGGCCGACCATGTGGAGCACGCCGCCGAGCCGGGACCGCCGGCCGACGGTCATCACGAAGGCGATGAGCCGGGCCACCGCGTCGTAGAGCTCGGGCGGGATCGCCTGGCCGACCTCGCACGCGCCGTGCAGGGCCCGGGCCAGGGCGACGTCGCGCACGATGGGCGTGCCGTTCTCCTCGGCCAGGGCCCGGATGCGGGCCGCGACCCGGCCCTTGCCCTTGGCCACCACCCGGGGCGCGCCGTCACCCGGCTCGTAGCGCACGGCCACCGCCACGTGGGTCGGGTTGACCACCACCGCCGTGGCCCCGGCCACGTCGGCCAGCATCCGGGCCCGGCTGATCTCGATCTGGCGGGAGCGCAGGCGGGCCCGCAGCGACGGGTCGCCCTCGGACTGGCGGTGCTCCTCGCGCACCTCCTGCTTGGTCATGCGCAGCTCACGGCCGATCCGGCGCCGCTGGTAGCCGTAGTCCAGGACGGCCAGGACCAGGCCGGCCACCGCGGTGTCGCGCACCAGGCGCACCGCGGCGGTGCCGACCAGCTGCAACGACCCCAACGCCCCCGGACCGCCCCCGTCGAGCAGCCGGGCCGGCAGCGGCGCGGTGGTGCGCCAGGCCACCGCGGTGAGCACGCCGAGCTTGAGCAGGAGCTTGAGGGTCTCCCAGCCGTGCTGGGGCGAGGCCAGCCGCTTGAGGCCGGCCAGCGGGTTGAGGCGCTCGGCCTTGGGCTTGACGGCCTTGCCGCTGACCGCGAAGCCGACCTGGGCCACGTTGCCCACCACGCCGAGCACCATGAGCCCGACCGCCAGCGGGGCCAGGGCGACCACGCCGGCCCGCGCCCCGGCACCGAGCACGGCCAGCGCGGCGCCCTCGTCGGGCTCGGCGGCCCGGCGGGTGGCCTCGTGGAAGAAGCCGACCACGGCGTCGGCCCCGACGCGGAACACCACCGGGGCCAGCAGGGCCGTGGCCAGCAGCTGGGTCCAGGCCACCAGGTCGGCCGAGCGGGCGATCTTGCCGTCGCGCCGGGCCTCGCGCTTGCGCCGTGGGGTCGGCGCCTCGGTCCGGTCGTCCTTGGCCACCTCAGCCGCCGGCGCCCATCGCGCCGACCAGGCCCAGGCCCTGGCGCACGGCCCGGGACACCAGGCCGTCCACCGCGCCGGGCAGCAGGACCAGCGCCAGGCCGGTCACCGCGAAGGCGATGAGGATCTTGACCGGCATGCCGAGCAGGAAGACGTTCATGTTCGGCGCGGCCCGGGCCAGCAGGCCCAGCGCCACCTCGGCCAGGAACAGGGCGCCCAGGATCGGCGCGGCGAGCTGCACCGCGGCGAGCATCAGCGTGCCCAGGTCGCGGGTCAGCAGGTCGCTCACCCCGGCCAGCGACAACGTGGTGAGGGGCGCGGCGTCGAACGAGGCCATGAAGCCCCGGACCAGCACCAGGTGGCCCCCGGTGGCGAACAGCAGCGTGGTGGCCAGGAGCTGGTAGAAGCGACCGAAGACCGACACCACCGAGCCGCTCATCGGGTCGAGGACCTGGGCCATCCCCAGGCCGCTGCCCAGGTCGACGAGGCTGCCGGCGGCCTGGACCGCCGAGACCAGCACGACGCCGACGAAGCCCAGGGCCAGCCCCACCACGACCTGGAGCACGGCCGCGGTGAGCAGCGGGCCGACCTCGAGGGGCACGCCGGCCTCGGCCACCCGGGGGCCGAGCGCGAGGGCCAGGGCCGCGGCGAACCCGGCCTTGACCTGGGCCGGCACCACCCGGGTCCCGAACGGCGGCGACACCGCGACCCACGCCCCGGCCCGGACCAGGGCCAGCAGGTAGCCCGAGATCACCTCGGGGCTGGCGTGGACGGTGAGCTCCACCGGGCGGCCTCAGCCGATCAGCGCGGGGATGAGGGCGAACAGGTCGCGGGTGAACCCGGTCAGCTCGGCGATCATCCAGTTGCCGCTGACCACCAGGACCAGCGCGATGCCGACCAGCTTGGGCACGAAGGTCAGGGTGAACTCCTGGACCTGGGTGACCGACTGGAGCACCGACACGGCCGAGCCGATGGCCAGGCTGACCAGCAGGATCGGGGCCGACAGCTTGGCCGTGACGACCATGGTCTGGATGGCGATCTGGATGATGGCGGCGTCGGTCACCGGCGGTCCCTAGGAGAAGCTGGTGAGCAGGGACTCGACGACGAGGTCCCAGCCGTCGACCAGCACGAACAGCAGGAGCTTGAAGGGCAGCGAGACCAGGACCGGCGGCAGCATCATCATCCCCATCGACATGAGCGACGAGCTCACGACCATGTCGATGACCAGGAACGGGATGAACACGATGAAGCCGATGACGAAGGCGGTCTTGAGCTCGGAGAGGATGAACGCGGGGACCAGGGCGGCCATCGACACGTCGTCGGGCCCGGCCGGCCGCTCGCCGCCGCTGGCCGACACGAACATGGCCAGCTCGCCCTCGTCGACCTCGCCCAGCATGAAGGCCCGGATGGGGCCCGAGGCCGCGTCGTAGGCCTCGGCGGTGGTCACCTCCCCGGCGAGGAGCGGCTGGAGGGCCTCGTCGTTGATCTGCGACAGGGTCGGTCCCATCACGAACAGGCTGAGGAACAGCGACAGGCCGACCAGGACCTGGTTCGGCGGCACGCCCTGCAGGCCGAGGGCGTTGCGGGTCAGGGACAGGACGATCACGATCCGGGTGAAGCTGGTCAGCATCACCATCAGCGCCGGCGCCAGGGAGATCAGCGTCAGGGCGATGATGATGAGGATGCTGTTGCTGGGCGCCTCGGCGTCGCCCAGGTCGAGGGTCACGCTGGCCCCGCCGGCGGCCACCGTCGGATCGGCCACCTCGGGGACGGCGGGCACCGCGGGGACCTCGGGCACCTCGGGCGCGGCGATCCCACCGGCCCCGGCCCCGACGACGGGCGCCACCGGGGCGGTCACCGTGGGGGCCTCCTGGCCCCCGGCCGGCTCCACGGCCAGCAGGGCGAGCGCGACGCCGGCCAGCGCGACGGCGGCCAGGCGGCGGAGCGGGCGGGTGGGGCGCGCCGGGGCGCGCCGTGACGGCGGCGGGGTCACCGGGGCCGTCAGCCGCGACGAACGGTTCGCTCCCGGAGGCCGTCCAGGAGCGTCGTCCATGGCGGTGCGGGGCGGTCGTGACCGCCCGGGGCCCCCGTCCGTGGGGGCTGCGAGGACTCGGTGACGACCTCGTCGGCGGCACGCTCCGCCAGGAGGGTCACGTTCTGCTCGGTCACCCCGAGCACCAGGGCCCGGGGGCCCATCACCACGACGGCCAGCGACGACCCCCGCCCGAGGGGCTGGACCGCCACGACGTCGACGGCCCGGGACCGGCCCCGGCCACCGCCCACGCCCCGGGTCCGGCGCAACGCCCAGGCCGCCGCGGCCATGAGCCCCAGGACGATCCCGAGCGACACGACCAGGCGGGCGACGAGCGCGACGCCCTCGGTCACCGGCGGTCGTCCCCGCCGTAGCCGACGATCTCGGTCAGGCGGACGCCGAACTCCTCGTCGACGACCACCACCTCGCCCCGGGCGATGAGGGTGCCGTTCACGAGCACGTCGATGGGGCTGCCCGCGGCCCGGTCCAGCTCGACCACCGAGCCGGGGCCCAGGGCGAGCAGGTCCCGGACCTGCATGCGGGTCCGACCCAGCTCGGCCGACACGGCCAGCTCGACGTCGGCCAGCAGGTCCAGGGGCGGGCTCCCCGCCCCGAGGCGCGCCGCGGTGCCCGGGATCGACGCGGTCGGCACGTCGGCCGCCGGCATGCCGACCGGCGGCACCTCGACCGTCGGAGGTCCGATCGGGGGCAGCCCGACGCCGGAGAGGTCCGGTTCGACGGCGGTGTCGCTCATGCGTGTGCCTCCTGCACGATGGGGACCGCGGGTGCGGCGCCCGGCCCGGCGGCGCGGGCGCCGGGCCGCCCGGGGACCGACGCAGGGCGCGGCCCGGGGGCCGGGTCCGCCAGGGGATCGACGATGACGGCGGCCAGGCGGGCGCCGCGGCGCCCGGCGGTGGCCGTGAAGCAGGGCTGCCCGGCGACGGCGACCGTGAGGGGGGCGTCGACGCGGTGGTGCAGCCCGATGACGTCGCCCACGGCCAGCCGGGTCACCGCCGACGACGTCAGCGAGACCGGGTCGAACCGCACGGCGACGTCGACGGCGGCCTGGCCCAGGGTCGCCCCCAGGGCCCCCCGCACCGCGGCGCCGTCGCCGGCCACCCGTCCCCGCTGGCCGGTGCCGGTGGCCCGCTGGTCGAGCACCGGCTGGAGCGAGGCCAGCGGCGTGACCAGGGCCATGGTCCCGTCCCCGCCGGCGATCCGCACGGTGAAGGTGGCCTCGACGGCCAGGTCGGTGGGCGAGGCCAGCTGCGCGAACTGGGGGTTCGACTCCTGCTGGACGACCTCGGGCCGGATGGGGGTGAGCGACTCCCAGGCGTAGGCCAGCTCGTGGAGCAGGCGGGTCACGACGTGGCGCACCAGGGCCTGCTCGATCTCGGTCAGCGGCCGCTCGGGGGTCGTGGGCACGCCCGTCCCGCCCAGGAGCCGGTCGACCATCGTGAAGGCCAGCGGCAGGGGCACGTGGAGCAGCGAGGCGCCCTCGAGGGGCGCCATCGTGAGCACGGCCAGGTGCGAGGGGTTGGGCAGGTCCCGGACGCACTCGTCGTAGGTGAGCTGCTGGATGCCCCGCACCGACACGTGGGACACGGCCCGCAGCGTGGTCGACAGGGCGGTGGTGGCCTGGCGGGCGAAGGTCTCGCCCACGATCTGCAGGGCCCGGGCGTGCTCGCGCGGGAAGGTGTTGGGACGGCGGAAGTCGTAGGGCGCCAGGGTCGACGGGCGGGCCGCGGTCACGACACACCGTTCGGCCGGCCCGGGCCCGACCTGAGCGGTCGGGCCCGGCGGCCGGCGGACCTGCCTAGCGCTTCAGGTTGACCAGGTCCTGGAGCAGCTCGTCGGAGGCGGTGATGACCCGGGCGTTGGCCTGGAAGCCGCGCTGGGACAGGATCAGGTTGGTGAACTCCTGGGCCAGGTCCACGTTGGACATCTCCAGGGTCGAGCCGGCCAGCACGCCGCGCCCGCCGGTGCCCGCCGCGCCCACCTGGGCCAGGCCCGAGTTGACCGTCGGGCGGTAGAGCGAGCCGCCCACCTTCTCCAGGCCGGCCGGGTTGGCGAAGCTGGCCAGGGCCAGCTGGCCGATGGGCCGGCTGCGCCCGTTGGAGAACACGCCGGTGACCACGCCGTCGGCGCCGATGGTGAAGGCCTGGAGGGTGCCGATGCCCGACCCGTCCTGGGTCAGGACCGCGACGCTGCCGGCACCGGCGAACTGGCGGACGCCCTCGGGCGCACCGGGGGCGCCGCCGTCGAGCTCGACCGGGCCGCCGAAGGTGCCCACCGTGGCCAGGTCGACGGTGACCGGTCCCAGCGTGGTGGCCGGCGGGGTCGGGATGCGCTCGCCGGTGGTCGGCGAGAAGGTCAGCACGCCGTCGGTCACCGGGACGGCGACGAGGGTCCCGCCGCTGCCGGCCTCGGCGGTGACGGTCCACTCGTCGGCACCGGTCTTCTCGTAGGTCAGGGCCAGGGTGACCTCGCGGCCCTGCCGGTCGAACACGGTCTCGGACACGCTCAGCAGGGTGCCGAGCGGGGCGGAGGCGTCGAGGTTGCCGGCCAGGCGGACCAGCTGGGTCTCGTTGGGGGCGATGGTCTGGCCCAGCGGCATGGTGAGGTCGCCCGGGGCCCGGTTGGCGTCGATGGTGCCCAGGGCGTCGGCCGACCAGCCCTGGAGCACGGCGCCGTCGACGGTGACGAGCCGGCCGAGGGCGTCGAAGTCGAACGAGCCGGCCCGGGTGTAGAGCGACTGGCCCTGCGAGCGCACGACGAAGAAGCCGTCGCCCTGGATGGACAGGTCGGTCGCCCGCCCGGTCACCTGGGACGCGCCCTGGTTGAACGAGGTGGAGATCCCGGCCAGCCGCACGCCCAGGCCGACCTGGGCCGGGTTGGTGCCCCCGGCCGTGGCGGTGGGCACGCCGGCGCCGCGCAGCGCCTGGCTGAGCAGGTCCTGGAAGAGCACGGTGCTGCCCTTGAACCCGATCGTGTTGGCGTTGGAGATGTTGTTGCCGATGACGTCCATCATCGTCTGGTGGCTCCGGAGGCCGGAGACGCCGGAGAACATCGAGCGGAGCATGGTTCCCTCCTGGGGTGGGCCGTCCGGGCGGACGGTTCGTCGTGGGTGGTGCGGGTCGTGCGGTACGGGCGTGGGTGGTCTCAGGGCGCGGCCGGGGCACCGACCTCGACGACGTCGGCCAGGGCCACGTCGACGTCGCCGACCCGCAGGACGGGGCCGTCGACGGTCAGACGGGCACCGCCGACCACGCCGGTGGCCTCCTGCCCGTAGGCGTCGAGGTAGGCGACGGGCCGGCCCACGAGGCTGACCGCGGCCACCGACTGGCTGGTGGCCTGGGCCCGGGCCGCGGTGCGGGCCAGCTCCTCGAGCCGCTCGACCATCGAGAACTGGGCCGCCTGGGCCACGAACTCGGTGCCCTCGGTGGGGCTGAGCGGGTTCTGGTACTTGAGCTGGGCCACCAGGAGCTTGAGGAAGGCCTCCTGGTCCAGGGCGCCGGCGCGCGTCGTGGCCGTGGCCGCCGGGGCCGCGCCGGTCGCGGTGGCGCCGGGGATGGGGGTGATGGCCATGGGTGTCGCCTCCGTGTCAGAGCAGGACGTCGACCCCGGCGTGGGGGTCGACGGTGGGGACGGTCGTCGCGACGGACGGGACCTCGGTGGTGGCCCGGCCCCGGGCCGGTCGGCCCGGCTCGTCGCCACCGGGACCCGGCTGGGGATCCCGGCCGACGTCGAGGCGCCCGGCGTCGATGCCGGCCTCGGCCAGCGCGGCGCGCAGGTCGGCCAGGGCGGCCTCGAGCACCGCGCCGGCCGCCGGGTCGCGGGCCCGGAGGCGCACGTCGACCACGCCGTCGCGGCAGTCGATGCGCAGGTCGACGTCGCCCAGGTCGGGCGAGGTGACCCGCAGGGTCAGCTCGTGGGTGCCGTCGCCGCGGGCCCGCAGGGGGGCGACGACCTCGACCAGCCGACCGACCAGGCCGGCGTGCGGCGGGGTGGCGGCGGGCGGGGACGCGACGACCGGGGCGGCGGTGCCGACGGGTGGGGAGGGGTGGGGCAGGCCCGGGACGA
>JBFWTJ010000204.1:0-7407 GCA_050247895.1 Acidimicrobiia bacterium
GGTCCCGGCCTGGTCGCCACCGGTCCCGACGGGGCCGTCGCCGCCCTGCGTGTGGGCGACGTGGAGGTCGTGGTCACCGGCATCGACCCGGCCGCGGCGGTCCAGGTCGCCGGGCTCATGCGCACCGGCCGGGCCGGCGGGGCGCCCGGCCAGGCCCAGCCCGTCACCCCGCTGCGGCCGGTCGACCCCGCCGGCGCGTTCGCACCCGCCCCGCCGGTGGGCTTCGTGGCCTTCCCCGTCGATGAGCCGGCCCCTGTGCCCCCGGTCATGGCCGGTGCCGGCGGGGCCGACGGGCGGCTGGTGGTCGTCGGCGGCGAACGGCGGGCCACGGCCTGGATCCTGCCCACCGACCCGTCGTTCGTCCCCACCGCCGAGGTCCTCCAGGGCCTGCTCGGACCGGTGGTGTCGAGCCGGGCCGGCGGGGCGGGAGGCACGGCGGTGGAGCTCCTCGACCGCGTGGTCGTGGTGGCCGACGGTGGCGAGCCGGGCTCGGCCCGGGGCTTCCGCCACGGCAACCTGGCCCTGGTCGTCGAGGGGGACGACCCCGCCGACCTCGACGCGGTGGTCACCGCCTGGATCACCGCCCTCGGCCCTCCCTGACCGGGCCGGGCCGTCGGCGGGGCTACTCCTGGACGAGCTCGATGAGCGTGCCGAAGCTGCCCTTGGGGTGCACGAAGGCCACCGTCGTGCCCCGGCTGCCGGGCCGGGGCGCCTGGTCGATCGGGGTGGCCCCGGCCGCCTTCATGGCCTCCAGGGCCGCCGCGCAGTCCTCGACCCGGTAGCCGATGTGGTGCAGGCCCTCGCCCCGCTTCTCGATGGCCTTGGCGATCGGCGAGTCGGGCCGCGTCGCCGCGGTGAGCTGGATGTAGGACTCGGCCACCTTGATGAGGGCCTCCTCGACGCCGTCGCTCTCCACCACCTCCCGGTGGTGCACCTCGGCACCGAAGGCCTCCCGGTAGTAGGCGATCGCCGCCTCCAGGTCGCGCACGGCGATGGCGACGTGGTCGATCTCGGTGAGCAGCACGATCGTCAGACCTCCTGGCCCCGGGAGAAGCGCTCGAACAGGCGGATCCGATCTTCGCCGATCCGGGCCCGCTTCTCGGCATCGGTGATCCCCAGCCCGGGCCGGGGGGACAGGCACAGCACGGCCAGCTTGCCCTCGGCCTCGTTGCGGTGGACGGCCCGGGCCGCCTCGCCGGCCTCGGCCAGCGGGTAGACCGCCGACATGACCGGCTGGATCCGGCCCTGGTCGATGAGCCGGTTCATGGCCCACGCCTCCTGGTAGTTGGCGAAGTGGCTCGAGACGATGCTCTTGAGCTTCATCCACAGGTGGCGGTTGTCGTACTCGATCATGAAGCCCGACGTGGCCGCGCAGGTCACGATCGTCCCGCCCCGCTTGGCGATGAACACCGAGGCACCCATGGTGGACCGGCCGGGGTGCTCGAACACGATGTCGGGGTCGTCGCCCAGCAGGTTCCGCACGTCGCGGCCCAGCCGGCGCCACTCCGACTCGTCCTGGGTGTGCTCGTCGGACCAGAACCGGTACCCGGCCTCCTTGCGGTCCACGACCAGCTCGCAGCCCATGGCCCGGAGCAGGTCGGCCCGCTCGGGGCTCGACACCACGCCGACCGGGGTGCCCCCGCCGTTGAGCACGAGCTGGGTGGCGTAGGCGCCGATCCCGCCGGTGGCCCCCCAGATGAACACGCCGTCGCCCTGCTTCATCCGGGCCGCGTTGCGCCCGACGAGCATCCGGTAGCTGGTCGACGCGCACAGGCCGTTGACCGCCGACTCCTCCCAGGTGAGGTGGGCCGGCTTGGGCATCAGCTGGTTGGCCTTGACCAGGGTCAGCTCGGCCATGCCGCCGTAGTTCGACTCGAAGCCCCAGATCCGCTGGTTGGCGGCCAGCATCGAGTCGTCGTGGGACGACGGGTCCTGGTCGTCGACGTAGTTGCAGTGGACCACGACCCGGTCGCCCGGCTTCCAGTTCCGCACGGCCGAGCCGACCCCCACCACCACGCCGGCCGCGTCGGAGCCCACCACGTGGAAGTCCCGGGCGTGGCGGGCGCCCCACACCGACTCGCGGCCCAGCCGGTCCAGGAACCCGAACGTCGGGAGCGGCTCGAAGATCGAGGTCCAGACCGTGTTGAAGTTGATCGAGCTGGCCATGACCGCCACGTAGGCCTCGTCGGGGGCGAGCTCGGGCGTGGGCACCTCGCCCAGGTGGAGCGACTTGCGGGGATCCTTGTCCTGCGAGGCCACCCCCTCCCACATCTCCTGCTCGGAGCGCAGCACGTGCACGGCCCGGTAGGACTCGGGGATCGGGAGGGCGGCGATCTCGGCGCCGTCGGCGCCGTTCTCGATGGCGTCGAGGAAGTCCTGCATGGACCGAAGCTACCGACGGGTAACCGCGGTGGGCGAACCGGGTTCGGTGCCCGCCGGTGGGGGTAGGCGCCGGGGTGGCGGGTCCGGTTCGGAAGGAGCGAGGCGATGCCCCAGCGCGCGTGGTCCGACAAGCGGGAGCGCCAGTACGAGCACATCAAGGAGGGCCTCGAGGCCCGGGGTCGGGACGAGGACGAGGCCGAGGAGATCGCGGCGCGCACGGTCAACAAGGAGCGGGCCCGCCACGGCGAGGCACGGGAGTCCAGCCGGTTGTCGCGCCAGGACCTCTCCTCGGGCCGGCGGGGCGGCCTCCGGTCCCACCGCGGCCCCGGCGGGCGGACCCGGGACCAGCTCTACGAGGAGGCCCGGCGCAAGGGCGTGAAGGGCCGGTCGAAGATGAGCAAGGCCGAGCTGGAGCGGGCCGTGGGCCGCTGACCGCCCGGCGACCCGGGTCGCGGCGGCACCGACCGCGGCCGCCGCGGCCGGCCGGCGGTGGGGTCCGGTCGGTCGTGGCGGCCCGGGTGCGAGACTTCCCCCTCCGGCGGCGCGAGGAGGTGGGGTGCGGTGAGGCGAGGGGGCGGTGCCGCGCTGGTGGCGCTGCTGCTGGTGGCGGTCCTGGGCGCGGCGCCACCGGCGGCCGGCCAGGTCGCCGAGGGCCTGCGGGTCGAGTCGGTCACGACCTACGTGGCCGATCCCCGCGGCGGGACCGTCGAGGTGCGGGCCCGGTACACGCTGACCAACCAGACGCCCGACCAGCCGACCGCCACCGGCGTCCGCCAGTTCTACTTCGACCAGCTCCTGGTCCCCGTGCTGGTCGAGGCCGTCGACCTCCGGGCCAGCTCGGCAGGCCGTCCCCTGCGGGTGGCGCGGCGGGGCGGTCCCGGCGACCTCGTCGTGCCCGGCGTGGTCGACCTGGAGCCCAACCTGTTCTACGGAGAGACCCAGGTGGTGGAGGTCAGCTACGTGCTGCCGGCCCAGCCGCCCCGCAGCGAGGGCTTCAGCCGGGTCAACCCGGCCTTCGCCACCTTCCCGGTGATCGTGGTCGGCGACCCGGGCCTGGCCGACGTGGTGGTCGAGGTCCCGGCCGGCTTCGAGGTCGAGGTCGTCGGGGCCGACCTGGTCCGGACCGACACGCCAACCGGCGTGCGCCTGGAGGCGAGGGCCATCGCCGCGCCGTCCGAGTTCTCCGCCGACGTCGCCCTGCGCGACGACGCCGCCCTGGTGGCCACCACCGTCGACGTGGCCGGTCGCCCGGTGACGGTGCGGGCCTGGCCCGGCGACGAGGTGTGGGCCGACTACATCGCCGACGTCACCGGTCGGGGCGCGCCCTTCCTGGCCGAGCTGGTCGGCCTGCCCTGGCCCGACGAGGGCGAGCTCGAGATCCTCGAGACGTCGAGCCCCTACCTCTACGGCTACGCCGGCTGGTACCGGCCGGTGGAGGGGATCATCGAGGTCGGCGACGCGCTCGACGGCAAGGTCCTGCTCCACGAGCTGTCCCACCTGTGGTTCAACGACGACCTGTTCGACTCCCGCTGGGCCAACGAGGGGTTCGCCGAGGTGGCCAGCGCCGAGGTCCGCCGGCGCCTCGGGGAGCAGGTCGAGGCCGCCGGCCCGCCGGCACCCGACGACCCCGGCCGGCTGGCCCTCGAGGCGTGGGCCGACCCGGACCTCGACGGCGAGCGCGTCGCCGAGCAGGAGCGGTACGGCTACGCGGCGTCGTACTGGGTCGTGGCCTCGATCTTCTCCGAGATCGGGCCCGACCGCTGGCGCGACGTCATCGGCGCCGCAGCCGCCCACCGGTCGGCCTACGCCGTCGAGGGACGCCCGCTCGAGGTGGAGCGGACCGGGTGGACCGCGCTGCTCGACCTGTTCGAGGTCGTCGGAGGGTCGGCCACGGCGCCCTCGCTGTTCGAGTCGCTGGTGGTGACCGACGCCGACCGGCCGCTGCTGGCCGAGCGCGCCGCGGCCCGGGCGCGGTACGCGGCGCTGGTCGAGGCCGGGCAGGGGTGGGTCGCCCCGCAGGTCGTGCGGCGGCACATGGCCGACTGGGCCTTCGCCGAGGCCACGACAGCCGTCGCCGGGTCGCACGAGGTCCTCGCCGTGCGCGACGAGATCGCCGCGGTCCTCGGCCGGCTCGAGGGCGTCTCGGCCGGCGTGCCCGACCCCCTGCGGGTGACCTACGAGGAGGCCCGCGACGTGGCCCAGGCCCGCGAGGCGGCCGACGAGGCCCTGCTCGCCGCGCAGGCCCTGCTCGCCGCCGACGAGGCCCGGGCCGACGCCGACGGCCCGCTGGCCGCCCTCGGCCTGGCCTTCGGCGACGCGGACGGGGACCTCGACGGGGCCGTGGCCCTCTTCGAGGGCGGCGACTACGCCCGGGCCGCGGCGCGGGCCGAGGACGCCCGGGCCGCCTACCAGGGCGCGGCCCGGGCCGGGGCCGTCAGGGCCGGTTCGGGCCTGCTCGTGGTCCTGGTGGTGGCCGGTGCGGTGGCGTGGCGGCTCCGGTCCCGCCGCCGGGTCGGAGGGCCGCCCCCGACGCCGGGGCCTTCCGGGCCCCCGCATGCCGGAGGGCCCGGCGAGGGGCTCAGGTCAGCGGACGGTCACCGGGCTTGATCGGCGCGGGCAGCGCCGTCGAGCCCGTCAGCCACTGGTCGACCGCCGCCGCGCAGGCCCGGCCCTCGGCGATGGCCCACACGATCAGGCTCTGGCCCCGGCCCATGTCGCCGGCCACGAACACGCCGGGCACCGAGGACGCCCACTCGTCGGAGCGGGCCACGTTGCCCCGCTCGTCGAGGTCGACCCCCAGCTCGTCGAGCAGGCCGGTCCTCTGCGGCCCGACGAAGCCCATGGCCAGCAGGACCAGGTCGGCGGGGAGTTCCTGGTCGGTCCCCTCCACCTCGCGGAACCGGCCGTCGGCGAGCTCCACCTCGTGGAGCCGCAGGGCTCGCACCCGGCCCTCGTCGTCGCCCAGGAAGCACTCGGTGTTGACGGCGTAGACCCGGTCGCCGCCCTCCTCGTGGGCCGAGGACACCCGGTACACCATCGGGTAGGTCGGCCACGGGTTGGCCGCCGGCCGCTCCTCGGGCGGGCGGGGCATGATCTCCAGCTGGTGGACCGACGCCGCGCCCTGGCGGTGCGAGGTGCCCAGGCAGTCGGCGCCGGTGTCGCCGCCCCCGATGATCACGACGTGGCGACCGGTGGCGCTGATCGGGACCTCGTCGACGGCGACGTCGCCCTCCTGGGCCCGGTTGGCCCAGGGCAGGAACTCCATCGCCTGGTGGATGCCGGCGAGCTCGCGGCCCGGCACGGGCAGGTCGCGTGCCACGGTGGCGCCGCCGGCCAGGACGACGGCGTCGAAGTCGGCCCGGAGCTGCGCCGCGGTCACGTCCACGCCGACGTCGGTGCCGGGGCGGAAGTCGACGCCCTCGGCCCGCATCTGGTCGATCCGCCGGTCGAGGTGGCGCTTCTCCATCTTGAACTCGGGGATCCCGTAGCGCAGCAGGCCGCCGATGCGGTCGGCCCGCTCGAACACGACCACGTCGTGCCCGGCCCGGGCCAGCTGCTGGGCGGCGGCGAGCCCGGCCGGACCCGAGCCGACCACGGCGACGCGCTTGCCGGTGCGCACCTCGGCGACGACCGGGGTCACCCAGCCCTCGTCCCAGGCCCGGTCGATGATGGTCACCTCGACCTGCTTGATGGTGACCGGGTCCTGGTTGATGCCCAGCACGCAGGCCGCCTCGCAGGGCGCCGGGCAGAGGCGGCCGGTGAACTCGGGGAAGTTGTTGGTGGCGTGGAGCCGCTCGATGGCCTCGCGCCACAGGTCCTTGTGGACCAGGTCGTTCCAGTCGGGGATGAGGTTGCCCAGCGGGCAGCCGTTGTTGCAGAACGGGATGCCGCAGTCCATGCAGCGCGACGCCTGGACCTGGAGGTCGGCGGCGGGGAAGGGGTCGTAGACCTCCTTCCAGTCCCGCAGGCGGACGGGCACCGGCCTGCGGGTGGGCAGTGCCCGACCGTGCTTGAGGAAGCCCTTCACGTCACCCATGTGCCGCTCCCATGATCGCCTCGTCGATGTCGCGGCCCTGCTCCTCGGCCAGCCGCGCCGCCTCGAGGACCCGCTTGTAGTCCCGGGGCATGACCTTGCGGAAGCGGCGGACCTCGTCGTGCCAGCGGTCCAGGATCCGCCCGGCGACCGTCGAGCCGGTCTCGGCCAGGTGGGTCCGCAGGGTGGCCCGGAGCCACTCGGCGTCCTCGGCGTCCACGGCCTCCAGGTCGACCATCTCGGTGTTGAGCCGGGGGTGGAAGCCGCCGTCGGCGTCGTACACGAAGGCGATGCCGCCCGACATGCCGGCACCGAAGTTCCGCCCGGTCGGGCCCAGCACCACGGCCCGCCCGCCGGTCATGTACTCGCAGGCGTGGTCGCCCACGCCCTCGACCACCGCGGTTGCCCCCGAGTTGCGCACGCAGAACCGCTCGCCCACGACCCCCCGCAGGTACACCTCGCCGCCGGTCGCGCCGTAGAGGACGACGTTGCCGGCCACGACGTTGTCCTCGGCGACGAAGTCGGGGTGGTGGTCCCGCGGGGGGCGCACCACGATCCGGCCCCCGGAGAGGCCCTTGCCCAGGTAGTCGTTGGCGTCGCCCTCGAGCCGGATGGTCACGCCCCGGGGCACGAAGGCGCCCAGGCTCTGGCCGGCCGACCCGGTGAAGCGGATCCGCACCGTGTCGTCGGGCAGGCCCTCGCCCCGGTAGCGCTTGGTGATCTCGTGGCCCAGCATCGTGCCGACCGTGCGGTTCACGTTGCGGATCGGCAGGTCGATCTCGACCGGCAGGGCGTCCTCGAGGGCGGGCCGGGCCAGCTCGACGAGCTGCACGTCCAGGGCCCGGTCCAGGCCGTGGTCCTGGGGCCGGGTCTGGTGCAGGTCCTGCTCGAAGGGCGACTCGGGCTGGTGCAGGATCGGCGACAGGTCGAGGCCCCGGGCCTTCCAGTGGACGACGGCCGGGCGCGGGTCGAGCACGCCGACCTGGCCGATG
>JBFWTJ010000205.1:0-7376 GCA_050247895.1 Acidimicrobiia bacterium
GGGAGGTGGAAGGGCTCGTCGGGCGGCAGGCCCATGACCCGCTTGGTCGCGGCGATGGCCTCGTCCTTGAGCACGTAGCCGTGGGCCTCGTGGTCGTCGGTGTGGTCGGGCGACGGGTGGGCGATGTGGCTGCGCAGGACCAGCAGAGACGGGCGGTCCTCGACCGACGCCGCGTCGCGCAGGGCCGCCTCCAGGGCGTCCAGGTCCTCGGCGGCCTCGCCCAGCTCCACCACGTGCCACCCGTAGGCGCGGAACCGGCCGGCGGCGTCGTCGCCCAGGGCCAGCTCGGTCGGGCCGTCGATGGAGATGTGGTTGTCGTCGTAGATCACGACCAGCCGGCCCAGGCCCAGGTGCCCGGCCAGGCTGGCCGCCTCGTGGGAGACGCCCTCGGACAGGTCGCCGTCGCCCGCCACGCACCAGATCCGGTGGTCGCACACGTCGGTGCCCAGCCGGGACCGCAGGACCCGCTCGGCCACCGCCATGCCCACGGCGTTGGCGATCCCCTGGCCCAACGGACCGGTGGTGACCTCGACGCCGGCGGTGTGGCCGACCTCGGGGTGGCCCGGCGTGCGGCTGCCCCACTGGCGGAACGCCCGGAGGTCCTCGGCCGACACGTCGTAGCCGGTCAGGTGGAGCATCGAGTACAGCAGGATCGACGCGTGGCCGGCCGACAGCACGAACCGGTCGCGGTCGGGCCAGTCGGGCGCGGCGGCGTCGTAGCGCATCACCCGGGTCCACAGGACGTGGGCCAGCGGGGCCAGTGCCATGGCCGTGCCCTGGTGGCCCGAGCGCGCCGCGTGGGGCGCGTCCATGGCCAGGCCCCGGATGACCGAGATCCCCCGCTGCTCGACCTCACGCTCCCAGGCGGTCATCGTCGTCACCCTACAAGGGTGGCTCGGCGGCCTCGCCCGGTGGCAGCAGGGTGTAGGGGACCGTGGTCACCGGGCCCCCGTCGATCCGGCAGAGGGCCTCGACGGTGGCCAGCCGGTCGAGGTCGAGCTCGGCCCGCACCAGGCGGTAGCTGAACTTGCCCGGCTCGACGGACAGCGGTTGGGCGTTGCGCGCGATCTGCTCGTCGTCGAGGGTGAAGACCACCTCGAGCGCACCGGTGCCGGGCTCGTCGGGCCGGCACCGGACCACGACCACCAGGTGCGGCGCCACGGTGAAGGGCGGCGGCGAGGGCGCCAGGGCCGAGAAGTGCACGCCGCCGAGCTCGAGCTTGGTCGGCCCGCCGGGCGCGACCGGCGGCGTGACGTCGATCGAGTCGATGAACAGGGCCGCCACGATCTCCATCCCGCCGACGTTAGGGCCCGGCACCTGCGGCCCCGAACCGCTCCCCCGGGTCGCGGGGGCCTCCCGCTACCTTGGCGGGGTGAGCGACGAGGGGGAACCCGACGGCGGACCTGTCCTGTCCACCCGTGAGGCCATCCTGGTCGAAGCGGCCCGTTGCTTCGCCGAGCGTGGCTTCGAGGGCACCTCGCTCAACGACATCGCGGCGGGCGTCGGCATCCGCCGGCCGAGCCTGCTCCACCACTTCGCCTCCAAGGAGGCGATCTACCGGGAGATCTTCGAGCGGTCCCTGTCGGACTGGATGGTCCGGGTCGAGGCGGCCGTGGGGGAGGAGCCCGAGGCCGGCTGGTCCAAGGCCGACCACGTCGTCACCGCGGCCTGGAACTTCTTCAAGGAGAACCCGGACTTCGTGCGGATCATGCGGCGGGAGGCGCTGGACGGCAAGGGCCACCTGGGCGTCGACCTGGGCGAGGTCCTCAAGCCCTTCTTCGACCGGGCCGTGGCCTACTTCGACCGGGAGATGGGGGCGGGCCGGTTCCGCAAGCACGACCCGGAGCAGCTGATCATCACCGGCCTGGGCGCGATCCTGGGCTACTTCAGCGACGTGCCGTTCCTGCGACCGCTGCTGGGGCGCGACCCGCTCGACGACGACCTCCTCGACGCCCGGCTCGACCACATCCGCGACTTCTTCCGCGCCGCGCTCGAGCCGTAGTGCCGGCCCACGCCCCCCGCTCGGTCCCACGGCGCCGGTGGATCCGGCGGTCGGCCCTGCCCCTGGCCCTGCTCGTCGCGGGATCGGGTTGCGCCGCGGTGGCCCTGCGGGTCGAGGGCACGGCGCCCGGGCCGCGGCCTCCGTCGTCGAGCCCCTCGCCGGCCACGCCGCTGCTGTCGGCCCGCCGGGCCCCGGCGTGGCTGGCCGACCCGGTGGCCGCCGACCGGTTGCGGGCCGACCTGGCCGGCTGGGTCGGCCAGGTCCCCGCGGAGGCCTGCGTCGCGGTGCGGGGCCCCGGCGGCGAGGCCCTGTTCGGCCACCGGGCCGACGTCGCGCTGGTCCCCGCCTCGACCGAGAAGCTCGTCACCGCGACCGCCGTGCTCGCCGCGCTGGGCCCCGACGCCCGCTTCACGACCCGGGTGGTGGCCGACTCGGCGGGCCCCACGGTGGGGGACCTGGTGCTGGTCGGCGGGGGCGACCCGCTGCTGGCCTCGTCGGACTACCTGGCCCGGTTCACCCGCCAGCCCCAACCCGCCACCGACCTCGACGCGCTGGCCGACCGGATCGTGCAGGCCGGCGTCCGGCGGGTGGAGGGCTCGGTGGTGGGCGACGAGTCGCTCTACGACCGCGAGCGCTACGTGGCCGGCTGGCCGGCGCGCTACGTCGCCCAGAACCAGGTCGGCCCGCTCTCGGCCCTGACGGTCAACGACGGCTTCGAGCAGTACCCGACCCCGGGGCAGGCCGCGCCCCTGGTCCCCGCGGCCGACCCGGCGGCCAACGCCGCCGCGGTGCTCACCCGGCTGCTGCGGGCCCGCGGGGTGGAGATCCTCGGGGAGCCCCGCTCGGGCGTCGCACCGGCGGGGGCGACCGAGATCGCGGTCGCCGCGTCCCTGCCGCTGTCGGAGATCGTGGGCCAGATGCTGCGCGAGAGCGACAACATGACCGCCGAGATGCTGGTGAAGGCGGTCGGGCTCGACGAGCAGGGCGTGGGCGCGACCCCGGCGGGCATCGCCGCGGTCGCGGCGTTGCAGCCCGGCGGCCTGCCCCCGGGTGCCCAGCCCTTCGACGGATCGGGCCTGGCCCTGCAGAACCGGGCCACCTGCGACCAGCTCGTCGCGCTGCTGCGCGACCCGGTCCAGGGCCCGCTGCTCCAGGCCGGCCTGGCCGTGGCGGGCGAGTCGGGCACGCTCTCGCGGCGCTACGTCGACACCGAGCTCGCCGGGCGGTTGCGGGCCAAGACCGGGAGCCTCACCTCGGTCACCGCCCTGGCCGGGGTCGTGGACGACGCCGACGGCCAGCTGGTCTTCGCCTACCTGGCCAACGTGCCCGAGGGGCAGGCCGTCCCGGCGGCGGCCGTCGACGCCCAGGCCCAGCTGGGCGAGATCCTCCTCGGCTACCCGAGGCTGCCCGACCCCGCCGCGCTGCGGCCCCTCCCGGTGGCACCGTGAGCGCGGGCCGCCCCGACCCCGACCCGGCCCCGCCGTGGGCCGCTCCCGCACCGGCGCGTCGGGCGCCGCTGGCCCTTCGCCCGACGCGCGTGGGCGCCCTGCCCGGTGGCGCCCGGTGAGCTGGTCGCCGATGTTCCCGCTGGGGACCGTGCTGGTGCCGGGCGCGGTCCTGCCGCTCCAGGTCTTCGAGCCCCGCTACCTGGCCCTGGTCGAGCACTGCCTGTCGCGCGACGGAGAGTTCGGCGTGGTCCTGATCGAGCGGGGCCACGAGGTCGGTGGCGGCGACGTGCGCACCGACGTCGGCACGGTGGCGCGCATCGTCGAGGCCCGGCAGCTCGACGGGCGTCGCTGGGCGCTGCTGGCCCGGGGCGAGCGGCGGCTGCGGGTGTCGCGGTGGCTGGCCGACGAGCCCTTCCCCCGGGCCGAGGTCCAGGACTGGCCCGACCCTCCGGCCACCACGCAGGACCTCGCCCGCCTGCCCACGACCGTGGCCACGCTGCGCCGGGCCCTGGCCCTGCACGCCGAGCTGGGCCGGCCCGGCCCGCCGGCGACCGTCGAGCTGGCCGACGACCCGTTGGTCGCTGGCTACCAAGCGCTGGCCCTGGCCCCCATCTCGACCTTCGATCGCCACCGCCTGCTGGGCGCAGCCAGCCAGGGCGAGCGCCTGGCTGGCCTCCACGAGCTGCTCGAGGAGCACTGCGGTGTCTTCGAAGCGGAGCTCGGTCGGTAGTAGCGTGGGCGGTCCGTGGCCGACTCCCCGTCCAAGAGCGTCCCCGAGGTGGCCAGCGAGCTCTGGGAGCTCGCCACCACCTACGCCCGCCAGCAGACGATCGACCCCATCAAGGACCTGGGCCGCTTCGTGGGCTACGGCGTGGGCGGCGCGCTCATGCTCGGCATCGGCGTGGTCCTGCTGGCCCTGTCGGCCCTGCGAGCCCTGCAGACCGAGACCGGCTCGAGGTTCACCGGCAACCTCTCCTGGCTCCCGTACGTGATCGTGGTCCTCGGCGGGGTGGTCCTGATGGCGTTGGCCCTGAGCCGCATCACCCGCCGGAAGGGGCCGGGAGCATGACCACGACGACGTCGACCACCACCGGGACCGGGGTCACCCGCGACGACCTCGAGCGCAAGTTCCGCGAGCTCCAGGGCGACCTGAGCGAGACGGCGGCCTCGGCCCGCTCGACCCTGGCCACGGTGGGCGCGGCGGTGGCCGTGGGGGTGGTGGTCCTGGCCTTCCTGGTCGGACGCCGCCGGGGCAAGCACAAGCGCACCATCGTCGAGATCCGCCGGCTCTGATGGCCCGTCGACGCGGCTCCGCCCGCCGCCGCGGCCTCGTGCGCCGCTACGTGACGACCAAGGCCCTCGCCGGGTCGGGACGAGGCTGGTCCCGCCTCGCCGTGCTGATGGTCGGGGCGTCGGTCGCGCGGCGGATCATCGGCCGCGACGAGCGGGTGATCCTGCGCGAGGAGCTCCCCCCGGGCACCTCGCTGGTCATCAGCAACCTCGACCCGAAGCGATGAGGGTCCGGCTCCGGAACCCGACCCGCGAGGTCGAGGTCGAGGGTCCCCTGCGGGTGCACGTCCTGCTCGAGCGCCTGGAGCTCAACCGCGAGTCCGTCCTGGTCATCCGGGGTGACACGCTGGTGCCCGGCGACGTCCTGCTCGCCGACGACGACGTGGTGGAGATCCGCCCGGTGATCTCGGGCGGCGCGGGGTGACGTTCCGATGAAGTGCACCGTCTGCAAGGGTCCGGCCGTGATCGACGTCCGCCGGCAGAACGCGAACCTGTGCGCCGAGCACTTCCTGCGCATGTGCCGGACCCAGGTCGCCCGGGCCATCGAGGACCACGCCATGATCGGCCCCGGGGAGCGGGTCCTGGTCGCGGTGTCGGGCGGCAAGGACTCCCTGGCCCTGTGGGACGTGCTCCTCGACCTCGGCCACCAGGCCGACGGCTACTACGTGGGCCTGGGCATCGGCGACTACAGCGCCGCCTCCGCCGAGGCGGCGCGCGCCTACGCCCGCCGGCGGGGCGCGACGCTGATCGAGACCGACCTGCGGGCCGATCACGGCTTCGACGTGCCCTCGGGCGCCCGCGCCACCCGCCGGGTGCCGTGCTCCGCCTGTGGGCTGTCCAAGCGCCACCTCTTCGACGACGCCGCCCGCCGGGGCGGCTACGACGTGGTGGCCACGGGTCACAACCTCGACGACGAGGCCGCGGTGCTGCTCGGCAACGTGCTGCGCTGGCAGGCCGACTACCTGGGCCGGCAGCGACCGGTGCTGCCCGAGCGTGACGGCTTCCCCCGCAAGGTCAAGCCCCTGGTGCGCCTGGCCGAGCGCGAGACCGCGGCCTACTGCGTGCTGCGGGGCATCGACTACCTCGTGGAGGAGTGCCCGATGGCGACCGGCAACCGCCACCTCGGCTACAAGGACGCGCTGAACGCCGTGGAGGAGCGCTCGCCGGGCACCAAGCACGACTTCTACTTCGGCTTCCTGCGACGGGCCGCCTCCCGCTTCGACGCCGATGCCGAGGTCGAGCGGGAGGCGCTCGGGCCCTGCGCGAGCTGCGGGGCCCCGACCACCGGGGACGTGTGCGCCTTCTGCCGGCTGGCCGAGCGGGCCACGGCGGTGCCGGTGACCCTGGCGGAGACCCGGCGGTGAGCCGTCCCCTCCGGGCCGGCGAGCAGGTCCTGCTCGTGGACGCCAAGCGCCGTCGCTACCTGGTGACCCTGGAGGCCGGCGGCGAGTTCCACACGCACTCCGGCGTGCTCCCGCACGACGAGCTGATCGGCCGGGAGGAGGGCGTCTCCTGCCGCTCCACCTACGGCGTGACCTACACGGCCATGCGCCCGACGCTGTCGGAGTTCGTGCTCAAGATGCCCCGCGGCGCCCAGGTCATCTACCCGAAGGACCTCGGGCCGATCCTCATGCTGGCCGACGTGTTCCCCGGTGCCCGGATCCTCGAGTCGGGGGTCGGCTCGGGCGCGCTGTCGATGACGCTGCTGCGCGCCGGCGCGGAGGTGGTGGGCTACGAGCTGCGTTCCGACTTCGCGTCCCGGGCCCGCAAGAACGTGACCGCCTTCCTGGGCGAGGAGGTCCTCGACCGCTACCGGGTCGAGGAGCGGGACTGCTACGCCGGGATCGACGAGACCGACCTCGACCGGGTGGTGCTGGACCTCCCCGAACCCTGGCAGGTCGTCAAGCACGCGGTGCGGGCCCTGCGCCCCGGCGGGATCCTCGTCGCCTACACGCCCACGATCCTCCAGGCGTCTCAGCTGCGCGAGACCTTGGCCAGCAGCCCCTTCGGCGTGGCCGAGACCGTCGAGGTGCTCAACCGGAGCTGGCACATCGAGGGCCAGTCGATCCGCCCCGACCACCGGATGGTGGCCCACACGGGCTTCTTGACCCACGCCCGGCTCCTCGGCCGGGCGGACTGACCCCCGCCCACCGCGGCGACCGGCGTGAGCTCGCTCGACGTCCTGCTCCTGGTGACGATCGTGGCCGCCGGGATCGTCGGCTTCCGCCTGGGCTTCGTGGCCCGGCTCACCTCGTGGGCCGGCACGGCGCTGGGCATCTACGCCGCGGCCCGGGTGCTGCCCCACCTGCTCGGCTCGGTGGACGACGCCCGGCCCGCGGTCCTGCTGCTGCTCGCGGTCGGCACCCTGGTGGGCGGCGCGCTGGTCGGCCAGGGCCTCGGGCTGCTGGTCGGCAGCCGGCTCCACGTGGCCCTGCCCCCGGGGCCGGTCCGCCAGGCCGACCGCGTGGCGGGCGCCGGGCTCGGGGTGCTGGGCGTCCTGGTCTCGGTGTGGCTCCTGCTGCCGATCATGGCCGACGTCGAGGGCACGATGGCCCGCCAGACCCGGTCCTCGACGATCGCACGCTTCGACCACGACAGGTTCCCGGACCCACCCGACACCCTGGCGGCCCTGCGAC